>NZ_JBEXHL010000006.1:0-360939 GCF_040607795.1 Amycolatopsis sp. NPDC005232 | reverse complement strand
GGTGGCGTAATCCTCGGCGGTGTAGTCGGTGAACGGCTTGGCGACGTAGACGCCCGCATTGTTGACCAGGGTGTCGACGCGGCCGAACCGCTCGAGGGCAGCGGAGATCACCCGTTCGGCGGTGGCCGGGTCGGCGATGTCGCCCTGGACCGCGAGGACGCCCGCGTCCTCGGCGGGGGTGATGGTGCGCGAGGTGGCGACGACCGCGTGGCCGAGCTTGCGGTAGGCCTCGACCAGGCCGGCGCCGATGCCCTGCGAGGCCCCGGTGATGACGGCAACCTTCTGATACTGCGTGCTCATGACATACCTCCGGATGTTCGACCGAGCGCGCGCATCGGCTCGGTGACGGGATGGGATGGGATTTCTCGACCTCGGCTGCCGCCGCCGGTCGACTCCTCGGCGGTAGGCCGCACGCGGCGGCGGCGCGCCCACCGCGACGGGGCTAGTCGCGGCCAGGCGGTGGCTTGAGCCCGTACCGGGCGATGAGGTCCGGCAGCCAATCGGGGGTGGCGAACTCCAGTCCGTACTCGGCCGCGAGGCGTGCCATCTCCCCTTCGGCGGGCGGGCTGCCCGCAATCAGGTCGGACAGGTCATGGAAGAACCCTTCGAAGCCGCCCGGGGCGATCACCTCGATCATCCGCGCGGGCGTCTTGCTCGCGTTCCACATCGTGTGGAGTTCTCCGCGTGGCTTGGTGATGTATCCACCTGCGCCGAGTACGGCCTCGCGGTCGCCTGATCGGAAACCGATCTCCCCCTCGGTCACGATCGAGTACTCGTCCTCACGGGTATGCAGGTGCGGAGCGACCAGTGCACCGACGGGGAAGGAGTGTTCCACGATCGACACAGCACCTCCTGTCTCGTGGCTCCAGAGCTTGAAGGCCACTCCGATATCTCCGAGATCCCCCTCCTTTCCCTCTCCCGGTTGCACGATCGTCAGTGGCGGAGGCGTTATGCCGCCCATGATGACTCCCCCGTTGTCATTGATGTGACTTGCTGGCAATTTGTGCCGCCCCCCGTGGGCCGGCTGGGGTCGTAGTGCGACAGACGGCAGACGGCGTGTTGTGTCGGACGAGCGTCACCTTGCGATAAGCACGGTCTGTTGCGCCGACACGGAGGTGCACTCGTGAGGTCAGCACTAGTGCCGCACGATTAACTTTCGGAGTTACGTTCCTCCTCCTCCGCCTTCTCCTCGGCCACAACAGCGTCATGGAAGCTGCGCAGTTCCGCCTCGTAGAGTTCACGCTCCGGCACGTCGTCGCCGTCGGGGTCGGCACTATTAGCGACCTCGGCAAGTTCGAGATCGACCGCTTGGTGGAGTTCGTGGACTGCGGGGCTGGGCTTTTCGTTCATCGTTGCTCCTTAACGTCATCGAGGTGACCCCGAGCCCCCGGCGACTCGGAGCCACGGGAAGGTGAATCCGCGAACCTGTCGAAGGTCTCCTCTCCAACAGGAACCGCCGAGGAGGTCAGACTGCGTGGACTGACCTAGAGGGCGACCTGCCACCGGCGGTTGACCAGTGGCGCATGCACGAGCCTCCCCGGCCTCACGGCGCCGAAGCTCTCGCTCATGACAGTTGATCTCGTTTCTCGACTTCCCATTCGTTCTTGCTGAGCTCGATCCTGCCAGCTGGGTCGAGCGAGACGGCACGGGACCCTGTGGTCCACTTTATGACGCACAGTACTGTGACCCCAAGTCTGATAGATCTGGACCTAAAAGTCCACTACGGAGATTCCGCAACGACATCCTCGCTGAGCTGCTGATCGACCGTGGCACCTAGCGCCTCCGGGCACCCCCGGATCATCCTCGCGATCGATGCCCGAGCAGTCCGGGCGGCGGTTGACTCACCACACCACACCACACCACGAAGGGAACTTTCCGTGGACACGGCTACGAAACCCATGACGACGGTCCGGCAGCGGATCGAGTCGATCGACATCATCCGCGCGATCGCGGTGATGGCGATCCTGCTCGTGAACGTCGGGGCGTACTACGCCACAGCCAGCCCGGGTCACCGACCCGCGCCCGAAACGTCGGCCGTGGACACGGTGGCGAGCCGGCTCGTCGACTTGCTGGTGCTCGACAAGTTCCACTTCATCTTCGCGTTCCTCTTCGGCGTCAGCGCGGCCATCCAGTACGAGAACATGACGCGGCGAGGGAACTTCTGGGCACCTTACCTGCGCCGGATGGGCATCCTGCTCGCGTTCGGCCTGGTGAACCTGACCCTGCTGCACGCACCGGACGTGCTCACCGTGTACGCGCTCAACGGCGCCGTTCTCGCGTTGTTCTTCCGCGCGCCGCAACGAGTTCTGCTCGTCGTCGGCCTCGTCGTGGGACTCGGCGCCGACGTCGCCAGCACCGGCGTCGCGCTCGCGGACCACTACGCGGGCGCCGGAATCGGCCAGGTTTCGTGGCTGGCGACAGGCGTCGTGGTCCAGTCGTTCGGCCACACCATGCTCGGGTGCTGGGCGCTGCGCGCCGGTCTGCTGACAGCCGAGCGGCACGTGCCGGCGATCCGGAAGCTCTTCGCGGTAACCGGGATCGCGACGATCGCCTTGTGGGTGTGGACGTTGTCATTGTCGGACACGAATCTCATGCACGCGCTGGAGGAAAACCTCGCCATCGTGCCGGCCGTCGCGTACCTCAGCGGGCTCGTTCTTCTGCTGCGCTCGGCCCGGCTGCGCGCAGTGTTGCTGCCGCTGCAGCGCTACGGGCGCATGGCGCTCACGAGCTACCTCACCCACGCGATCCTCGGCCTCGTGGTGGTGGGCACTCTCGCTTCGTTCTGGACGATCCCCACTGCGCTGCTTTTGCTGCTGTGCGTGCCGATCTGGGCGGTGCAGCTGGTGTTCAGCCACTTCTGGCTCGTGCACTTCGCCTACGGCCCGTTCGAATGGCTGTGGCGCGCCGGGACGTACTGGACGCGGCCGGCCTGGCGAGTGCGCTGACCGGGTGTGCTGATGCCGCAAGGCCCCGGTCCGCGACGCACCTCGAGTGATTCAGCTCGGCGCGCTCAGCCTGCCGACGCTCCCGCTCGGCTTGGATCTCGGCAGACACCCGCCGAGGGTGCTCCGCGCTGGCCGCCTCGGCGGCCGGGCGGACCGCCGGCGCCGCAGGGCGTAGGTGACGGCGTCGCGCCGGCGTTGCCCGAACCGGCGCACCTCGATCGGCCGCAGCGGGCCGGCACCGGACGGGAGCGCGGCCCGGCACGGACCATCCGCTCTTTCACGACGTCGAACCCATCCGAAGAGAGCCTCCTGGTGTTCATCCGCTGGTCTGCTACCGCAATGTGGTGGGTTCTTACCGCTCGTCAACCCATCGGGCGGTCGGCATCGCCAGGCCGATAGTTCAGCCGGGGCAAGTCTGAGTGAGGACGCCTTCATGTCACCTCATCCACCAGCACCAAGTAAGACGGTCACTCAAGGCGCCGCAAAGTGGAATCCAGCATGTCCAGACCCTCAGCGCAGCCGAACGAAGCACAGGTGATGATCGTGACCAATCCCATCTCGTCGGGACTGCGGGCGCCGGGACTGCCCAGCCTGCCGACGCCGCCATCGGGGTGGCCGATCGGCTCATACGGCACCTATGAAGAAGCACAGCGCGCGGTCGAGTATCTGGTCGACAACGAGTTCACAGTCCAGGACCTGACGATTGTCGGCGTCGACCTCATGCTCGTCGAGCGTGTCATCGGTAGGCTCACCTGGGGCAAAGTGCTCGGCACCGGCGTGCTGTCCGGCGCCTGGTTCGGGCTGTTCGTCGGCCTGCTGCTGGGCCTGTTCAACAGCACCAAGGGCATGGCCGCTGCGCCGATGATCGTCGGCCTCGCCGCCGGAGCCCTGTTCGGCGGCGTATTCGCGGCGCTCGGCTACGCCACTGCCCGCGGACGCCGCGACTTCTCCTCTACCAGCCAGCTCGTTGCCGGCCGCTACGACATCCTGTGCGAGCCACGCAATGCGGAAAAGGGCCGGGAGCTGCTGGCCAAGCTCGCTCCAGGGGCTCATCGCAGTTGAACGTGAGGGCGAGGCTCGTAACCGCGGTCTTCGAGCAATGATCGCGCGATCGAGTTCGTGCCGTGGCAGAAGCCGAACACTGAGCCGCGCAGTGCTCCAGTCCACTGCAGAGCCGGCGCTGAGCGGCGTGTCGCTCGCGACTCTCGGCACGATCGAGACCGACCGCGAAGCGGTCATGCGGCGCCGGTGATCGTGGCTGTCACGAGCGGGCCTTGTGGGGCGATGGGAGTCAGGTGAAGTAGCGCAGCCAGACGTACCCCCAAGCCATCGCCGTACTGAGGACAGTGACGACAAGGCCGTAGCGGGTGAACTGCCAGAAGCTGATGGTGTGGCCGGTGCGGGCGGCGATGCCGATGGCGACGACGCAACGCCTCCCCCGTGGCGGGGTTGAACGGGACGGGGCGTGCACGACGCCCCTTGCCCAAGACCCCCATCGAACAGACCTCGAAGTCGGAACTTCCCGGATCCCGCTCAGCCGGGTTCGCCGCTCGCAGCGCGCACAGTTCTCCGAGCCGTACTCCACAGTCGATCAACACCAGCATGATCGCGCGGTCACGAAGCTGCACGAACGACTTGCCCACCGTCGTCGCCAGAAGTGCCGTCAGTTCGTGGTCGCGCAAGATCGCCGGCGGGTTCTCCGGGACGGCGGGCACTTCCATTTTGTAGAAGGGCGAGATCTCGATGATGTCTTCGACGTCGTCGAAGCATGGCGACGCTCTCGAGGTACGCATCGATCGTGGAGTCAGCGCGGCTCTTGGCGTTCAGATGCGTTCTCCGGTCCCCCGACGAGCGCTCTGACGTCCTCGGGGTCCAGCACCTCCTCAAGTGCCTCAGCGACGGTCATGAGATCAGTCGTACTCGGAAAATCCCTTGGGTTCCCAGCGCCGTGCTGGTTGTTGGCGCCCGCCAGGAGGCTCACAAAGATCAACTAGACGCCGTGTTTACGCAGGTCACGGACACAATTTAGACATGAAGAGTGGGCCGGGTCGGGCTCGAACCGACGGCCAAGGGATTATGAGTCCTCCTGGGCTCAGCGGTGTACTGACCTGCGAAAACCCAGGTCCGCCGTAGGCATCCGGGCCATAATCCCTTGGGTTTCAGCAGACCCCCCGAAAGGGGCATCTGACGGCCGCTAAGTCTGCGCCTTGAACCCGGCCCTCGGCCGAAGATGCTCTTCGAGTTGCTTGGCCAGCGACGCCGAACCGTGGGTCCGACGCTCCCGCTAACGCAGTCCAGTTCACACGACGAAACTCCATCTTGAGAGATAAAGAGATAAAAGGTGAGGATGTAGCACGGACACCGATTCCACCGATATGGACAGGGTGAGCGAAGCGGTAGATCAGCCCGGGCTAGAGGCTAAGAGCGTGTCTCGTTTGGATCTTTCAGGTTGGGCTGCGATGATCTAGTGCTGTGATCGACTCGCTGTCGCAACGTCTGGTGCCCGATGACTTGTGGGCGCTGGTGGAGCCGTTGATCCCGCCGGCGAAGGAGCGTCCGCAGAGTGGTGGGCGTGCGCGGACGGATCCGCGGGCGGTGTTCACGGCGATCGTGTTCGTGTTGACCAGTGGTTGTGCGTGGCGGCACCTGCCGCCGTCGTTCGGGGTGTCGGTGCCCACGGCGCACCGGACGTTCACCGAGTGGACCGAGGCCGGGTTGTGGCGGCAGTTACACCAGGCGGTGCTGGACGAACTGGGCGGCCGGGGGTTGATCGGGGCAAACCCGACTCGAAGATCCACGTGTTGTCCGACCGGGTCGGCGTGCCCTCGACCGTCGGAATCTCCGCGGCGAACACCCACGACAGCCACGCGCTCAAACCCCTGATCAATGCGCTCCCGGCGATCCGCTCCCGCCGGGGACCCCGCGCCGGAAACCGGCCAAACTGCACGCTGACAAGGCCTACGACATCCCCGCCCTGCGCGACTGGCTCCACCAGCGCCGAATCCTCCCACGGATCGCCCGCAAAGGCATCGAATCCGGTGACAAGCTCGGCAAACACCGGTGGGTGATCGAACGAGCCGTCGCCTGGCCGTTCGGCTACCGCAGACTCACCATCCGCTACGAGCGCAAAGTCAGCCACTTCCTCGCCTTCCTCACCCTCGCCGCGGCCATCAACTACTACAAGAGACTCACCAAATGAGACAAGCTCTAAGCGCGTAGTGAGCCCGTCCAGAGTCGTCAAATGAGTATCCCGATCGCGGTAAACTTCCCGCTGGAGGCCCTAAGGTTCCGCTCAGCGAGCTCTGCGGCCGTCGTGTGAGGCGTACCTCCCGGCGGTTTCCGTGCCAAAGACCATCGTCGATGACGCCAGCGCGACCAGCGGTGCGCCGCCGCTACTGATCGGCTTGGCGCGCTGGCACCAGCACGCATCCGAGCGAGCGAGCCTCAGGGAAACACGCTTGCCGCGGCCCACGGGTTGCCCGGGACACGGCGGTCTCGATCCCACTATCTTTCCAGGTGCGCAAGGATTCTTCGGACATACGCTCGACGAATGCGGCTGGGGACGGACGACGACGAAAGAAGGGACAGAGCGCAGGAGCAGGAGTCCAGCGACGAGCCGCGCCGCGCGGTCGGTCACCGGCGACCGACCGGCAAGCGCGAGCAGCGATTCACGAGCGCTTGTCGGGCCAGAGGGGTCGGCGACTCGGCCGGCTCGATCGACCTGGCCGCCGAGATTCCGCGATTGCGTGCGCGCGCGTTGGGCCTGCTGGTCGTTGCGGCTCTGCTCGTCGTCCTGGTCGTGGCCGCGGCCGTGCTCGTGCAGAGTTCTGAGGATCTGCTTAAGATCTGTTCTATTAGGTCAATGTCGCCACCCGCGGACGCTTGGGGCCTATCAGAGGTCGAGTACGAGCCGCTCGGATCGCGCCCGCGAAACGCACACGAACATGCTGGTATTCTCGGCGCGTTCAGTGTCGGTCAGCACTGAGTCACGGTGCTCGGGGAGTCCCGCGAGGACAGTCGTCTCGCACGTCCCGCACACTCCTTCCCGGCACGAGTGGTCAACATCGATTCCGGCATCGAGCATCACCTGCAGCATGGAGCGGTCCGCCGGCACCTTGAGCACCTTCTTCGACGAGGCCAGCTCGATCTCGAACTCGTCCGCTCCAGTCACAAACGGGGCGTGTGGAGTGAACCGCTCGAGCCGCAGCGTGCCGGCGGGCCAGGGGCGAGTGTAGAGCTCGCAGGCCGTAAGCAGAGGCTCCGGCCCGCAGCAGTAGACCAGTGTTCCGCGATCCGGCCTGCCGAGGAGTTCCGCGACCGGCAGAAGTCCTCGTTCGTTCTCCGGCCAGAGCTCGACGCGGCTGCCGAAAGCGGCGGACAGTTCGTCCGCGAAGGCCATCGATTCGCGAGAGCGTCCGCCATACCAGAGCCGCCAGTCCGTGCCCGCCGTCGCGGCGGCGTGAACCATCGGGAGGATCGGCGTGATCCCGATGCCTCCCGCAACGAACAGATACCGCGGTGCCGGCCGCAGCTCGAAGTGATTTCGAGGCACGGAGACGCGCAAGGAATCACCGACCGACACAGACTCGTGCAACGCCACTGAGCCACCGCGCGACGCCGGCGCGCGCAGCACCGCGATTCGCCATCGGTCCGCATCGCGCGGGTCGCCGCACAAGGAGTACTGCCGCACGAGTCCGTCACCCACGAACACGTCGATGTGGGCGCCGGGTTCCCAGGTCGGCAGGGCGCCGGCGTCCGCGCGGCCCAACGTGAGTGCGACGACACCAGGAGCCGGCCAGTCCTGGGACATGACGCGGACGTCGAGCATCACGACAACGCGAAGGCCGGGTAGTCGAAGCACAACACGGTCGCACCCTCGGCACCGGCGACCCAGCCGGCAGATGCCGCGGCGTCTTCGACATGTCCCCACGACCATTGAGCGAAGTGGTGACCACCGGCAAGCAGGGTGCCGGTGAGGATCGTGAGGAGCCGACCTGATCCGCGTGGCGCGGGCAACTTGAGCGACTGCCCGGCGGTTATCGAGCATTGGTAGGCGGCGAGCCCGTCGTCGTGCGGTTCGATGAGAGTCCGCAGGCCCGGCCTGGGCGAAGCAGCAAGCGTGACCGTGAAGTGCCGGCCGGAGCGGTGCGGCTTGAGCTTGCGAGATTCGGGCATGTACTTCGCGCCGACGTCGGCGTGGACCCGGGCAGTGAAGTAGTCGATGCCCCGCTCGCCGGCGATGATCGGGCCGTAAGAGGTCCATGCGTCGGCGTAGTGGATCGCTGGAGTGGTGACGCTGGAACGGCCGAACCTCCCCTCTCCGGTGGTGAACACCTGGAACTGAGGGACCGCATGGTAGTGCGGTGCGGTGATGTCGCCGGCGGCCTGGTGCACGAGGAACACCTGCGGGCCGGGGCGGTTCTCGGTGACGTGGCCGAAGACGTTGTCGACGCGATAGTGCACGTCGCCCTTGCCGATGGTCTCGACGGTGTCCTCGGCGGATTCGCGCAACCGGATGAGCATGTGCCACTCCTGACGGCGGGACCGCGACCGGGCGGCCCGGGACGGATAGCGCAGTGAGGGTATCCCCGCGCAAGCAATGCAGTCAACCAGTGCGTTGACGAGAAGCTAATTCGAGATGGGGTCTGCAAAAAATGCCTGAAGAGCGACAAGGACAAGTCAATCAACACCCTCGTTGACTCATAGGCTTCGAGTACCTAGGATCGGGCCACCAAGTGACCGCGGTCACTCGTTTCGCGGGGGAATACACTTCGGACGAAAGGTCGGGTCATGGGTCGCAGGTTCAAAAGGGTCGCGGCCGCGCTTGCCGCGGTCACGGCGTTCGCAGTGTCTGCGTGCGGCAGTGGCGGCGCCGGGGAGACCGCGAGTGGCGGTGGCACGCTGTCTGTGGCGTTGCAGGAGAACTACGCCACATACCTGCTCGAGGTCGGGATAGCCCAAGGCTACTTCAAGGACGCCGGGATCACGGGGCTCAAGACGACGCTCTTCACGTCGTTGCCGGCGATGTTCGCCGCTGTCCAAAAGGGACAGCTCGACTTCGGGATGCAGACGATGCCGGCGCTCGCGAGCTTCAACGCGACGGCCGGAGCGAACCCGCTGAAGTCGTTCGAGACCTTTGGCAACACGAACTTCTGGTACGTCGGCAAGAACTCCGGCCTGCCGGATATCACGAGCGGTGACTGGCAGAGCATCGTGCGGAGTTGGAAGGGACACACCATCGGGGTGCCGGCGCTGGGCTCCATCATGGAGAAGCGGCTCCGCTCGATGCTGAAGACCGTCGGCCTGAATCCCGACAAGGACGTCAAGATCGCTGTGGCCGGCGTTGCCACCTCCGCCGCAGCACTCGAGAAGGGCGTGGTCGATGTCGTGACCGTGACCACGCCCAACGCGGCCCAGATCGAGACGAAGAGCCTCGGCCGGCTCGCCGTCAACGACGAGTCCGGGCCGGAGGAATTCCGAGGGCTCATCGCGACGAGCCTGTACTTCACTGCCGGCTCTTCACTGAAGGCGCGACCCGGGTTCTATCAGAAGATCGCCACCGGCATGGAGAAGGCGCGGGCCTTCGTTACGGACCCGAAGAACAAGGAAACGTGCGTACGGGTCTTGAGTGACAAGGTCGGGCTCAGCCCGGCCATTGCCGCGAAGGCCTACGAATTCGACCACGACGGCGTTGCGGCAGCGAAGGTGTCGGAGGCGTCGTACCAGAAGTCGATCGATTCGCTGGTGTCCTCGGGGATCATGACCCGGCCGACACCACTGTACAAAGACATGATCGCTACAGACAGCCTCGGCGGCTAACCGTCGCACGCTGAAGCCCCGGGATACCGTCGCCACAGTATCCCGGGGCTTCGGCCGCTCAGCTTCCCGGGCCACCAAGAGCCGGTCACCCATCACGTCGTCCACGGCATCCCAGTACTGGAAGCACAAGCGGAGGGTTCGTCACCGACACCGAACTTCTCTCGGTGCACGACCGTCTTGCGGGGATCCGAGATCCCCTTCCCGGGATGTGATCGCACGGCAGAACAGGTTGGCACGATCGACCGTCCCGGTCAGGCTGGGGGCGTACGCGTCGACGGCGAGCAAGCCCGCGATCTGCTGTCAGCACCAGCCGCGCTGCTCGAGTATGGCTGTCCGCACGGGCCACCATCTCGCCGCAGGCCCGATCGGCGAACGCGGCGAGATCTTCGACCTGCCAACCGAAACGAGTTGTCAACGCAAGTAGTGAAATCGTGCCCGAGCGGAGGTGCCCAGGTCACGGTTGCCATTGGAGTATACGGCGCTCCAGCGCGCCCATCGCGGCGTTGATCAGCGAGGCGATGACTGCCAGCACGATCAGCAGGCCGTACATCGCCTCGATCTGGAATTGACCGGCGGCGGTCTGCAGCTCCTGGCCGATCCCGTCGGTGGACCCGATGAGCTCGGCCGTGACTGTGCCGAGAAGGGCGTAAACGAGGCCAAGCCGGATCCCGCCGAAGATGGCGGGCACAGCGACGGGTAGCAGGATCTTGGTGAACTTCTGCACCTTGCTAGCGCCGAGTACCTCAGCCAGGCGGGTGTGGTCGAGGTCGACGGACGCGACCCCCGCGCGGGCCGCACTGATCGATATGAACAGGACGAGTGAGAACGCCAAGGCGATCTTCGCGTTGATCGTCAGTCCGAACGCGACGACGAATACCGGCGCAAGAGCGATGCGGGGCATCGCGTTGAGCGCGCTGAGGAATGGGTCGACCACCCGCTCCAGCCTCGGCAGCAGTGCGAGCACGATTCCGACGACGACTCCGGCGGCCGTCGCCAGCACCCAGGCGATCACGGTCGCCAGCATGGTCGCGGCGAGATCGCTCCAGAACTGCACGTCGGCGAAAGCGTTGCCGAGCCACGCGAACACCGTCCCGGGTGGGCTCAGCACGGTGGGGCTGACCCACCCGAGGCGCGCGACGACGTACCAGATCGCGACGAGGGCCGCGAGGACACCGATGCGGGCAGCGAGGAGCCCGCCGCCCGCGCGCATGGAACGCGGTGACGAGGACGACGACGCCCGGCGAGCCGCCGGGACCGCGGTTTCGAGTTCGCTCATGGTTACCTCGGCATCTCGTTGAGGCCGGCGATCAGCCGGCGGTGGATCTCGCCGTAGCGGGGATGTTCTTCGAGCGTCGCTTCGTTGCGGGGTCGCTCGATCCCCACAGCGATCTCGTCGATCACTCTGCCGGTGTGCAAAACCAGGATCCGATCGGCGAGCAGCACGGCTTCCTTCAGTTCGTGCGTGACGAACACAGCCGTCCGCCGGTTCCGGCCCCAGACGCCAAGGAACTCCTCCTGCACAGATGCGCGGGTCTGCGCGTCGAGCGCGGCGAACGGCTCGTCCATGAGCAGCACCTCCGGATCCATTACCCATGTGCGAGCCAGGGCCACACGCTGGCGCATGCCTTGGGAGAGCTGCCACGGGTAGCGTCCTGCGGCGTGAACGACTCCGACCCGCTCCAGAGCGGCCAGCGCGCGGTCGCGCCGTTCCGACCGGGACAGTTGGGGCCGGCGGATCTCGAGTGCGAACTCCACATTGCGCCGTGCGCTCCGCCAGGGCAGGAGCCCGTCGCGCGCGAACATATAACCGACGCGTCGCCTGGCCAGCCGTGGCCTATCACCTGCCACCAGGGCGGTACCCGACGTCGGTAGCTGCAGTCCGGCAAGGACGTTGAGCACGGTCGTCTTGCCGCAGCCGCTGCGCCCGACCAGCACCAGCAATTCGCCGGGCCGCACGTCGAACGTCACACCGTCGACGGCGCGGGCACCGAGCGCGCCGTTGCGACCGGGGAACTCCACAACGAGGTCTGCGACCTGGATCCCCGCTATGGCAACATCATCGGATTTCACGGGTTCGGCCGGTGCACCGATCCGGGTGAAGGACATATCCGGCACCTTTCGTGGGGCGGTAGGGGCAGGGAGTTTCCTGCGGCCCATGCGGGCCGCGTCCAAATGCCGCGTCGCACGAACAGCGGGGTGAAGCAGCTGGCTGAACCGCCGATATCCGCAAGGAATCAGGTTTCTCGGCGAAGCTCGGTTCGCAGGAGTCGGGCAATCGAGGAGGCTGGTCGAGCGCGAGAGAGCTGGGCGCCGCAGGTACCGCGGAGTCCTTTGTGGAACTGCTAAGACTGTCACACACGGTTCCGGTCGTGATCGCAGCGCTGCCGGTCACCCTGCGCATCTCGGCGATCCTTCCTGCTCACGAAATCTCACGGGCGGGCAGGACCGGATGATCCTGCCCGCACTCGGTCGTGATGCTTCGTCCATGCAACCCGCCGCCGCTCGATTCGTCAACACCTTCGTTGACACCAGTGCGCTCGGTGTTTATCGTGCTGACGGGCAGGCAGTGCGGCGACCAGGAGGAGCAGGGTGGCTCACGAACGCGGCGAGGATATCGACGAGTCGCTCGATGCGCGGATCGCCTGGCTGGAAGCCTTCGAAGAGTTGAAGCGGCTGAAAGCGCGGTACTTTCGGTACGTCGACACCCACGACTGGACTGGCCTGCGGGCGCTCTTCACCGACGATTGCGAGTTCGGCGGTGACAACTTGCGCGAGGTAACAGGTCCCGACGACTTCGTCAACCGCGTTCAGGCTTGGATCCTGCCCGGCACGTCAGTGCACCGCGGAGCCGATCCGGTACTCACCATCCGCAGCCGCGGCACAGCGTCAGGGGTGTGGCCGATGTACGACCGAGTCGAGATCGAACGTCCTGGCGGTTCGCGCGGGTGGGAAGGTTACGGCTACTATCACGAGACGTACAGGCGTGGTGCCGACGACATGTGGCGGATCGCAGCCTGGCGCCTGGAACGGCTGAACGTGTGGCCGCTGCGGTGAACCGTGACCTGCGGATCACCAGGTGCCGAACGCCTCTCCCTGGCACTTGAGGCTCAGCGCGCGGGACGGAGTCCGGCGACGAGCTGGTCGGCCATCGTCGTCCCCAGTTCGTCACCGGTGAGCTTGCCACTGGGCCGGAACCAGCGATGGGTCCAGTTGACGGCCCCGACAATGGTGTTCATCGCGATATGCCGATGGTCGGTGACGAACACGCCGTCCGCGATGCCATCGTCGAGGATCTTCAGCAGGGCTTCCTGGTAGCGCTTGCCGAGCTGCAGCATCGTCCGGGCCCAGACCTCGTCCAGGGTCTCGGAATGGATGCGGCTCATGTCCTCCTGGATGTACACGAACATGTAGGGGTAATGGTCTTCGTACTTGTGCAGCGTGGTCACGATCAGCTCGCGCAGACGCGCCTCCGGGCCGGCATCCTGGCCCGCGACCTGCTCCGCGGCAGCGACGACCTCTTCCACCGCCTGTTGCGTGACGAGCTGGAAAAGCTCATTCTTGCTGGCCACGTAGTAATAGAGGGAGGCACGGTCGGTGCCCAGCCTCTCCGCGACATCCTTGAGCGAGGTCGCCTCGTACCCACGGTCGCGGAACACCTCCGCACCGGCAGCGACGATCTCTGCTCGGCGCTGCGCGTACCCGGCTCCGCCGTCGCGCAGCGCCGCCGTCCTCCGCCGACCGATCGCACTCTTGGCCATGCCCCGCATTCTACCCGGCTCACCGTGAGCGTTGACGGCAAGCCGATGCTGATCGCGCTGGTCCAAGGTCGAAATGGCCAAAGCGGTCAACGAAGGCTTCGGGTTCCATGCTACGCAGGTGCCCGCGTCTGCCGAGTGCTGTCGGACAGGCACGGTCTCCGCTCGTCAGGCCCGCCGCCGCAGGTCGGGGCCTGCCGGGATGTCGTGTCTATGCCCGCGTCAGGACAGAGTTCCAGCAGCCGGAAGGAGCAGCTCGCGATGCAGTTCTCGGCAGGTTCACTGAACTCGACCGCGACCCGGCTCTGGCGCACCGGTTCATGGCCTGCGACATCCGCACCGAGCAGGTCGATGCCGACAATGATGTTGAGGACAGCGCCATCAGCGGCGTGAGAGGTGACGAAGCCGATGACCGCGGCGGTTCCAGCAGACCTGGCGAGCGATCATCGATGATGGAGAACGCATCGACGTGTGCCTCCAGGCGGACCTCGTGCCACTCCCCTGTCACCGCGTAGCAAGCGGAGACCAGCAATCGCCGGGCCGCCGGAGAACCTGAAATACACTTGCGAACGAATACCAGCGCAGTTCAGCAAGCCGGCGAACTCGATCAGTAATTCGTCGTCATGGTGATAACGGCAAGCCCGGGCAATCCGTGCCCCTTTGGGCTCACATCATCGAAGGGCGAGGCTTACGGCTGGTCAAGCGGCTCGGCAAGCCCAGTGCCGACCGCTCCGATACCGGCACCCAATCCCCACGCCGCGACGAGACCCGCTGCGTGGCGCCGGCCCATACACCTCAACACCGCGGAAGTCGCCATCGCCACGGCGAAACCGACCGGGAGATCCGAACGACGAAGCCGCGTGGACCCGACGCGCTCGTCCCAGCCGGGCGAAGTCGGGGAACGGTGCGCACGTCGAGTGACGACAATACCGGTGACCAGACCCAGCGTCGCAGAGATGGCCTGATTCTTCTTACTTTTCTGCACAGCAGGAGCCTACCTTCCGGGCCTGCTGCTGCCGCACCGTCCACTCGGACAGGCAAAGGCTCGTGCCCATAAGCGCCAATCCTTCAGCAGTCGCACCGGTGTCACCGCCGGCGAGTGCCTCGAGTTGCCCGCCCGGATCGCGCTTCGGCTATCGGACCCCGGCAACCTCGACACGGTCACGAAGCGAGGTGGTAGTCACGCTCGAAATGTTCGCCGATACCAGCGGTCGACCACCAGTTCGACCTCGTAGTCGACATTGTCGCTGGGTAAGACGATCGTGTCGAACGGACCCGCGATCGACGAGGGAACTTTGTGAAGACCACAGGCTGCGCCAACGGTTCGACATCCCCTCCGCGGCGTGTACGTGATAGTTCAGCCCGTTCGCTAACACCTGCCCCGGGGGTGGTGACGGGGCGCCAATGCCCTCGGCCGGGATCGAGGGCGGGGTCGCCAACTGCCCAGGCCGTGAACTCGGCCCATCGTGGGTAGATCGCGCCAGGTCGCTCGGGAACCGGCCGTCACCCGCCGTCTGGACGTCGAGCACGCCGCTGTCCCGGGCAGGCCCGACCCAGCCTCGGTCGTTGACAATCCGCACCCTGTTCCTCCGTAAACGATCTCCGGACCGGTCATATCCCGGCCCGTCAACAAGGCGAGCAGACATTCCGACCCGCCGCGGGTTCTTGTGGTTCAGTAGTTCCACGATCACCGATCTGACGGCGCCGCTGACGCGCCCCCGCCATGACGGGGCGTCAGCGGCTCAACCGAAGGTCGGGTGGGACAGATCCCAGCTCCGGTGCTCCCACACACCCGGACGGGCATCACCGGGCCGGACCATCAGGGCCCGCTGGTCCGGCCGCGGCCAGAACTCGCCCTCCTCGTAGAGCCGGCGGGGCAGATCCGCGAGCTTCGCGCCGTCCCTGCGCACGACGATGAGCTTGTCGGGGTCGAACGGGAAGCCATCGGGATCCGTGACGAACTCCCGGCCACTCACATCCACTCGTGCGACGCATCCCCGTCGCGAACGCGTCGGTCAGCAGTTCCAGTCCTTGGCCAACCGGATCGGTGCAGTAAATGGATAGTTAGAGCCCGTGGTCGATCGATAGGTACGGGAAGATCTCCTGGTCATACAACTGGGCGTACTTCGCGAGCAAGCCGTCGATCGTCGAGAACTCGAACGCCGAGCGGTCCAGTCGTGCCGCCTCGGCGTATTCGCCGGGTCGAGGGGAGGCCGACGGGATGGAACACGATCCGGCGATTCGCGCGGGCGACCCCCGCCTTCCTCCGGGAGAAGGACAGAAGCTCTTGCCCATACCGGTTCCGCCCCGGCGCGCTCCTCCGCGTGGCGCCGCATTACCCGTTCGAGCCGCAGCTGAGACACGACCGCGTCACCGACGACGCCTCCGCGTATCGCTCACGCAACGGCCCCCGAACCCGTCGAACCGGAAATTTCGCGTGCGTCCAGCGGGCCCTCACCGCCCATCCCGGTGATCTAACGAACTGTGGTCTCGTGCGTTGGCATCCCATCGCCAGCACCTCGTCGCCGAGACCATGCTGGCGGAAGATCTCCATCGTCCGCTGGCTCAGATAATGGGCTTTGGGCAGTGAGATGTCGACGCGCGCCGTTCGACAAGCAGGTAATCGACCCCAAGATCGGCGAGTAAAATAGCACACGCGAGTTGGCCTGGCGTCTGCCCGGTTCCTCTAATAGCCTCGTCGGTTCGGCGGCGAGCATGTTAGTGCGCTATGCGAAACAGAGCGCAACGCGATCATGACACTTCCGCACAACGGCGGCCGGCTGGGTCAGTGCTTGCCCCGGGAAACCATTCCCCACCGCACAAGCGGTTGGAGCGCGACGATGAGATCCCGGCCGCGGCCCGTGAGCTCGTAACGGATCTGCACCGGCGTGGTCGGCACGACGGTCCGGTTGACCAGCCCTTCGGCTTCGAGTTCCTTGAGCCGTCGGGACAGCATCGGATCCGACAGACCATCGACCACCCGGAGGACCTCGCCGAAACGCTCGCTACCGCGCGCCAACGCAAGCAGGATCGCCCCGGTCCAACGTCGGCCGATGATCTCCATTGCAGTCTGGAAGCCCGAGCACTCGTCCTCGTTCAGGATCGAGGGCTGGGGCCGGGTGACGCGCTGCGCGGAGGACATACTTAAGAAAACTAAGTGACTTCGGACCGATTTGCAAGTCCCATGCCTCGGCGCGGAGCATCGGCGTCATGGCAGATTTCGGACGTCCCGTCAGCTTCGGGATCAGTATCGATCCCACCGCCGCAGGCTTCGCCCCGTCACTCGACATAGCGCAGCGAGCCGACCGGGCCGGACTGGACTACCTGGCGGTACAAGACCACCCGTACCAGCCTGGATACCTCGACATGTGGACGATGGTGACCTACTTGCTCGCCCGCACCGAGCGGATCTCGGTGCTGCCCGACGTCGCCGACCTGCAACTGCGCCCGCCGACCATCCTGGCCAAGGCCGCGGCCTCTCTGGCGGCCATGGCCGGTGGTCGGGTCCAGCTCGGCGTCGGTGGCGGCGCGAGCGCGCCGGCGATCGCCTCGATGGGCGGAATCCCTCGATCCGGATCCAGTATGGTGACCTTCACCGACGAAGCAATCCAGATCTTGCGGCAGGCGTTGAAGGGCGACGCCATTGAAGCCCGGACCGATCAGCATCAGGTCACCGGCTATCAAGCCGGGCCGATACCACCCAAGCCGATCGAGGTGTGGGTCGGAGCGCAGAAACCAAAAATGCTTGCAGTCACCGGCCGGTCCAGCGACGGCTGGGTGTGCCCGCTCAACATCTACATCGCCCCCGACGAAGTGCCCGGACTGCAGTCGCTGATCGACAAGGCGGCAGCAGATGCGGGCAGGGAACCGCGCGAAGTCCGCCGGATCTACAACGTCCTGGGATCTGTCGGCGGTCACCGCGGCGGGCAGGGGCTCCTCGGCCCGGTCGAGCAGTGGGTGGACACGCTGGCCGACTGGACCGTGCGGCTCGGATTCGACACGTTCGTCTTCTGGCCCATCACCGATCCGGCTGGCCAGCTGGAGATCTTCACGACGCAGGTGGTTCCCGCGGTACGAGCCCGCGTCGCCGAGCTGCGTGACAGGGCATGACCAAACTGGTGCTCCCGAGTGTGTTGCGGGACCGTGCCGTGCGCCCCGGCGACCGGCGTTATCCACTGTTTCAGTCGACGTACGTCAGAACCGCTTCCCCTGCATTGATCCTGGTACCTGAAAGCGCCGACGAACTGGCTGTGGCGGTGACCACAGCACGGGACAGCGGCCTGCAGATTTCGATTCGCAGTGGTGGACACAGCTTGGCAGGACGGTCGTCGAACGACGGCGGGATTGTACTCGACCTTAGCGCTCTGCGCCAGGTCGATGTGCTGGACACCGGAACCCGCCGAGTGCAGGTCGGGGCCGGAGCGCGCTGGGCACACGTCGCCGAGGCACTGAGCGAACACGGCTGGGCGATCAGCTCCGGCGATCACGGTAATGTCGGTGTCGGAGGCATCGCGACCGCAGGTGGAATCGGGTGGTTCGTTCGGCGCTACGGGCTGACAATCGACCACATCCATGCCGTCGACGTCGTTCTCGCGGACGGCACCCAGGTGCACGCGGACCACGATCACCATCCCGACCTCTTCTGGGCGATGCGAGGCGCCGGCGAAAACGTCGGGATCGCCACCTCCTTCGAGATCGACGCCGCGCCGATCCGGAACGTCGGCTACGCCAACGTCGTCGTCGAGGCCGACCTCAAGGGCGAGACCGTGCGCCGGTGGTCGGAGTACATGGCACAGGCACCCCGGGAGCTCACGACGACCGTCGCGCTGTTTCCCCGGCGCGGTGGTTTCGCCGCCCAGTTCACCGCGGTCGTCGCCAACGAGGACGGCGCGCTGATCAGGCAGCTCGTCGAACCACTCACCCGGTTCGGAGTTCGCCCGCTCAATCAGGCCGCACAGGTCGTTCCGTACACCGCACTGGTCTCCCGTAGCCACGTACACCCGAACCTGGGACAGCAACCGTCCACCACGACGAACGCCTTGCTGCCGACGCTCACGGCGGCCAGCGCTGAAGCCATCATGACGATGGCCGACCACCCGAACGGCCCGTTAGTTCAGCTACGCGCGCTCGGCGGCGCGATCAACGACGCCGATTCAGCAACGACCGCGTACGCGCACCGACACCAGGAAGTGCTCGTGATCGTCACGCAATTCCCGCCGGTGGGCGGCGTCGAGCTCGACGTGGTCACGAAATCCTTGGTTCCCTATGCCGACGGCGCCTACCGCAGCTTCGAGAGCCGACCGGACGAGCGCACGTTCCGCAAGGCGTTCCCCGGCCGCACCGGCGACCGTGTCCTCCGCCTTCGCGACCGGTTCGATCCCGATGGCGTGTTCCGCCGTCCACCTCTGACCGGGGAGCCAACCCGATGACGCCCGCCGAACCGGTCGCTTCGCCGGGCGCACTCAACTCGCCGTTCGAAATCCACCCTCATGCACCTCGCCCAGCACCAGCTGAGCCAGCAAGCCCTAGTTGTACTGCCTGGGGAGGTTGCGATCGGTGCGACACGTGATCGGATGATCTTGGTGTGAGGGAGGGCCTCCGGGTTCGGTGTGGATTGCGACATCTGCACCGGCTACCAGGAGGCCCTCGTGTCCCACCGTAATGCCCCGCTGTCTGAGACCGGCAGGCTGCGCCTGGCCCGGTGTGTCGTGGACGAGGGCTGGCCGTTGCGGCGGGCCGCGGAGCGGTTCCAGGTATCGGTCTCCACCGCGGTGCGGTGGGCCGGGCGCTACCGCGAGCACGGCGAAGCCGGCATGGCTGACAGGTCAAGCCGTCCACACGCGAGCCCGCACCAGACCCCCACCCGGGTCGAGCGGCGAATCATCAAGGTCCGGGTGATCCGCCGGTGGGGACCGGCCCGGATCGCCTACCTGCTCGGGCTGAATCCGTCCACGGTTCACCGAGTCCTGACCCGTTACCGGTGCTCCCGGCTGGCCCACCTCGACCGGGCCACCGGACGGCCGATCCGCCGCTACGAGCACGACGCGCCCGGTGACCTGGTGCATGTCGATATCAAGAAGCTGGGCAACATCCCCGACGGCGGCGGGCATCGTGTCACCGACCGCGCCACCGGAGAGCAGAACAAGAAAGCCACCACCACAGCTCGTTACCGTCATGGCAGACCCAGGATCGGATCCAGCTACCTCCACAACGCCGTGGACGACCACTCCCGGCTGGCCTACAGCGAAATCCTGCCCGATGAGACCAAAGAAACCGCGGTCGCGTTCTGGACACGAGCGCACGCGTTCTTCACCTCAGTCGGGATCACCATCCAGCGAGTCCTGACCGACAACGGGTCCTGCTACAAGTCCCACCTCTGGCGCGACACGCTGCGCGACGCGGGCATCGTCCACAAGCGCACGCGCCCCTACCGGCCGCAAACCAACGGCAAAGTTGAGCGGTTCAATCGCACCTTGCTCGAGGAATGGGCCTACGCACGTCCTTACCACTCAGAAGCCGAGCGACGTGACGCCTATCCGGGGTGGTTGCACACCTACAATCACCACCGCGGCCACACCGCACTCGCCGGCCAACCACCCGCCAGCCGCGTCCCCAACCTCACAGGGCAATACACCTAGTCGAGGTGCTTGGCCTGCACCCCAGCGCAGTGGTCGGCATTCTCAACGACCTCGAGGCAGCTCGGCCGGTGCGCCGTCGTCGCGACCCGACCGACCGCCACCGGCACATCGTCGAGATCACTGCGGTCGGCGGCCGGGCGCCGGGCGAAGGTGGAAGTTGCATTCGCAGCCATTGAACGCGAGCTTTCGGCGAGCTTGATGACGAGCAGACAACGGTGCTGGGCATTCTGCCGTCACAGGTCGACTTCTCGCGGTGCGAAGATACCTGGGCCGAGATCTGAGCCGGCCGAAATTCGGCCTCGGCCGGCCTTTCGAATAACATTTACCCCGGAATGGTCGACCTAGCTCGAATTATCATTTATGTTCACCAACGGTTACCCGATATAAATCGCTACTACGCATCCCCTTTTTAATCCACGGAAAATACGATCAAACCGCTCATGGGAGTGTGACTAAAAATGGCTTCTCCATCGAAAATGGCACATGTCGTGCTGAACACCGAGCGCGTGGCCGACATGACGGAGTGGTATCTCAAGGTCCTTGACGCCCGCGTGGTCCACGACGGCCCCGCCGGGGTGTTCCTCTCATACGACGAAGAACACCACCGGATCGCGTTCATCGACAGCACCCGCGGCGGCAAGCCCTCCGGCCAGGTGCCGCCGATGGCCAGCGCGCCGGTGCAGCCCCAGGGCGTGACCGAGGGCGTGAACCCGCTCGACATCGTCGGCGGCCCGCTGACCGGGCTCTCCCACATCGCCTTCACCTTCACCAAGCTGGGCGACCTGCTGGACAACTACGGCCGCCTGGCCGCACTGGGAATCCGCCCCGTGCTGTCGATGAACCACGGCACGACGACCTCGCTGTACTACCGCGACCCCGAGGGCAACCACGTGGAGCTCCAGATCGACAACATGCCGGTGGAGGAGGGCGAGGCCTTCATGGCGTCGGAGGTCTTCCTCCGACGCCCCGGCGGCATCGTCATCGATCCCGACGAACTGGTCAAGGGTCTGCTATCGGGTGTGTCCGAAGAAGAACTGGTCAAGCCGGCGTGGTGACCAGCGGAGGAGCGAAGATGACCGACGAAAACAGTTCTGGTCACCAGGTCGTGGTGATCGGTGGCGGCTACGGTGGCGCCACGACTGCTCGCGCGCTCGACGATATCGCCGACGTGGTGCTGGTGGAACCCCGGGAAGCCTTTCACCACACGATCGGTGCGTTGCGCGCGCTCGTGGACCCTGACTGGATGCCATCGATCTTCCTTTCCTATGAGCAGCTCCTGGAACGCGGGCGCGTGGTGCGTGACCGCGCGATCGAGGTCGGGCCTAGGCGCGTGGTGCTGGCGTCCGGTACCGTTCTGACACCTGATTTCCTGGTCCTGGCGACGGGTTCGACGTACCCGTTCCCGGCGAAGTCCGATCACGACAAAATCGGCAAGGCACAGGATCGGTACCGCCGCGCGCACCAGGAGCTCGATCGCGCCGATCGCGTACTGCTGCTCGGCGCCGGCCCCGTCGGCATCGAGCTGGCCGGCGAGATCTCGGCACGGTGGCCGGAGAAGAAGGTCACCATCGTCGACCCGGTTGACGACGTTCTCGCCGGGCGCTTCCGTCAGGACCTGCGCGACGAGCTACGCCGCCTCGCCCTCGAAGCGGGAGTGGAGCTGGTGTTGGGACACGGCCTGTCCGCCCCGCCACCTGGTGCGCCAGGCGTGCATGCCCCCTTCTCGGTATCCACCGCAGGTGGCGCGGTCATCGAGGCCGACATCTGGTACCAGTGCTACGGGGTGACTCGGCAGACCGGTTACGTCACCGGTGCCCTGGCAGAGGCAAAGACCTCGTCGGGGGCCATCCGGGTGACCGATCAGATGCGCGTCGTCGGCCAGGAGACCGTCTTCGCGGTCGGCGACATCGCGGAGATCGGGGAGAACCGGGCCTACCTCGCCAGCGTGCAGGCCGAGGTGGCCGCGGCCAACATCCGGCGGCAGATCACCGGTGACGGACAAGTTTCCGCCTTCACCGAGCCACCCGACTTCATTGTGGTGCCGTTCGGACCCGACCAGGGTTCCGGACAGCTGGCCGGTAATGAGGACCTGGCCGAATCCGGCTTTGTCATCGACGTCAAAGGCAAGGAGCTCATGATCGGTTACGCACAGGAGCTGCTCGGACTGGACACGGGCGGCTGATCGGGGACGGTCCAGCTCCGACGGGCGTGCCTGATTCCTCGCCGCCGGGAGTGCGGCATTGAGGAATCAGCCGTCCGCTCGCGTCAGCCGACCGTCCGGGCACGAAGCAGGTTGGCCCAGCACCTTGTGAAGTGAGTGCGCCCACTCTTCACCTGGGTCCAGATAGCACAGGTGGTGTCCGGAACACCACCACCTGCTCTCCTTCCCACTCGGCCAGCACGGTCGCGATTCGGCCGTGGAACCGGCCCTGGTCAAGGGTGGACCGTCCGACTGCCGGCACCAAGGTGACCTGATTCCGGGTGATCGTCTCGACGTCGGGCTAGTAGAAGGTGACCGGTATCGTCTCAGACTGCGCGAAGAACTCGAAGTTCCCGGCGGTCCGCTCCACGAACCCGACAAACTAGGAATCGCCCCTGGCGGCGAACTCGGGAATTGCGGGACCAGCCGGTGGGCCCGGGACACCGAAGACGACCGTGTTGAACCGCGCGATCGCCTCGGTGTACCCCGAGGTCCACACGGTCCGGTGAATGTCGGCGCAGACGGCGCACAGTTCGTCGGCGTCGGGGTTGCAACCGAGTCGCCGGTGGTTCATGTGCGACAACCGCCTCCACCGATTCCGGGTGGACACGCGCCACTTCCAGCGCAATCATCGCGCCGGCGCTGGTGCCGAAGTCCAGGCCCAACCGGTGTCCAGCCGCCTCGAGCACCGCCACCACGTCGCGGCTCTGTTGCCCCACCTGGAAGTTCTGCGGGTCGTGACCGGTGCTTCTGGAGTTGGCCTGGCGCGCGTCAGTGATCACCCCGCAACCCAGCCGCGCGATCGACAGGGGTGGCGTGGGACAAGCCGCCTGATCTGCCCGACCTTACAGAGCCGTCGGGCCAATGAGTCGGAGTGTTTGCCACACGTCACGCGATCACTCCTGTCGGTGACGATGTGCGGAAGCTCGCGGGTGGGCTGGGGCGCGCAGTGATCCGCGGTACCACCCGGTCGGCGATCAGCTCCAGCGAGCGCCACGACAGTTCGGGCGGCATGCCGCCGGCCAGCGGTGGAATGGTCACCCTGCTCTCGTCGCCCCACTGGCGGCAAAGGGCGACGAGTTCGTCCGGTGTGTAGATGGGATATTGCCCACTGGAGCGCAGCGCATCGATATCCGGGTACGCGGTGAAGCCGGTCCGCAGTCCCGAGGCGCGAGCTAGCGCAGCGTAGGCGTTGCTCTCGTGCAGGCAGTACGGCCCGATCTCCTGCCACGCCCGATCCGGGTCCTCAGCGACGTAGACGAAAAGTGGCCCGGCCTTCGCCAACGGCCCAGGATCGGGTTGACCGAGCTCCACGACGGCCGATCTATACGCGGCGTAAAACCGGTCCCGAACCGGCAGGAAGCCATCCGCGATGCGGGCAGCGCGCCGGGCTGCGGCGGCACTTGCGCCGCCGAGCAGCAGTGCCGGCCCGGGGTCCTGGTATGGCTGCGGCGTGACCCGCACGGGCCTCCCGTCAAGCTCGAATTTCTCGCCCGTCCACGCCTTTCGCAGGGTGGTGAAAGCACGCTCCACATCAGCCGGTCGCTGGTCGAAACTGCGGCCGAACATGGCGTGTTCGTTCGGGTCATATCCCGCGCCGACGGTGACCACGAGCCGCCCGCCCGAAATGAGGTCGAGCACCGCCAGGTCCTCGGCCAGGCGAACCGGATCGTGCAGGGTGACCACCAATGCCTGCAGGTGGATCGTGAGCGAGCTAGTGCGGGCAGCGACGGCGCCGCCCAGCACTAGCGGCGAGGGCAGGTACCCGTCGTCACTACCGTGATGCTCGCGCAGCGCGACTTGCCCGATGCCCACCCGATCGGCCCATTCGACCTGTTCGAGGCAAGTGCGATATTGCCTCGCCCGCTGCTCTGGAGTCAGCCCCGGCAGCCTGAGGTCATACGCCAAGCCGAGGCGAGCCACCCGGTCGGCCTCCCTCCCAGGCCGGGCGCAACCCTTCGAGATCGGCCTTGATCTGCAACGCGAGGAAGCGCGACCACAATCGGCACTCGGCGAGCGCCCCGCCCATGACCCAGAGGCGTTCCTGCCCGGTGGGTCGCCACATGTTCTTCATGAAACCGTCGTCGTCGAAGCCCCACAGCTCCCCGATCCTGTCGGCGACCTCGTCACCGAGCAACCGGCGGATCGTGGCCACCTGAGTTTCGAAGCCCGTAGCAAGCACGACCACGTCAGCCTGGATCACGGTGCCGTCCCTGCGCCGCAGGCCATCCCGCACGAACGTCTCGATGTCGCTGGCGTGGGCCAGCTTGATCTTGCGGCGGGCGATCAAGTCCGAGCAGCCGACGTTGATGTAGTAACCGCCGCCGGTGCGCAGGTACTTCATGTGGAAACCGGTGCCGTCCTCGCCCATGTCGGTCTCGAAGCCGACCGCGCGAAGCCCATCCAGCAGTGCCTTGTCCAGTTCGCAGGTCTTCTTAGTCAGCCATTGGTACGAGCTGCGCAGCTCCGGGTACGGAATGGACGCCGTGATCAGGTCGATGTCCTCGACCGGCCCCTCCGCGTAGAGCGAGTAGACCATCGTCCCGCTCGGCACGAGGCTGACCACGCACGTCGAACCGCGCTGAACGATCGTCACCTCGGTCGCGTCGTTGGAATACAGGTCCTGCGCCACGTCGTGTCCACTGTTGCCGGTGCCGATGACGATCGCACGCTTGTCCCGGTAGGGAACTCCGCTGGTGAACTCGCTCGAATGAAGCACCTCACCGGCGAACTCGTCGAGGCCGGGCAACTTCGGGACGATCGGCGCTCCGGCGACGCTGCCGGTGGCCATCACCAGGTGCGGGACCGTGACCAAGCGTTCGACGCCGTCAGCCCGCTTCAGTCGCACCGTCCAGTGCTTGTTTGTCTCGTCGTAGTCGGCACCCATCATCTGGGTACCGGTCCAGACGTTGAGTTCCATGAATTCCGTGTACGCCTCGAGGAAACCGGCCAGTTTGTCCTTCGGCAAGAAGGTCGGCCAGTTCGGCGGGAACGGGACATACGGCATGTGGTTGGACCACACCTCGTTGTGCAGCGCCAGCGAGTGGTAACGGTTGCGCCAGTTGTCCCCCACCCGTGCGTTCGACTCCACGATCAGCGCATCGACCCCGATCTGGCCCAGCCGCGCGCCGAGAGACAGCCCCGCCTGCCCCGCTCCGACGATGAGTACCTCGGGCTGGCGGTCGGTGAACTCCGCTCGCATCAGACGAGTGTCGAGCCAATTGTCGCCGGCGAACTGATAGGAGAACTCGGTGCCGTCCGGTCTCCGGTCCAGAACGCGCTCTTCGAATCCGCGGAGCTCCTGGAGCGTCGTGAGCAATGTCCACACGCGAGGGTCCTCGGCAGTGTCATCGCCGTCCGCCAGTTGCAGCCGCACGAACGCAGAACCGCGCCCCAGTACCGTGTCGAAGTCGAAGTACGCCTCCAGCACGCTCCTCCCAGATCGGCGCACGATCCGCGGCGCCAAGCGCTCAGGCGAGCGCCGCAGATCCCTCAGCCGCACCTCCGGGAGAGTCGTGGCAAATGCACTTTCGATCTCGGCAGGCCCTGCGAAGGTCCGGAAATCCCACGTGAGGGCCAGAATGTCGCGGAGATAGCCATCGTCGCGAAAGTGCTCGGCGACTCGTCGCGCGTCACCGCTGCCGATGTCGCCGGCGAAGCGCTCAAGCCACTTTTCGAATTGCTCGACGGCGACGGTGTCAGGTGTGCTCACGCCGACCCCACCCGGTTCGCTCGGCCGGCCCAGTACGGCTCGCGAAGCAGCTTCCGCGAGATCTTGCCCAAGGGCGTACGGCGCAAGGGCTCAGTGGAAAACTCCACCCGGCTGGGCTTCTTGTACGAGCCGAGGCGTTTGCGGCACGTCTCGACCACCGCTTCCTCTGTAACCGCGCCCAGCGAGTCCACCACGATCAGGGCCAAGGGCGTCTCGCCCCAACGCTCGCTGGGAATGCCGACGACGGAGACCTCACGTACTCCGGGCAGTTCCGCGATCACGGCCTCGAGCTCTGCGGGCCAGATGTTGAAGCCGCCGGAGATGATCAGGTCGTCCTTGCGATCGGCCAGGTAAAGATACCCGTTTCGATCGAAGTGCCCGATGTCGCCGGTGAGCACCCAGCCGTCGACGAGCCGCTGGGCGGTCAGGTCCGGCTCACCCCAGATGCACACCATCTGCCCGTCGCTGCGCAGCGCGATCTCGCCGGTCTCGCCGATCGGCAGAGGCTTGTTGTTCGCGTCGCGGATCTCGACCTCGGTGTAGGGCAACACTCTGCCGCACGAGACGACCGGGTCGGAACCCTCGATGTCGGCGAACCAGTCCCCCGGGGTGAGCCACGTCCCAGGTACGCATTCAGTCTGGCCGAACATTTGATACAGCTTGCCGTCCAGAAGTTCCTTCGCACGGAGCGTGGTGGCCCGGTTGATCGGCGCACCGCCCAGGACGAAACCCTTCAGCGCGGGCAGTGCCGGCAGCGTCACTTCGCCGGTGTCGATGGCCTTGACCAGATCACTCAACATAGTCGGCACGCCGAAGATGTAACCACCGTGTTCACTGAGCAGGGCCAGCACCCGCTGCGGGCTGAAGCGGGGCTCCAGGATGTTCGTCCCGCCCGCGAGCCAGGTCGGCACGAACAAGTAGCCCGAGCCGTGCGAGATCGGCCCCACATGGACACTGCAGTCGCCGATCCCGATCGGCGCGAGCAGGAACGTCCAGTTCCGCTCGGTGTTCATCCACGCCCGGTGGGTGAAGGCAACGCCCTTGGACAAGCCGGTCGTGCCGGCCGAATGCCGGATGACATAGAAGTCATCCACGTCGATCGCCGGGTCCGGATCGGTGCAGGGAAAAGACGCGAGCCAGTCTTCGTAGCCCGCGTCGCGCACGATGATGTGGTCGAGGTCCGGCAGCGTCGCGACCAGGTCCTTGACCTCGCTCTCGAGATCGGCGGCGACGACCAGCACCTTGCATTGAGTCTGTCGCAGCATGTGGGCGTGCGCTTCACTGCTGTTGCGTTTGTAGAGCGGCACTCGCACGAAGTTGCCTATCGCCGTGCCGACGAAGAAGTCGGAGCTGGCCATGCAGTTGTCCTCGAGCACGGCCACCCGATCACCCGGTCGCACCCCCAGGCTCGCCAATGCGTTCGCCATGCGCTTGCCGCGATCCCAGGCCTCGGCGTACGTCAATGACCGGCCTTCGCTCATCACCGCGACGCGGTCGCTGTTGAATTCCACGGCGCGCCGCATCGCGCTCCTGACATCAAGCATGGAGTCATGAAACCTCTCGCACCACCCGTTCGTCAACACCTATGTTGACAACGAGCGGTGCCATTCCTAAGTTCGGTACATGGCCGTGAACCGCATGAGCGCCGAACCGCAACCCGGGTCCGCGGACCGGAACGCCTGGACACTGCCCGCGACCGAAGAGGTCGCCACGGGCGTCTACCGCATCCCACTGCCGATGCCCGGCGACAACCTGAAGGCGGTGAACGTCTACGCGCTCGAGCAGCCGGACGGACTGACCCTCATCGACGGCGGCTGGGCCCGGGCCGAAGCCCGCGCGGCGCTCGAGATCGGAGTGCAGACCATCGGCGCGCAGCTGACCTCGATCAAGCGCATCCTCGTCACACACGCCCATCGCGACCACTACACCCTCGCCGTGATTCTTCGACGTGAGTTCGGCATGCCGATCGCGCTCGGTGCCGGTGAGCGCGCCTCGATCGAGGCCCTGACCTCGACAAACGCCAACGCGAGCTTCGGTTCGCAGATGCAGTTGCTACGCGGCGCCGGGGCGGAGAAACTCGCACGCATCGTGGAAAGCCAGGCCGTGTACGTCAACCCGAAGACGGACGGCTGGGAGGTACCGGACGAGTGGCTCGACGGCGGCACTATCGAGGCGGGCGGCTCCGAGCTGAAGGTCGTCCCGACTCCGGGGCACACCCGTGGCCATCTCGTGTTCGCCGACCTCGGACGCGGCCTGCTGTTCAGCGGCGACCACGTCCTGCCGCACATCACGCCGTCGATCGGCTTGGAGACGGTGGCCTCACCGTCGCCGTTGACAAGCTTCCTCGCGTCACTCGCCCTCGTCCGCACCCTGCCGGATCTGCGGTTGCTGCCCGCTCACGGCCCCGTGGCCGCGAGTTCGCACACCCGGGTCGACGAGTTGGTCACCCACCACGACCGGCGCCTGGCCGAGATCGGAGAAGCGGTCTCCACGCTCGGTGAACATCCTGCGCTGCCGATCGCCCGGCAACTCGGCTGGACGCGCCATCGCCGCCACTTCGACGAGCTGGACGTGTTCAACCAGATGCTCGCTGTCGGCGAGACCATCGCACACCTGGACGTGCTCATCCGTTCCGGCCTGGTGCGTGAGCGCGCGGAGGGCGAGCTCACGCTGTACTCGGCGGTGTCGTCGTGAGCACGCTACGAGCCGACGTCCGGCGATTCCTGGCCGAAACCGAGTTCGTCCCCCATTGCGACGCCTGGATGTCCTCGTTCGACCAGGCCTTCAGCCGGCGCCTCGCCGAACGTGGCTGGATCGGCATGACCTGGCCGCGCGAGTACGGCGGCACCGAGCGCAGTGAACGGGAGCGGCTGATCGTGGTCGAGGAGTTGCTTGCCGCCGGCGCACCGGTCGCGGCCCACTGGTTCGCCGACCGCCAGGTCGGGCCGAGCCTGCTCAAGCACGGCACACCGGTCCAGCGCTCCCGCTATCTGCCCGAGATCACGGCAGGGCGGTGTTTTTTCGCGATCGGGATGTCCGAACCGGACAGTGGCTCGGATCTCGCGTCCATCCGCACGACCGCGCGTCGCCGGAGCGGGCGTTGGATCGTCAACGGCACCAAGATCTGGACCTCGCACGCGCATCAAGCGCACCACCTGCTCGCGCTGGTGCGGACCTCGCCTCTGGACCCCGCACACCGGCACGCCGGGATGTCGCAGCTTCTGGTCGACCTGACCGCGCCGGGCGTGCGGGTCCGCCCGATCATCAGCATGGACGGGCAGCGCCACTTCAACGAAGTCGTGTTCGATGACGTGGAACTCGACGGAGACGCGCTGCTGGGTACCGAAGGGCTCGGCTGGCAGCAGGTGGTCGCGGAGCTGAGCCACGAGCGCAGCGGACCGGAGCGGTACCTGTCCAACCTCCCCCTGCTCAGCGCGCTCGCGGCACGGCCCGAGGTAGCGGATGCGGAGCTGGGCGAGCTTGCAGCCGAACTTCAGACCCTGCGTGCGCTGTCGGCTTCCGTCGCCGATGCGCTCGCGCGCGGCGAATCGCCCGTCGTTCAGGCGGCTCTGGTGAAGGACCTCGGTAGCCGGTTCGAGCGCAAGGTGGTCGATACAGCCCGACGCCTGGCACCGGCGGAGCCGGACGCGAACTCGCCCGACCGCTACACGCGCCTGCTCACCGAGGCCGTGCTTCACAGCCCCGACGCGACCCTGCGAGGCGGCACGAACGAGATCCTGCGTGGAATCGTCGGACGAGAGCTGGTGAACGCGTGAGTGCCTTCAGAGACGTTGTCCAGGACATGGTGGGTCGGCACGTGGTGCGGACCAGCAGTGGGGACTGGGACGAGCCGGCACTGAGGTCCGCGTTCGCCGAGCTGGCCGAGCAAGGCTGGACCCGCGTCGGCCTCCCGGAGGGCCTGGGTGGCAACGGCGGCGGCTTCGCCGACGCCGCCGAGGCCGTCACGGCGGCCGCCTACCAGGGCGTGCCGACGCCGTTGGCGGATCAGGTGCTCGTGACCAACGCGGTGGCCACACGGCTCGGAATCCCGCTGCCGGAGGAATGTGTCGTCCCGGTGATCGCGAAGGCGGGCCGGGCCGCACGGGTGCCGTGGGCGTCGTGGGCCTCGCACCTGCTGGTGGCCGACCGCGAAGGCGGGGTCGGCCTGGTGGAGGCCGGCGCGGCGCGGGTCACGAACGGGGCCAATCTCGCCGGCCTCCCTGCCGATACCGTCTTGCTCGACGTTTCTCCGCCCGGGACGGGGGGAGCCGAGGCCGCCACGCTCATCGAAGGGTACGGGGCGCTCGCCCGCGGTGTGCAGATCGCCGCGGCGCTCGAACGCTGCCGGCATCTGACCGTCACCTACCTACGCCAGCGCAAGCAGTTCGGCCGGCCGCTGGCCACGCAGCCGGTGGTCCGGCAGGAATTGGCCGCGTTGGCCGGCGAAGCAGCCGCCGCGGCCGCCGCCGCGCGCACCGCGGTCTCGAACCCGCGCCTGCGGGAGATCGCGGCGGCGAAGGTGCGCACGGGTCTCGCCGCGACGACGGGCGCCCGCATTGCCCACCAGCTGCACGGTGCCATGGGCATCACCCGCGAGTACGAGCTGCAGGTCCACACCCGTTCGATGTGGGCCTGGCGCGACGAATACGGCTCCGAGCGGATCTGGGCCGCTCGGCTCGGGAGTGACATCCGCGAATCCGAAGATGACCTGTGGACTGCCGTCGTCCCTGCATCCCTGTGAGGTTTCCGATGTCCGATCTTGTCCTCGTCGAACGCCACGGCGGCACAGCCGTGCTGACTCTCAACGTCCCCCACCGGCGCAACGTGCTCTCCGCCCGGTTGGTTGCGGCCGTCGGCCGCGCGATCGACGAGATCGAAGCCGATCCGCAGGCACAGTGCATCGTCGTAACCGGCGCGGGCCCGGCGTTCTGCGCCGGCGCGGAGATGTCCACTTTGGAAGCCGCGGCGGACGGGGATTTCGACCGCGTTCGCGCCGTGTACGACGGTTTCCTGCGGGTCCTGCACTCGCCGCTGGTGACGATCGCCGCGGTCAATGGGCCTGCGGTAGGCGCCGGACTCAACCTGGCGCTGGCCTGCGACGTGCGGCTCGCCGGCACGCGCGCGTTGTTCGACTCACGATTTGCGCGACTGCGAATCCACCCCGGCGGCGGGAACCTGTGGATGCTGGCCCGGGCGGTCGGTGCGCAGCGCGCAACGCTCGCCACGGTCTTCGGCGAGAAATGGGACGCCGAGAGCGCGCTCGCCGAAGGCCTTGTCGCGGCGGTGTATCCGGACGAGGAGCTGCTAGGCGCTGCGGTCGCGCTCGGCCGCCGCCTCGACGACCAGGAGCCGGTCTACACCAGGCGGGTTATCGCGACGGCGCGCGAGGCGCTCACCCTCTCGCGGCACACTGACGCGTTGGCCGCTGAGGGCGAGGCGCAGGAGTGGTCCACCAGGCGGCCCGCGTTCCGCCGCGGAGTGGCCGACATGGTGATCCAGCTGAACCAACGCACTCGTTGACACCTGTCGCACTCGTGGAATTCGGTCAAACCATCAAGTGCCGCCCGAGGTCCCGGATCAGCTACCGCGAGGACCCGTGGAGCAACCCATCGACCTCCGGGATGACAAATCCACGCGGTAGCTTCTTCGCTCTCTTCAGGCGCGGGCCACCGGGGTGACCCGCGCCGCCGGATCACCCCCGCCCGTGACTCCGCCGCGCTCGTTCCTCCTGCGCGGGCCGGAAGTACCACGGGAACGATTCGTCGTCAGGCTCGTAGTCGCGCAGCACTTCCCGAGCAATGGTCACCTTGTGCACCTCGGTGGGCCCGTCGGACAACCCGAGCCGGAACGACTGGGCGATCCAGTCGGTGAACGGCATGTCATCGGACAAGCCGAGCGACCCGTGCACCTGCAGTGCGGCGGCAGCGACCTCGTGCAGCACGCCCGGCATGGTCGCCTTCACCGCCGCGATGTTCTTGCGCACCGCACGGTAGTCGCGCCCCTGGTCGAGCAGCCACGCCGTTTCCAGCACCAGAAGGCGGAACTGACGCAGCTTGGCCCAGCAGTCAGCGATCTTCTCCTGCACCAGTTGCTTCTTCGCCAGCTGCTCCCCCTTGGTCGTCCGGGACAACGCCCGCGAGCACATCATGTCGAACGCCGCCTGCGCCTGAGCAATCGTGCGCATCGCGTGGTGCAATCGCCCACCGCCGAGGCGGTTCTGTGCGATCACGAATGCGTCGCCGCGTTCGCCGAGAATGCTGTCGACGGGTACCACCACGTCAGTGAATCGCACGTGGGCATGTGTCGCCTCAGGCTCGCCGTGGAACTTCGAGTTGCGCAGGATCTCGATCCCGGGCGTGCCGGCCGGGACGATGAGAATCGACATCCGGCGATGCGGCGAGGCCTCCGGCTCGGTGATCGCCACGACCAGAAAGAACCCGGCGTAGCGCGCGCTGGTGGCGAACCACTTCTGTCCATTGAGCGTCCAGCCGCCGGCACCGAGGGCCGCGGTGGTGCGGATCATCAGCGGATCGGCACCACCGTGTGGCTCTGTCATGGCGAACGTGGACACGATCCGGTTGTCCAGCAAGGGTTCCAGGTAGCGCGTCTTCTGCTTGGCCGTACCGTAGCGGGCGAGGATCTCGGAATTGCCCGTGTCGGGCGCCTGGCAACCGAACACGGTCGGCCCGAACCGTGAACGGCCCATCACCTCGGCCATCAACGCGAGCTTGACCTGTCCGAAGCCCTTGCCGCCCAAGCCCGGGTCGAGGTGACACGCCCACAATCCCCTCCGCTTCACTGTTTCCTGCAGCGGACGGACGAGCTCCTCGTAGCCCGGCTGAACAAGGTCGTGCGGGTCACCGAGCAGAAAGTCGAGCGGCTGCACCTCATCGCGGACGAACTCCTCGACCCAGTCCAGTTCCTCCTGGAACTCCGGATCGGTACTGAAATCCCAAGCCATGCCTGGACTCTACTCGATTCAACACCTATGTTGACAACCATGGACCTGGAACAGGTGACTGAGGCGCTGCGCCGCTTCGCCCGCCAAACCATCGCGGACGACGCACGCGTGACCGCCGTCGAACGAGCACCTGGCCACGCCGGCTTCGCCTACCTGTTCGACATCACTGCAGCCAACACCTTTCAGCAATTCTATCTGCGCCTCCCACCACCCGGCGTGAAATGGGAAGGCACAGCCGACCTCACCCGCCAGACAACCGCCCTGCAAGCCCTCCACGGCACAGCCGTACCTCACCCTGCAGTCCTGTGGTCCGGCGACGAGACTGGCGTCTTCGGCGTCCCGTACTACATCGTGCCGCGGGTCGACGGGGTGACGCTGTCCAGTCCGGAGACGATCGCGCGGTTCGACCGCGCCACCTTGCGCGAAGCAGCCCGGCAAGCCATGACTGCCCTGGTCGACGTGCACCACGTCGACTGGCAGGCACGCTGCGGGTATCTCGGCACGTTCGGGGGCCTCGAACGGGAGATCACCCGGTGGGACCGGTTCGCCGAACGCGCAGCCGAACGTGACGAGTTGCTCGCGCTCGCACCCGAAGTCCGGCAGCGTTTGCTCGAGACCATGCCCGCAACCTTCGACATCGGCCTGTTCCACGGCGACTTCCAGTTCCAGAACCTGATGTACGGACACACCGGCGATCTCCTGGCCGTCATCGACTGGGAGCTGTGCGGGATCGGCCCGACGCTGGGCGACGTCGGCTGGATCTGCGCGTTCCACGACAAACCGGCATGGGGCCCCGTCCCCCGTCCGTCCACGACCTTCGCCGACGCACCCGAGCTCAAGCAGTGGTACTTCGACGCGCTTGGCCGCGACGAGTCACATGTGGACTGGTTCGAGGCACTGTCACTCTACAAATACGCGGTCATCACCGGGTTCAACCTGATGCTGCACCGACGCGGCAAACGCGTGGACGGCGCCTGGGAACACCGCCGCGTCGGCGCGCCGTTCAACCTGCGACACGCTCTGAACCTCCTGGGTTCCACCTGACCGCTCGAGACTATCAACAACACCGTTGACAAATTGAGGTAGAGTGAACACGTGAGCCAAGATAACGCCGTCGTCGAGGGCGTCGCCGTAGAACTCACCAGCGCCGATCGCACTCGCTCCCTGCCAGAGCTGATCTTCTCGTGCGTCAGCGCGGCGCTGGCGGACGCGGGCTGCGCTCTTCGAGACGTCGATGCGGTGACCGTAGCCGGCGAAGACCTGATCGACGGCCGGTCGTTGTCCAGCATGATCACCGGACCCGCCGCCGGCGCGTACCTCCGCGACGAAATCCGCCTGTCCGAAGACGGGCTGGCCGCGTTGTCGCTCGCCGGCGCACAACTGGTCAGCGGCACATTCGACCGGGTACTCGTCGCCGCATGGGGACGGGCCAGCGAAGGCGACCCCGAACGGAGCTCGGCACACGGATTCGATCCGTTCACCGAACAGCCGCTGGGCCTGACGGCGATGGTCACGTCCGCGCTGCGGGCCTCGGCGCACATCCGCGCCTTCGGCGCGAGCGCCGACTACACGCGGGCTGTGGATGCTCGGCGCTCGAGGGCGGAACGCAACCCCCGGGCGAACCGCATCGCCGCCCGCACGGTTCCGGCTCCGTTCCCCTTGCGCGCCGCCGATCTGCGCGTTGAGACCGACGCCGTCGCCGCGGCTGTGCTGTGCCGGACCGACCTGAACACCACGAGCGGCCAGGCCTCGATCACCGGGTTCGGGCATGGCACCGACACCTTTCACCTGGGAAACCGGTCGCTGGCGGAGCTGCCGAGCGCAAGAGTCGCCGTGCGCGGCGCGCTCGCCGAGGCCTGTCGCGAACTGACCGAGGTGCACGTCGCCGAGCTGGGCGGGCGCACAGTGTGGGACGAGGTGCAGCTCATCGAAAGCGCCGGCCTGGCCGAGCCCGGCACCGGGTTCGGCGCGCTGGCTGACGACACACGCCTGAACCCGTCGGGCGGCTCGGCCGCCGGAGACTGCGAACCGGCGACCGGTCTGGTGCGGTTCGTCGAGGCCGTCCTCCAGGTCACCGGGCGAGCGGGCGCCGTGCAGCTGCCGGGGGGACCGAGTGTCGCGCTGGTGGCCAGTGGTGCGGCGCTTGCCGGTCAAACGCACACAGCGGTGGTGGTGGAAGCGTGAGCAGGGAACCGATCGGTATCGTCGGAGTCGGGCAGACACCCTATCGCCGCAAGAATCCCGACCTGTCCGCGGGCGACCTGGTGAAGATCGCTGTGGACGCGGCACTCGCCGACGCGGGGCTGGACATCGACGGCATCGACGCCGTGTTCGGCGGCGTGGCCCCCGACACTCTCGCTGGTGTCAAAGACATCGACCGCATGTCGATCAGTGTCCCGGGCCGCCCCTACTTCCGCATCAACACCGGAGGTGCCACCGGGGCCTCCGTGGTCCAGGCCGCGCTGGCGTGGATCAGCGCCGGGCGCGCGGACACCGTGCTCGTCGTGGCGCTGGAGCGGATGGGCCAGGCCGCGACCGCGCAATCCATCTTCAACACGATCTTCGACCCCATCTACGAGAAGGACTTCGTCCTCACCACCATCACCATGGCCGCACTGCGCGCGTCGATGCTGGTCAAACGGCACGGATTCACCGAGCGGCACTGGGCGGGCATCGCCTCGCGCAACTTCACCAACGCAGTGGACAACCCCCTGGTGATCGGCGCCAAACCACGGACCCCCGAACAGGTGCTCGCCTCTCCCATGCTCGCGTGGCCGATCCACCGCTACGAAGCGTGCCCCACCACCGAGGGCGCCTGCGCGGTCATCCTGTCGCGCGCGGGCGTCATCGGGCCGACCCACTCCACAGCCTGGATCCACGGCATGGGCGGATCCAGTGACACCTACTCCATGGGCGAGCGCATGAACCGGCCCGAGGGCAGTCTCATCGAAATGGTGCCGCTGCGCCGCGCCGCTGAGGTCGCCTACCGGGAAGCAGGGATCACCGAGCCAGGCCGGGAGGCGAAGGTGTTCGAACTGCAGGCACCGTTCTCGATTCTCGAGGCGATGGCCTATCCCGCGCTCGGCCTGTGCGAAGTAGCCGACAGCAGGCCCTTCGTGGAGCGCGTTCTGGGCGGCGAAACGGCGATCGAGTTCAACCCCTCCGGTGGGGCGCAAGCAGCGAACCCGGTTTCGGCGACCGCTTTGATCCGGATTGCCGAGGCAGCCCAGCAGGTCCGGGGCACAGCCGGGCCGTATCAGCGCGACGGGGTACACCGCGCGATCGCAACCGGGCAAGGTGGAGCGACCCAGTTTTCGACCGTCTGCGTCCTCGGAGGAGACCGACCATGAACCCGTCCACGCCCGTCGAGGACCTGCTGCTCCTGCCCGGCAACTGGAACTTCGACTACACCTACTTCGCCGGGGCGACGGCCAGCCGGTTCTTCGCGGAGCTGCGTGACAACCAGCGCATCCTCGGCCGGCGCTGCCCCGGCTGTGAGCGCTTGGTGGTACCTGCCCGGTCGTACTGCGACGCGTGTTACGTGGCGACCCGCGACGAATGGGAACCGGTCGGCACCGAGGGTACGATCGACGCGTTCGGCTTCATCAGCACCAAGTTCCCGGGGCTCCCCGACCCGCCGCTCGTGATCGCGTTCGTGACGCTCGACGGCGCGGACAGCGCGATCCTCAACTTCGTCGAAGGCATCGACCTGAGCGACGAAAGCGCCGCCGGCGAGTACCTGTTCACCCACGACCGAGTTCGCGTCGTGTTCAGCGAACAGCGCGAGGGGCGCATCACCGACTTCCACTTCGAGTCCGTACCGAACTCATGACGGACCTGGTTCCTGGGCAAGACAAGGAGAACGACTGTGGGACGTCTGTCCGGCAAGATCGCGATCATCACCGGAGCCGCCCGCGGCCAGGGTGCGGAGCATGCCCGCCGATTCGTGGACGAAGGAGCCAAGGTGGTCGTCGGTGACGTGCTCACCGACGAGGTGGAAAAGGTCGCCGCCGACCTGGGTAAATCCGCCGTACCAGTGCGACACGACGTGACCGACCCGGACTCCTGGCAGGCTGTGCTCGAAGCGACGCTCTCGGCCTTCGGCAGTCCCACTGTGCTGGTCAACAACGCCGGAGTTCTCGGCACCGGCCGGCTGGCCGCGATCGACCCAGTGGAATTCCGGCGCACTCTGGACATCAACTTGCTCGGCCCGTGGATCGGGCTCAGCGTGGTGGGTGGGCACATGGCCGAGAACGGCGGTGGCTCGATCGTCAACATCGCATCGATCGCCGGCCACCGAGCGACTCCCGGCCGCGGGTCCTACACCGCTTCCAAATGGGGCCTGCGTGGACTGACGAAGTCCGCGGCCATCGAAATGGGCAGGAACGGGGTGCGCGTCAACGCGATCCTTCCCGGCTACATCGACACCCCGATGCTGGGCCGTCGCCGGGACCAGATGGTAAGCGAAACGCAGGCCTGGGCGGGCATGGCGCTGCCACGGATGGGACAGTCCAGCGACATCTCGACCATGGCGGTTTTCTTGGCCTCTGACGAGTCCGGTTATTGCACAGGTGCGGACTTCGTCGTCGACGGCGGCGCGTCACTCGGCTACTTCACCCCGGCACTGCGGCCGGACGCATGACCGGCTGGGGCCGGTGGGGCGCCGACGACGAACGAGGTGCGACCAACCTCCTCGACGCACCGAACGTACTGAGCGCAGTCACCGAAGTGCGGACCGGCGAGGTCGTGCGGCTCGCGGCGCCGATCCGCGGAGGACATGGCTTCGGTCTGGTCGGGCGGCCGGATCCGCTGCATCTGATGGTTCGAGACGGGGGCGATTACGCCGCAGGATTGCCCGAACGGGGCGGGTTCGGCTTCGCCGACGACATCCTCACGGTCCCTACGCACGGAGTGTCGCATGTGGACGCGTTGTCCCACGTGTGGCAGGACGGCCTGTTGTACAACGGATTCCCGTCGAGCTACGTCACCAGCCAGGGCGCGCGGAAGCTCGGTATCGAGAAGATCCCACCGGTGGTGACCCGGGGGGTGTTCGTCGATGCCGCGGCTTCCCGGCCACGCACCCCGGACGACCCGGTGCACGTCGAAGAACTGCAGGCACTTCTTGCGGCCAATGGCGTCGAACTGCGCACCGGCGACGCGCTCTTGGTCCGGACCGGATGGCTCGCCTCCGGCCTCGGCGCCTCGACCTGGGGTGGCCTGCACTCGGACTGCGCAGCTTGGCTCGCCGGACGCGACGTCGTTCTCGTCGGGGCGGACAACCCCGGCGTCGAAGTTTTCCCGTCCGGCGTCGACGACTGCCAGGTGCCCCTGCACATCGAACTGGTCCGTGGGCACGGAATCCTGTTCGCCGAACTCCTGGACCTCGAGCCGCTCGCCGCCGCCGGTCGGGCCACCTTCCTGTTCGTCCTCGCTCCCCTTCCCCTCGTCGGAGGGGTAGGCAGCCCCGTCGTCCCGGTGGCGATCCTCTAGCGTCCCGAGCCGTCCGCGCCCAGGACCTGCACCGAAGTTTCTCGGGCGGGTTGGGCTGGAATTGGTGTTGCAGGGCGTGTCGCGGTGAAGTGAGTGAGGTCCCCGGTAGTTGGTCCGTAGGCCAAGAAGAACCTGAGCACCGGAGACCTGGTGGCCACCATGGCGGTGACGAGGCGGTTCGACCTGACCGACGAGCAGTGGCCAGTGCTGGAGCCGTTGCTGCCTGAACCGTCACGACGAGGTCGGCCGTCGTTGTGGAGCAAGCGGCAGTCGATCGACGAGATCCGGTGGCGCGTGCACACCGGTGCGCCGTGACGTAACAGGCCGATCGGATATGGGCCTTGGGCCCGCGGTGGACGGGTTGTTCCGGCCCAGGCAACGCTGGTGCCTGGCAGCAGGTCCTGACCCCCGCCCGGATCGCCTTGTGTGGCGAACTGTGCGGGACCCAGTTCGCCGCGCTCGGCGACCTCGCCGGCTGACATCGCGGCGCGCTGCGGCCGGTGCGCCCCGATTCGGATCGTCGCATCGGTCGGCGACGGCACACAGCGACGGTGGCACCCTAGCGTCGGCTTCCTTCTTCTATCGGCGAGCCTCAGCGTCCCCGACGGTCCGTGTCGCGTCACGCCGTCGGGCGGCGCGAAGCATCGCCCGGTAGACAGCTGATGGCGTGGGCGCCGGTGGCAAAGGAGGTGGGGTCGGCTGTTCGAGGGCTTGGAGCATGAGCTCGACGACGCGTCGCCAGGCACCGGGTGCGTCGGATGCGGTAGTGGTGATCACGCCCGCGTTAGCAGCCTGGATGAGGATCACATCCTCGGCTGTGAAGTCCTGTCGAAGCCGCCCTGTGTTCTTGGCCCGCGCGATCAGCTCGTTGAGCCGTCGGTAGGCGTGTTGGCGGCGACGCTCCACTCCCTTGGCTGTGACGAAGGCGGAAGTGATCACGTCGGAGAATCCGGCGTCCTCAGCCTGGCGTTCGCACATGATCTGAATGTAGGTCCGGAGCCCCTGCCAGGGGTCCGGGGCTGCGAGTGCGTCATCGATGGCCGCGAGGTGCGCGTCCATCCGGTCGGAGAACACCTCGTCGATCAATGCTTCCTTGGTCGGGAAGCGTCGGAACAAGGTGGCGGGCCCGACGCCGGCTTCCCGAGCGACGGAGTTCATCGACGCGTCGAGCCCGTCGCGGGCGAACACTCGGCGCGCGGCCTCGAGGATGCGGACGCGGTTGCGTTCAGCGTCCTGGCGGAGCGGCATGGCACCCCCTCGGTCGTCGCTGTCGCGTCCGGCTCCGGATTCTACATTTCGCGTATTCTCCGCACTTCTTCGACCAGGAGGCACTCGCGGTCAGCCGATGCCGACCGAGGTCGTCGCCGAGCCGAGGTCTCGACGCAGCGCGTCTCGGTCGAGATCGGCGCCGAATACCGGGGAACCAGGTTGAAGGCGGGCGCTCTCGGCGAGGCTCCCGGCGAGCACCGGATCGAATCCGAGCTCGTCCACGAACCGGGCAACGACGCCGACGGCGCCGGAGTCGTTCCCGGCAAGCGCAAGCGCGACCCGCTCAGGGCTTCCGGCGGGGTGGGCGAGCTCCTCGATCTCGTGGTAGCCGATGTGGTTGAGGGTCTTCACGAGACGGCTCGTGGGCGGGAGGGCGTCGCGAACGATCTCGCTGGACGGTCGCCCGTCTTCGAACTCAGGTAACACGCCGTCGATGGGCGGCCAGTAGTTCATCACGTCGACGACGGTCCGGCCCGCCAGCAGACCCAGCGGCACGCGCCGGAACTTGCGCAGCGGCACAGCGAGGATCACGAGGTCCGCGGCTCCGGGCAACTCGGCAGCATCGACCGCGATGGCGCCGGGCTGAGGATCGCGGTGATGAGATCGGTGCGATCCGCCGGACCGGAGGTCGCAATCCGCACCTCGTGCCCGCTCGCCGAGGATCGCCGCGCGATGGCAATACCGGACTTACCCGCGCCGTAGATGCCGATGGTGCGCGCCGGCGCGGTGGGCCCGGCATTCACAGCTCCACCTGCACCGGCGCGGTCGCCGTCGCCTCGCGACGGGCGACCTCGTCGCGGACCATGGGCGCGACCTCCGTGCCGAGCAACTCGATCGCACGCATAGCGTCCCGGTGACTGATGGACCCGACCATCAGCTGCAGCATGGTGCGCTGGTGCCCGAACATCTCGTGGTGGTAGAGCAGCCGTTCGGCGACCTCGCCAGGCGAGCCCACCGTGTACATCCCACCCGGCACGTCACGGGCCGCGATGTGCTCTGCGGTCACCCCGTGGATGCCACGATCGGCGCCGGCCAGGTTCATCAGGTCGGCGTCAGCGGTGTAGTAGATCTCGCGGGCGCGCTGAGTCGTCTCGGCGACAAAACCGTGCACCGTGACCGAAAGTGCCTGCGGAGCCTGCTCGTAGCGGGCCGCCGCCTGCCGGTACAGCTCGGCCAACGGTGCGAACTGCCGCGCAGTGCCGCCGATCGTGCCGAGCGCCATCGGCAGACCGAGCGACGCGGCGCGGATCACCGAGTCCGGGCTGCCGCCGACGGCGACCCACACCGGCAGCGGAGACTGGACCGGCCGGGGAAGGAGCAGTTCGTTCTTCAACGGCGGGCGGAACTGCCCCGACCAGGTGACCGGCTCGTCCTCGCGCAGCTGCAGCAGCAGCCGCAGCTTCTCGTCGAACAGTGCGTCGTAGGCGGCCAAGTCATGCCCGAACAGCCGGAACGTGTCGAGGAACGCCCCCCGGCCAGCCATGATCTCCGCCCGCCCGTGCGAGGCGAGGTCGAGGGCGGCGAACTGCTCGAACACCCGCACGGGGTCGTCCCCGCTGAGCACCGTCACCGCGCTGGTCAGCCGGATACGCGACGTCTGCCCCGCAGCGGCGGCGAGCAGAACAGGTGGAGCCGGCGCTCCGAACGCCGGATGATGGTGCTCGCCGATCCCGAAGACGTCCAGCCCCACCTCATCCGCGAGCCGGATCTCCTCGATCAGCTCCGGGATGCGCTGCGCCGCAGTTGTTCCGGCCGCGAGGTCCGCGAAGGTGAACACTCCGATTTCCATGAACCGCTCCTCCGTGTGCTGTGCCCTGGCGTCAGCATCAACCGAATAAGTGGTGTGGGTATTCCACTTATGGACCTGAGACCCCGGCCACCCGCGCGCTCCGAGTGGACACCGGAGAACTCTCACCTTCGACGGCCACTGAATCCACACTCATTCCTTGTATACTGAGCGCCCAGGTTAGGAGAATAATGAGCGCCGCAGACTCAGCGACTCCCGGCACAACACCCCTTCAGTCTTCCCCCAGGACCGCGCCTCCACTGGGCGGCTCTTGCTCTCTGGCGGCAACGTCACGGGCGCGGCTTTTTTCGGGGGTGAATCCACTGTGACCTTCGTATCCGGCTATCACGTGGGCATAGTGGTCCCGAAGCTCGACGACGCAGCAGCCGAACTGGGCGAGCTTCTGGGCCTGTCCTGGGCGACGCCTCGCCGCGCAACCCTCCGCGTCGAGCAGGGCGGGGATCTGTCCGACGTGGACCTTCTGTACACCTACTCGCGTCCGTCTCGTGACGGGCTGATGGTCGAGCTCATCGAAGAGATCCCCGGCACCCTGTGGACCACCGAGCCGGGGCGCTCGGCGACGCTCCACCACATCGGCTTCTGGGCGGACCAGTTCCCCCTCGCGCTCAGCTCACTGGACGCGGGTGGCAAACGGGAGGTCAGCCACGTGAACAGCGCCGGAGAGACCCGGGTGTTCAGCTACCACCACGTGCTGGGCGGCGCGCTCCGCGTCGAACTCGTCGACTCCGATCTCCGGGCCGACGTCGCCCGCTGGGTGGATCGAGCGCCGAAGCGATGATCACTGACGCGAGAACGTCGCGTCAGTGATCATCGCCAGAAGCCGGCAAGCCACGATGGCGGGCACGCGACGGCGCCCGCGCCCATCCCTGCCCCGATCGAATGCGGCGGACCTCAAGTCAGCCGCGGCATCCGAGGGAGGTGGCTGAACCGGTCCGTCGCTCTTCGGCCGGGCCGGTGGTCGACACGATCGGGAGTGAGCGACCCGCTCGGGCGGCGTCGGACATCAGGCGCGGCGACCAGTCCAGCCCCTCGTCCGGGTGAACGGTGACCCGGTGGACCCCGGAGATCTCCGACACCGCGCGGGTTGATTCCGATTCCAGGTACGGCATGAGATAGCAGGCCGGCGAGGTGAGCCTCAGGTAGATGTCGACGGTGCCGTCGTCGCCCACCGTCACGCGCTTGACCATCCCCATGTCGACCAGACTGAGCGGGCGGCCAGAGGCGACGCTGCACGGATCGTGAACGGTGGCGAGCCGAGCCACGATCTCGGACGGAGCCGGGGCGAACTCGGGCCGGCGAGCAAACCCGGCGGCGTCAGACACGTTCGGACCTCCAGTCGTCGACTGCCTTCGCGGATGAAATCGTGGAGTAGGGCTCCGGTAGCTCCGCACCCGGTTCGCGCCAGAACTCGTCCCCCACGACAGCGGCCTTCGCTTTTTCAAGATCGACACCGTGCATCCGGGCGTAATTGCCACCCAGGATCCCGCGCTTGTCCGCGTCGGTCAGTTGAGGAATCGAAGCGAACAACCCCGCATCCGCCAGCAGGTCCTCGGGAAACTCGAACGCACGGAACGCTTCCAGCGCCGGGCGAGGGTGGTACAGGGTGGTGCCCGAGCCCCAGAACATCCTCCGGAACATCCGCTTGCCGCCGATTCGAGCCAAGCCGAGGAGGATCTCCGCGAACGCACGCGGCCGACGCTCCAGGATGATGTTCTGGATCTCCATGTTCACGTAGATGTTGTCGAACCTGGACAGCAGCCAGGCCGTCTCGTCGAGAAACGCCATGCCACCGTGGACAATCTCGAAAGTGAGATCGGGGAAGGCCGCGGCCGCTCCCTCGATGTCGCTCGGGTTGTAGGAGTCCTTGACCGGAACAGACCCGATCGGCACGGCCTTGTGGACGGCGATGTGCCGGATACCGAGCTCCATCGCCTTCTCGTACAAGGGATAGACGAGTTTCGGATCGTCCATGCGCCAGAGCTCGACGCTTCCGGTGGCCCAGCTGTTCGGGTAGAGCTTGAGCCCGTGCGGCTTGAGGAGATCGGCCTGACGCTCCAGCTCGAGCAGCGCCTGCGGTCCGGTCATCGGATCGACCGCCGCGTAGGCACCGATGAACCGGTTGGGCCAGCGCTCGACCGCTTCCGCCGCCTTCGCGACGGAGACCAGGCCGTCGTGGAAAGCCGAGATGGGCAAGGCGTGCATGACCGCGAAGTCGGTTTCACTCTCGTGGAAGAGCAGGTTGGCGACGTCGGCCGAGGACCAGTCGCTCCGGTAGACTTCGTCGGGAAGCGCATAGCGGCGATCCGGCGGATTGCGCGCCATGAAGTACGAAAGATCCGCGACGAGCCGGGCATCCTTCGCCACCGCGTAGTTCGACGGATGGAAGTTGTAGGCGTGGGTCACCGCGTCGATGACCACGTAGTCGTCCAGCACGACGGTCCTCCTTTTCCTGCTGCGGTTCGGATATCGGGTCGTCAATTTCGCGTCGGCGACCGCGGTGGGCGCGGGAAGATCATCCGGCTCCCTCGAGCACCTCGGCGGCCGCGGCGAGCTCGGCCCGATCGCCGGGGTGCGCGACCGCGATCACGCGCTCGGCCCGGCCCGGCGCGTCCAGCCCACGCAGGTGCGCTACTCCGTACTCGGTGACGACGTGCGTAACGAGAGAGCCGTGAAGCTGCACGTGTGCGGCGCGGGGGACGAGCCGGCTCCGGCCGCTGCGGTTCCGTGACTCGACGGCGATCACCGACCCGAGGCTGTGTGCGCCGGCGGTCGCGAAGTCGGAGAGCCCACCACCACCGAGCAAACCGGCCCAGGAGAGTGCACCGACATTCCCCACGAGGTCGACCTGGGACGCAGAGTTGACCGCGAGGAAATCGCCCAACCGGGTCAAATGCGTGAGGCGGTGGGCGCGCGAGGAGTCCACAAAGGTCACGGCGGGATTGCCGTCGAGCCAGCGGTAGAACTCCGCCGACCCGAGTGCGACGGTCGCCACGACACCGGCTTTCGGATCATCCGGTGAGGGTCCCGCGACCACGCCGCTCTCCACCAGAAGCTTCACATCGTCGGTGATCATTCCGGTGTGGACGGTAAGCTTCAGCCCGGGCCGGCGCGCTGCGAGCGCCCGTGCCACTCCGGTGAGTCCTCGTCCGACTCCCAGCTCGAGTGCCGCGCTCGGGACGACGAGATCAGCGACCAGCTCCCCGATCCGCAGTTGCGCGTCGGTTACGGGCGAAGGCGCGAGCTCGGGAGGTGCTAGGTCGGTCGAGATCACGAGATCGCAGTCGGCCAGGTCGAGCCAGCCGACCGAGCGCACGCTCGGGAGCGCGCGGTTGAGCTCCAGCGCCCTGAACCTCGCCACCGCGGCGGCGGAGCGACCGAGATCCAGCGACAGGCCGGGACCGACCGCCCCTGCGTCGTCGCCGGCGGGTGCCGTGCCGGCGACGAGGACTCCATCGATGGGCAGGGCACCCGATTCGATCAGCTCGTCCACTGTGCCCATCGAAGCCGGGACTCCCCTCGCCCGGCCCTCGCGGAGCGCGTGGATGCCCCGGGGACCGCCGGCGACCAGCCGCAGCCGATGCCCTCGCCCGTCGGGGTAATCGACGATCCCCTCACGGCCGCCGACAGCGACCTGCAGGAGCTCGACGTCCCGCCGGTAGGGGAGCACGTCCTCGACGAGCGTCCGGATCAAGGTGTGCGGCTCTCCCGCGCCCGTCCCGACGAACAGCCGATCGCCATCACGCACGAGCTCCCGTAACGGAGCACCCGCCGGCGCGTCCTCGCCCACAGCCTTCCCGCCTTCGGTCCGCGTCCCGATCACCTCGGCTCACTCAGGCCGTAGATGTCGAGACTGGCGTCGTCGAGCTCGAGGACGACGTTCTTGGTCTCGGTGTAGGCATCGATGACGGCTGAGCCGTTCTCACGTCCGAGGCCGCTTTCCTTGAAGCCGCCCATGGGCGCTTCGACGAAGTTCCAGCCGTAGGTGTTCACCCACACCGTGCCTGCCCGGATCCCGCGGGTCACCCGCAGCGCGCGCTTGACGTCACGGGTCCAGACGCCCGCAGCGAGCCCGTACGGGGTGGCGTTGGCGATGGCGACGGCCTCCTCCTCATCGGAGAAGGGCAGCACGGCGCCGATCGGGCCGAAGATCTCCTCCTGATTGACCCGCAGCTCATTGCCCGCGCCTGTGATCAGTCCTGGCGCCATGTAGTTCCCGCCCAAATAGCCCTCGCCTTCGAGCAACCCGCCGCCGTGGACATCCGCGCCTTCTTCGCGCGCGAGGCGGACGTACCCCTGAACCCGCGCCAGCTGGACGGCGGAGACGAGGGGCCCCAGCTGGCTCGACTCCGCGACCGGCGGCCCCACGCGGAGCCGGCCCGCCGCGGCGATCAACCGTTCCACGAACTCGTCGTATCGCGAGGTGTGGACGAGCATCCGGGCACCGGCGATACAGGTCTGTCCGGTGTTGCGCATCAGACCGGACAGAGCGGCCGGCACCGCGTCGGAGATCTCCACGTCTTCGAAGAAGATGTTGGGCGCCTTGCCGCCCAGCTCCAGCGTCACCCGCTTCACATGCTCGGACGCCACCTTCATGATCGCCTTGCCAGTGGCGGTCGAGCCGGTGAATGCGATCTTGTCGACGAGCGGATGGGCGACGAGTTCGGCACCGGCCGCCGGCCCCCCGGCGATGACGTTGACCACGCCCGGTGGGATCCCCGCTTCCTGGCAGCACTGCGCGAGCAGCAGTGCCGACAACGGCGTGAGCTCGGAGGGTTTGAGGACCGCGGAGTTGCCGAGGACGATGGCCGGACCGAGCTTCCACAGGGCGGAGATGAGCGGGCCGTTCCAGGGCACGATCAGCGCGCACACCCCGATCGGCTCGCGAAGGGTGACGTCAAGGTACCGGTCGGCGACCGGGATGCTTTGCCCGTAGGCGCGTTGCGCGAAGCCCGACGCGTATTCCAAGCTGGACACGCAGCGCTTCACCATGGCCTTGGCGTCCCGCAGCGGCATGCCGTTGCATTGGGTCTCGACCGCGGCCAGCTCGGCCGCGCGGCCTTTGACGACGTGCGCGAGCCGCAGCAGCGCCGAGGCCCGGGACTGGGGCGATTTCGATCGCCACCGGCCCGAATCGAACGACCTCCGTGCGGCGCCGACTGCCGCGTCGACGTCGCCGGCGCCCGCGGCGGCCACCACCGCCACCGGTGTCCCGTCCGCCGGATTGACGACCTCGAAGCGACCACCGTCGGCGCTGTCAGCCCAGGCCCCGTCGATGAAATGGCGCCAGGTCCCGTCAGGTGTACGAGCTTCGGCCGCCAGAGCGGCCGCGACGGCGGTCATCGGGCCGGGAGCCGGACCACGGCCCAGCCCTTGGCAGTCTTGTCCCCGCGCTGGTTCTCGATCCACACGTCAAGCCGGACCCGACCGGTGCCGTCGGGTCCGGGAGGTCGCACCTCGGTGACCACGCCCCGCCCGCGGGAGAGGTCGCCGATGAGATTGAACCCGCGGATCTCGCAGTAGAGCTCTTCCAGGAACCCGTGATCACCCGCCCAGTTCGTGACCAGCGTCGAGAGCCACGAGATCCGTTCGGGACCGTAGTCGTAGGCTTCGGGCACTCCGGCCATGCGAGCGAGCCCCGAATCCCAATGGACCGCCTCCGGAGGTTCGGGAATCCCGTAGGCGTTGGGGATCGAGATCGCCGGGTGGTCCCGCACGTAGTCGAACCAGGCGCCGTGCGCGCGGACGAACAGGCCGCCCCAGGCCTGCTCGAACGCCACCGCGATCGTCGCCGTGTAGGGGCCGCGCACGATGGCCGGGATCTCCTGCCCAGTCACGACGTCGTCGACGTGCAGCACCTCGCTGCCGGTGCGCTGCTCACGCCGGTACTCTTCCGCGAGCGCGGCGATGTCGTCCTCGGTGTAGGCGGCGAGCCTGGTGCCGCCGTACTTGCCCTTCTTGCGAGCGGTCTGCCGCTCGGTCCGCATGCCCCATCCCTGGACCTCCGCAAACGGCTGCCCATCGCCGGTCCTGGTGAATTCGGTGGTGCTCACCTGCTTGAACATCCGGCCGGCGAAGCGACCTTCGAGCTCGATCAGGTCGGTGAACCGGGTTTGGGCCGTCACGGCGGAGTCGACGGGAAGCGGCTTGAACCAGCGCCAGTGCGAGCCGCCGAACATCGAGTGCACGCCAGGCAGCCCGCCGCGGTATCCGATGGACAGGCGGCTGAAGGCGTAGGGCAGGCAGGGAGGCGCGATGATCGTCCCGTGTGGACTCTTCACCGCGTATTCCTCGTCAAGGTAAAGGGGGTTGCGGTCGCCCGTCGCCATGGCCCAGCGCCGGATGGCATCGCGGTTCCCCTCGGTCAGATAGGGAAGCTCGGAGACCCGGACGAGTTCGCCCAACCGTCCGCGAAGTCGTTCGACCTCCGCCTCGGTGATCATTCCAGTGGTGCTGCTCACTCGTTCCTACCTTCCGCGATTTTCGTCGGCCGACCGTGTCCCCGCACGCTCGTGCTCACCGGGCAGGCTGAGCACCTTGGCTGCCGCCAGGGCATCGATAGCTTCATCGGCCATCCCCAGCACTTCCGAGAGCAGTTCCCGCCCGTGCTCGCCCAGCTGCGGCGAAGGGCGCAGCCGTGGCGGTGACTCTCCGGCGAACCGGACGACCGGCCCCACCACCTCGACGGTTCCGGCCGAAGGATGACGCAACGGCCGCAGGACCCCGCGAGCCTGAATCTGTTCGTGGGCCAGTGCTTCGGTGACATCCAGCAACGGCGCGTGCGGGACATCGGCGTCGCCGAGCAGCTTCTGCCATTCGGCGCGGGTCTTGGTGCGCAGGATGGCCTGCACGATCGGGAGCAGCGCCTCCCGGTTGGTGTTGCGCAGCCGCGTCGAACGGAATCGCGGATCGTCGGCCAGATCCTCGCGCCCGATGGCCCGGCAGAAGCCACGCCAGAAGCTGCCGACGTGAAGGGCGATGACGAGATGACCGTCGGCGACCTCGAACCGGCCGTAGGGCACCACACTGTGGTGGTCACTCCCCATCCGCCGGGGACTCTCGCCGGTCAGCATCGACAGCTGCCCGAGATAGCCGAGCAGCCCCACCAGACCCTCGAGCAAGCTCAGGTCGATGTGCTGCGGCGTCGGGTCATGATGCCTCCGTTGCAGAGCAGCGAGGACGGCGATCGAGCCCCAGAGCCCACCGGCGAGGTCCCCCATCGGCAGGCCCATCTTGGTGGGCGGACTGCCGGGCTCGCCGGTGATGCTCATAACGCCACTGAGCGCCTGCGAAACCAGGTCGAAGGACGGCTTGCCCGACATCGGACCGGTGCTGCCGAAGCCACTGATCGAGCAGAGGATGACGTCGGGGCGGCGCTCGACCAGCCGATCGAAGCCCAGCCCCAGCCGCTCCATCACCCCGGGCCGGAAGTTCTCGATCACGACATCGCTGTGCGCGGCCAAGTCGAGAACGAGGTCGCGGCCGGCATCGGTTTTCAGGTCGATCGCAATACTGCGCTTGTTGCGGTTGATGGCCAGGAAGTAGTGGCTGGTCCCGTCGGCGTAGAACGGCCCGATGTCACGTACGCCATCGCCGTGCCCCGGCTCCTCGACCTTGAGCACGTCCGCGCCGAGATCACCCAGGATCATCGTTCCGAACGGACCGGCCAGGACCCGGGTGAGATCCAGGACGCGCACGCCTTCCAGAGGAGCGGAACCGCCACGCTCGGAGTGCGGCTCACCGTCACTCATCACATCACCGTCCTACATGTCACTGGGCAGTCAGTATACTTAGGTCAACTGGGCTGTCAACGATTACGGCGGGCCGTCAGTGGGCGACGTCGGGCATGTGCGCCGGGTCGAGCACGACATCGACGAGCACGGGGCCGGAGCGAGTACGGATTCGTTCCAGCGCTGCGGGAAGCTCTCCGGCGGAGCCGACGGTCACCGCTTCGAATCCCATCGCCGTCGCGAGAGCGGCGAAAGACGGCCACGCGAACTCCGTGAGTCCTGGTGATCGCCCGGCGTTCACGAGCTGCACGTGCTCCGCCCCGTACGCGCCGTCGTTGCAGACGACCACGATCAGATCCAGACCCAGCCGGCGCGCCGTCGCCAGCTCCGCCAGCCCGCCCAGCATGAGCCCACCGTCGCCGCAGACGAGCAGAACCGGGTGCCCGGGCCGCCCGACGGCGGCGCCGATGGCGCTGCCGACGCCCGTTCCGATCGCCCCGAAGCTGACCGTGAACAGGAAGTGCTCCGGGCGCTCGACGTGGATTTCGGGCCAGGCCACCGCGAGGTAGCGCCCCGCGTCGGTCACGAATGTGCGATCAGAACTGACTACGCCGTCGATCGCGCGCAGCGCGGTGCGGATGTCGACCCCGGTGCCCCCGGCGGCGCCCGGCGCGATTTCCTCGCGATCGCGCAGCTCTCCGGCCGGAACCCGCCGCCGGAAGGACGAAGGCGGGACATCCGCCTTGTCCAGCCAGGTGACGACGGTACGGGCGACTTCACCGGCATCACCCACCACCGCGGCGTCGACCGTCGAAAACCGGCCGATGCCCTCCGGCTCGGTGTCGCAGTGGATCACCCGCTTGCCCGCGAGCAGCGAGCCCGAAACGGTCGTGTACGGATTGAGACTCGCACCGAAGGCGAACACGCAGTCCGCCTGGCCGATCACCTCCAGCGCCGCAGCCGACGCCAGCGTGCCGAAGATCCCGAGATTTCCCGCGTCGCCGTGGAACAGGTCCTTCGCACCCAGCGTGGTCGCCACCGGCGCGCCGACGCGCTCCGCGAAAGCCGACAGCTGCTCGCCCGCCCCGAGCGCTCCCCGGCCCGCGAGAACCAGCGGCCGCTGTGCCGAGGCGAGAATGCCGACGGCGACGTCGAGCTGGTCCTCGTCAACCACGGGCGCCGGCCTCGTCGGCAGCTGACCCCGGTGCGCGGTGTAGCCGATATCCGCGTGGACCAGCTCGGCCGGCAGGTTCAGCACCACCGGCCTGCTCTCGACCTGTGCCCGCCGTAGGGCCGTCGCCAGATCCTCCAGCGCCGTATCGGCCGCCCGGACCTGTTCGAAGCCCGCACCGGTCGGGAGCACGAGCTCCCGCTGCGCGATCACTTGAGGGCCGTAGCGGTCGCGGCTGTCGGTGTCACCACAGAGGAGCACGAGCCCGACACCGGCTTTGACCGCCTGGACCAGGGCGGTCACGGTGTTGGTCAGGCCGGGCCCGTGGGTGACCGTGGCGACCCCGACCCGGCTCGACAGCACCGCGTAGCCGTGAGCCATGTGGACCGCGTTCGCTTCATGGCTCGCCGCGATGAAGCGCCCGCCCGCTTCCCGGACGAAGCTGTCGGCGACAAAGAGGTTCCCGTCGCCCATGACGCCGAAGACCGTGTCGACGCCTTGTGCCACTAATGACTTCGCGATGGCCTCGTGCAGCCGCAACGGAGCGCTCCTTAACAAGGGAATCCTCGGCGGATCCGAACCGGAACGGTGATCACCGTCCTCGGACATGTTGACGCAACCGACTTGATAAGTAAACTGTGCAGTCAGTTCCCGTGTGACTCACCTCACTGGATTGTGAGAGCGGTACGACGCCGCAGGGAGCTGCCGCCAGGAGTGACGAGAGAGGATCACCATGTCCGGAGTGCGTCCACGCTCACGTGAAGACCTCGGCTGGCAACTCGAGACCCGGAGCACCGAGCACCCTGATCGAGTCGCCGTCATCGACGTCGAGCAGCAAGTGCGGCGTACGTACCGCGAACTCGAGGAACGAGCGTGCCGGACCGCGAACGCACTCTGGTCCCTCGGCGTCCGGCCCGGCCACAATTTCGGCCTGCTCATGCAGAACAGCGCGGACTTTCTCGAAGTCGTGTTCGCCGCCGCCAAGATCGGGGCGACGGCCGTCCTCGTCAACCGGCGGCTGAGTCCCGGCGAAATGGCCTACGAACTCGATGACTCGGAGTCGGTGGGGCTGGTGTACTCCCCCCAGTTCGACGACGCCGTCGCCGAACTGCGTCCTCTGGCGGGCAAGGCGAAGTGGTGGAGCCGCACAGGAGGCTCAGGAGACCGCCCGGATGACGTGGTGGCGCTGGAGTCCCTGGTCGCGGACGGGGCGCCGTCGTTCGAGCCACCGGGCGACGTCGTGCTCGCCGAATCGGGGCTCGTGATCATCTACACCTCCGGCACGACCGGCAAGCCCAAGGGTGTCCTGCTGACCCAGGCCAACATCATGGCGGCCAACGACTTCACCAAGCGCTTTCTCTGGGCCCGGTACGGTTCGGCGCTCTCCCCCGTCGTCCACGCACTGGTGACCGCCGGCATGAACCACATCGGCGGACTGAACACCAGTTCCCTTCCGGTGCTCGCCGACGGCGGCACGCTCGTCGTGCTCGACGAGTTCAATCCCCGGCGCATGCTGGAGTCGATCGAGAAATACCGGGTCAATCTCGCCTTCAGCATCGGGACGATGTGGAATGCGGTCGTCAAGGAGAACCTTGCCGACTTCGACCTTTCGTCGCTCGAAGTCGTGGGGACCTGCATCGCCCGCCACAACGAACAGCAGCTTCGGGCGCTGCATCAGGGACTCGGGGCCGAGGTGTACTACATGTTCGGCCAGACGGAGACGACCACCGGACTCATCACCACGCACCGGACCGTCGATCTCTGGCAACGGCGGGGAACACTCGGAAAGCCCGCGTTCATGGACATCCGCGTGGTGACCGCGGAGGGCAAGCCGGCGCAGGTCGACGAGGTCGGGGAACTTCAGTACCGCGGGCCGACCGTGTTCAGGGAATACTACGGAAAACCCGAGGAGACGGCGCAAGCCTTCGACGACGGCTGGTTCCGCAGCGGCGATCTGGTGAAGCACGACGCCGACGGCTACCTCTACTTCGTCGACCGGCTCAAGGACATGATCAAATCCGGTGGCCTCAACGTCTTCACGATCGAAGTCGAGCGGGTACTGCTCGACCACCCCGCAGTGAGCGATGCGGCTGTGGTGGGTGTGCCCGACGAGAAGTGGGGCGAAGCCGTCACCGCCTTCGTCGTCGCCGAGGAAGACACCGATCCCGCTCCGCAGGAGATCATCGATTTCTGCCGCGAGCGGATCGCGCATTACAAGGCGCCCAAGAGGATCGTCTTCGTCGACAGCATCCCTGTGAACTCACTCGGCAAGAAGCTCAAGCGCGACCTCCTGAAGAACTTCCGGCCCTGACCGGCGCGGGCGCTGCCCGCCGAAGACCGCACCGCTGCCGTGGCGGTGGCAGCAGGAAGGACCGCCGTGCAGGATCTCGTCAACATCGCCACCCTGGCGTCCGTCTACCTACTGTTCGCGATCGGCATGAGCCTGGTGTGGGGGTCGATCGGCATCCTGAACCTCGCACACGCGGCTGTGTTCGCAACCTCCGCCTTCGCCGGGCACCTCGTGCTCGAGTGGACCAGGATGCCGATCGGCGCTGTCGTCGCGATCTGCGTGGCGGCCGGCGCCGTGGTGTCGCTTCTGGTCCAGGTGCTCGCGTTCGAGCCCATCCTGGGCCGGACCCCGGACGTGCGCAGGGCCGAATTCCCAATCCTCGTGGGTGGTCTCGGTGTCGGCGCCGCGTTGCTGGCGCTCGTCCAGAAGGCGACGGCGAGCGCGCCATTCGGGTTCGTCAGGAGTTCCTTCACCATCACGGCTCACACCTGGGGACCGGTCCGGATCTCCGACATCCAGCTCGTCATCATCGGGGCCGGGATCGTCGTCGGTGCGGCGGCCGCCGTGTGGCTGCGGCGGTCCCGGACGGGGCTGGCGCTGCGCGCCATCGGTGTCGACGCGGAGACGGCCGCGCTGATGGGGATCAAGCGGGACCGGCTCGCCCGCGTCACCATGGCTGTGGCCGGCGCGCTCGCCGGGCTGGCCGGCGCGCTGCTGACCTACCACCTCGGTGCGATCGAGACGGCCGGCGCCGACGCACTGCTCATCAAGGCGTTCGCCGCGATCATCCTCGGCGGTGTCGGCAGCGTAGCGGGCGTCGTGGTCGGCTGTGTCGTGCTCGCCTTCGCCGAAACCATGGTGCTCACGTACACGTCGGGAACCTGGGTGAGCGCGATCTCCTTCGGGCTCATCCTGCTGGTTCTCCTGTTCCGTCCACGGGGGATCTTCGGGCGCGCGGAGGTACGCCGCACGTGAGCCGGAAGCATTGTCCGATCAAGCTTCCGGCTTTCTCCCCGTCCCCGTTCACGGCGAAAGCGAGCCCCAGTGAGCCTCTGGTACGACGAACATCTCGTGCTCATCCAGGCGACCATGGTGAGTGTGCTCTTCGCACTGAGCATCCAGGTCCCGCTCCGGTTCGGCGTCTTCTCCTTCGCCGGAGTCGGGTCGTACGGAATCGGCGCCTACGCCACCGCGATCCTCGTCACGCGCTACGAGTACCCGGTCTTCGGCGCACTCGCGGCCGGCGCCCTCGCCGCGGCCCTGATCGGATACGGGCTGGCCTGGCTGCTCCAGCGGCTCAGCGGACTCTATCTCGCGATGGCAACGGTGGCCTTCGACCTGCTCGTCTCCGTACTGGCCGTGAACGGCGGTGAGGTCACGGGTGGCGCGACCGGCCTGTTCGGTGTCGTCGCCGACGTGACGACACTGCACATCTTCCTGGTCACCGTGGTGGTCCTGGCGGTCGTCGCGGCGTCCGAACACGGCCGGCTCGGGCGCAAGATCGCCGTCGTCCGTGAGGACCCCGAACTCTCGGCAGCGCTGGGCATCGAGGTGCACCGAGTGCGCCGCGCCGCGTTCGTCGCGAGCGGCACACTCGGGGGCCTGGCCGGAGGACTCAACACCGCCATCACCACGACCATCGCACCCGGCAACATCGACTTCGCCCTCATCGTCCTCGCGGTGACGATGATCGTGGTCGGTGGCGCCAGTTCGTGGAAGGGCGCGGTGATCGGCGCGTTCGTGTTCACCTGGCTGCCGACCGTGCTCGCCTTCGTCGGCGACTGGAAGGGCGTCGGCTACGGCATCGTGGTCGCCGCTGTCGCCATCTGGCTGCCCGGCGGTGTCGTCGGAGTGACCGGGGACGCGCTCCGAAAACTCACTTCACGGCGGCGCACGGCCCGGCTGCCGGACAGGGAATCGCCGGCGCCCGGCCCGGCCGGTCCGTCCCGTGACGAGGCCCCGCAAGGCAACCGCAAGACGCACCCCCAGGAGCAGACGTGAGCGAATCGACGGTGTTCGAGGCACGGGACGTGACCGTCCACTTCGGTGGGATCCGCGCCCTCGACGGTGTCTCTTTCGGACTGACCTCGAACCGGATCTTCGGGCTGCTGGGCCCCAACGGCTCGGGCAAGAGCACCCTGCTCGGCGCCATGACCGGGCTGGTCCGGCTCACCGGCGGTTCGTTCAAGTTCCATGGGGCCGCGTACGGCACGCAATCGGCTGCGACCATCGCCCGCCGCGGCGTCGCCCGCACGTTCCAGACGGTCCGCCTGGTTCCGGGTCTGACGGTCCGGGAGAACATCCAGCTTGCGTCCGACCGGCCCGGGGCGCTCGCTGCGGCGGGCGCCCACCGGCTCCGGGGAGCACGGCGCAGGCGCGCGGCGGCGGACCAGGCCGAACGAGCCATGGAACTGACGGGCCTGGACGGAATGGGCGGCCTGCGGCCGTCTGAGCTGCCCTACGGAACCCAGCGCCGCGTCGAGATCGCCCGCGCGATCGCGGCCCGGCCCCGGCTCCTTCTCCTCGACGAACCGACCGCCGGGATGAACGCCCGCGAGCGGCGGGAGATCGCCGATCTCCTGCGCCGTCTTCGTGGCGAAGGCCTTGCGCAACTGCTAGTGGAGCACGACGTGGACATGATGGTGGCGACCTGCGATCACCTCCTCGCCATGAACTCCGGTCGGCTGATCGCCTCGGGCGCGCCCACCCAGGTGGTGCGTAATCCGCTGGTCGAGGAGGCATACCTGGGAGGAACGGGAGCCGGCGATGCTGCGCGTCAGTGATCTTCACGTGTCCTACGGGAGGGTGCCCGCCGTCCGCGGGATCAGCGTGACTGTCGAACCCGGCTCCATCACGCTGGTGCTCGGTGCCAACGGCGCCGGCAAGACCACGACGCTCCGGTCGATCGCCGGCCTCCATCCGCCGGACAGCGGAGAGATCACCATGCAGGGCCGGCGCATCGAGCGGCAGAGGGCTGACCGTGTGGTGGCCGCCGGCATCGTTCTCGTGCCGGAGGGCCGGCGCGTGTTCGGGCCCCTGACCGTGGAGGAGAACCTGCGGCTCGGGGGTTACACCCGGCCCAGAGCCGGACTCATCGAGGAGTTGGAGCGGGTGTACGACCTGTTCCCCGTCCTGTCCGAACGCCGGCACGGAGCGGCCGGTCTCCTGAGCGGCGGCGAGCAGCAGATGCTCGCTTTCGGACGGGCGTTGATGGCGCGACCGAAGGTGCTGCTCATCGACGAGCCGTCCCTGGGGCTGGCACCGGCGATCGTGAACACGGTGTTGACCCGCGTGCGGGAAGTCGCCGACTCCGGCATCGGCGTGCTCATGGTCGAGCAGAACGCGAAGGTGGCGCTCGAGATCGCCGACGACGCGGTGGTGGTCGCTCGCGGTGAAGTCGTCTTCAGCGGGAGCGCGCAGGAGACGCGGTCCCATTCCTCGGTGGTGCGCGCGTTCCTCGGCGAAACCGCGCTACGGCAGGAGTCCTGACATGCGGACCGTCATCGTCGGCGCCTCACTCGGCGGCTTGCGCACAGCCCAAGCCATCCGCGCAGCCGGTCTCGAGGACTCGATCATCCTGATCGGTGCCGAGCCCGTGCTGCCCTACGACCGTCCGCCGCTGTCCAAGGGCTTTCTCCGCGGCGAGAATGATGCCGGCGACCTCGCCCTGATCTCGCGCGACGAGCTCGCCCGCCTCGACGTCGACCTCCGCCTGGCGACCACCGCGACCGGGCTGGACATCACACGCCAGGTGGTCGAGCTCGACGGCGGCACCAGCGTGGCGTACGACGCGCTGGTGATCGCGACCGGCTGCCGGCCGCGGACCCTGCCCGGCGCCGGGTACCTGAACACGCTCCGAACGCTCGACGACGGCATGGTGCTTCGCGATCGCTTGGCGCGGAGCGCTTCTCTGACAGTGGTGGGTGGCGGGTTCATCGGGTCCGAGATCGCCGCCACGGCGCAGGGGCTGGGTCTGGCCGTGACGATCGTCGAACCCGCCGCCGGCCTGATGGTCAGGGCAGTCGGGGAGGTCATCGGTGAGCACCTGACCGAGCTCCACCGGCGTCGGGGTATCGACGTGCGAACCGGGGCAGGCGTCCGGGAACTCTCGCCCGGCCCCGCCGGGCACCGGATCCGCCTCACCGACGGATCGATCATCACCGCCGGCACGATTGTGGCGGGCATCGGCGCCATTCCCGCCACAGGCTGGCTCGAAGGCAGCGGACTGAGGCTGGCCGACGGCGTTGTCTGCGGACCCGACCTGCGGGCGGACGGAACGACGAACGTCTTCGCCGTAGGCGACGTCGCCCGATGGCGGCACCCTCGTTACCCACGCGACGTGCGCGCCGAGCACTGGACCGCCGTGGCCGAGCACGCCCGTGTGGTCGCCGCCAATCTCGCCGGCGGGCACACTGTCGCGGATTCCCTGCCCTACGTGTGGTCCGACCAGTTCGGCGCCCGTCTGCAGATCGCCGGCGCCGTCCCGCCCGACCCCACGGTCGAGTACGCGGCCGGCGGACCGGGGTCCGAGCGCTTCGTCGCCCTCCTGACCGACGGCACCGGTGTGCAGGCTGTGGCCGCACGCGGCGCGCTCCGCGAATTCCTCGCCCACCGCGGCGAGCTCGACCGGCGGACGGCGGTCACCGGCCCGTCCGAGCCTGGTCGCGCCCCCGTTACGCGGGCTTGATCACGACCGGCATCGACCTGAACCCGCGCAGGATGATGTTGGCCGTGCGGGCAGGCGGCTCGGCACCCGGTTCGATGCCGGCCGTGCGCGACAGCAGGACCCCGGTGGCGACCTCCGTCTCCAGCCGCGCCAGCGCCGCGCCGAGACAATGGTGGATACCGGTCCCGAAACCGAAGTGCGGGAGCTGAGGACGGTCCACATCGAACCGCTCGGGGTCCTCCCACCGGGACTCGTCGCGGTTGGCCGATCCGGTCTGCAGCAGCACTATCGCGTCGGCCGGGATCCTCACGTCGCCGACCCGGACCTCGCGGTTGGTCAACCGCACGATGCCCTGCACGGTCGACTCCCAGCGGAGGATCTCCTCCACTACCGGCTTGAGGTCGTCCCGCCCTCGCGCCCGGACGAGCTGGTCGGGAAAGCGGAAAAAGGCGTTGAAGAGGTTCCCGAGCAGGTTCGTCGTCGTCTCGTTGCCGGCGGAGAGGAGAAGTGCGCAGAAGTTGAACAGGTCCCAGTCGGTGAGCAGGTCGCCGGCCTGCTCGTTCTCCGAGATGATCAGGCTGATGAGATCGTCCCGCCTGCGGCGCCTCCGGTCGGTGATGAGAACGTCGAAGTACTCCATCATCTGCTTGAGATCGGCGCGATCCGCAGGCGAGTCACCCCGGCCGCTGAGCCGGTTGATGAGAATGTCCGACCAGCGGCGGAAATCCCTCCGCCGGTCCTGGTCTATCCCGAGGATGTCGGCGATGACGCGGACCGGCAGCGGGTGGTGGAAGTGCTCGACGAGGTCCACCTCTCCCCCATCGCGGCGTTCCAGCATGTCGTCGACCAGCTCTTCGCAGATCTGGCGGACCATCACGGCATAGCCGTCCACGGCGCGTTTGGTGAACATCTTGGCCGCCATCCGCCGCATCGGGATGTGCTCGGGCGGATCGAGGGCGATGAGCGATTTCGGTTGCTGTGCGGCCAATTCACGCACGTCGGGCCGCGCTCCCTCCCGGGCGCTGACGACACCGCCGAAGAGAGCCCAGAGCGCCTTCGACGAATATGTCGCCGGGTCGCGAATGGCTTGCCCGACTTCTTCGAACCGTGACACGACCCAGAGATCGTCCACTTCCACGTAATGGGCGGCAGGCCCCCGGCGCAGCAACGCGTAGTACAGGTAGGGATCAGCGAGCACCTGCGGGTCGGTCGGGCTGTAGTCGGAGACGTCCATGCGCAAGCTCCTCAAGTATACTGACCAAACAGTATACTTACTGAACCGGGCCCGTCAAGGTGCCGGAGGTGCATCCTCGGTATACTGACCTCTCAGCATCATCGAATTCGGCGAAGCTGCGCCGAGCGCGAACGAACGAGGGCAAAGGCATGGTCAGGGCGAGGTCCACGCACCGAGAGGCGATTGTCGACGCGGCGACCGAACTCTTCCACCGTCAGGGCTTCTCGCGGACGACCACCGACCAGATCGCCGCCGGCGCGCAGATCACCAAGCGAACCCTGTACCGGTATTTCGACTCGAAGGAGAGCCTCCTCCTCGCGATCCACGAGCAGTTCCTGGAACGGCTGCTACAGCCCATCGACCTCCGAGGAACTCCGCGTGAGCGGTTCAGGCTGCTGATCGAAAACTATGTCCAGACCGTCATCGAGCACGGTGACCAGATCCGTGTGTTCTTCGAGGAGCGGAAGAACCTCTCGCTCGAGAACGCCGAGAAAGTCGTCAACCTTCGCGACGGGCACGAGAAACTCTTCCGCGAGACGCTGGCGGAAGGTACGAGCGCGGGCGATTTCCGCACATTCGACGTTCCCCTGACCGCGGAGGGTGTCCTAGGCGCGATCGCCAGTTTGTACCAGTGGTACGACCCCGAGAAGTGGCTCGCGCCCACCGACGTCGTGGCCGTCATCTCCGGGCTGTTCCTCGATGGCCTGGCCCACACGGCGGCGACCGCCCGCCCGATCGTTCGTCGTCGCCGCGGCAGCGCGCCCGGTCCGGCCCGGCCGGCCCGGCACGGCGATCCGCGGGCCATCGTCGAGGCCGCGGAGCTGCTCTGGGCCGAGAACCCCGTGCTGACCAAAATCCTCGACACCGCGGCGGCCATGTTCTACGACCGCGGCTACGACAACACCAACACCCGCGAGCTGGCCGACGGAGCAGGGCTGACCAAGAGCGCGCTCTACTATTACATCCCGAACAAGGAAGCGGTCCTGTACCAGCTCAACCTCCGCCTGACGGTGCAGGGCCTGAGCATCGAACGCGAGCTGGTCGAAGCCCATCCGGACCCGGTCGCCGCACTGCGGGCGATCATCGAATGGCAGTCCAAGTCCGTGGCGGAAAACCTCGGCGCGCTCCGGGCGCTGAGCATCGAGATGCGGTTCCTCGACCCCGGCCATTACGACCAGATCCAGGTCGTCCGCTCGGAGTATGCCGGGCTGTTCACCGACGTCGTCAAGGCCGCCAGTGGCACCTGGGCCGTGCCCAAGCTGGCCCGGCCCGTCGCCCTGATCATCCTCGGCATGGTCAACTTCATGAACCACTGGTACACGCCCGATGGCCGGCTGACGGCCGAACAGATCGGAACCGAGTTCTTCGATCTGGTGTGGCACGGCGTCGCCCGCAGCTGACCGTCCCGAATCGGTACCGGACTCGCCCTGACCCCTGGTATACTGACTGCCCCGTACACATCTTGTCACGGATCACACGAGGGAAGTCCACATGCGGGTGCGAGTAGACCGAACCAAATGCCGAGGCCACGGCGTGTGCTGCGTCAACGCCCCGGACATCTTCACGATCGGCGACGACGATCACGCCTACGTCGAGAACGAAGTCGTTGCACCGGGCCGTGAAGAGGACGCGTTGATGGGCGCCCGGAACTGCCCCGAGCAGGCCATCTATGTCCACTAGCGGCGCCGGCGCCCGACGGGTCGCGGTGGTGACAGGCGCGGGCTCCGGCATCGGGTCCGCTTGCGCCGAGCGGCTCGCAGCGGACGGCAACTGCGTCGCCGTCGTCGACCGCGACCCCGATGCCGCACGTCTGGTCGCCGACCGGATCACGATCGAAGGGGGCGTGGCGACCGCGTACGGCGCGGATGTGTCGGACGCGCGGGAAGTCACCGCCACAGTCGACCGGATCGTCGCCGACCTCGGCCCCGTCGGCATCCTCGTCAACAACGCCGGCATCCTTCGTGACGCAATGCTGTACAAGCTTCCGGAGGAGGACTGGGACGCCGTCATCGACGTGCACCTCAAAGGCGCGTTCCTCTTCAGCAAGGCCGCGCAGCGCTCGATGGTCGAGCACCGGCACGGCCGGATCGTGAACATGTCCTCGACCTCCGCCCTCGGCAATCGAGGCCAAGCGAACTACGCGGCCGCGAAGGCCGGGATCCAAGGGTTCACGCGAACCCTTGCCCTGGAGCTCGGACCTTTCGGCATCACCGTCAACGCGATCGGGCCCGGGTTCATCGAAACGGCCATGACCCGCTCGGTCGCGGAGCGCACCGGTGGGAGCTTCGAGGCGATGAAAGAGCGCATGGCAGCGGCGGTCGCGACCCGGCGCACCGGGCTGCCCGCCGACATCGCCCGCGCGGTCAGCTTCCTCACCGCCGAGGACGCGGGTTTCATCACGGGGCAATGCCTTTACGTCGACGGCGGCCTGACGCTGCCCGGTGTCCGCGCCTGAGGAACACTTCTCCCCCACCGTGGGACCACCATCACTCGACAGCCAGTGAGGGGTAACCGATGAACAGACGAGGACGCCACGTCGTGGCCCGGCGCGCGGCCCTCGCGGTGGGCATACTGCTCCCCGCCATGCTCACCGCGTGCGGCCACGAGGGCGCGGGCCCGGGCGCCGCGAGCGCCGGGTTGCCCGCCGTCGTGAAGGTCGTCTCCATCAACGCCCAGACGGGCCAGGTCTCGTTCGCGGGGATTCCCGCCACTCGAGGTGCGCAGGTCGCCGTGGACGAGATCACCAGGACCAAGTTCCTGGGCGACACGACGATCGAGGTCAAGTACCTCGACTCGACCGGCACGCCCCAGACGGCTGCGGGCCTCGCCGCGCAGGCCGTCGCGAGCAGGCAATACTCGGCGATCCTCGGTGGGATCCTCACCACCGAGGCGTTCACCGTCGCGCCGATCGCCCAGAAGGGCAAAGTGCCCGTCATCTTCACCCAGTCCAACGGCGACGGCGTCGTGATCGGCGACTACACCTTCCGCGCAACCGCCTCCTTCACCCGCTATTACGACGTGATGGGAACCTACCTCAGGAACAAGGGCGTCAAAACCATCGCACTTCTCTACAACTCCGACGTCGCGTCGTATCAGGAACTCGCGACGCTGATCGGGTCGTGGACGGCCAAGTTCGGGATCTCGGTCGTCGCCGACAAGAGCGTGGTGTCGTCTACACAGGACTTCACCGCCCCCATCGCCTCGCTGGTGTCGGCGAAACCCGACGCCGTCGCGAAATTCCTGCTCGGCACAGCCAACGCCACCGCTCTCCAGCAGTTGCGGCAAGCGGGTTTTGACGGCCCGGTGATCGCGACCAACAGCGATTCCGGGGGCAACATCGCAGGAGCCGGGAGCGCCGGTGCGGGCGCCGCCTGGCCCACGGACTTCAGCTCCGCGCAGACCGATCGGGTCGCAACCGACTTCACTGCCGCGTACAAGGCGAAGTTCAACGGCGCGGCCCCTAACCCCTACGCCGCCGAAGGCTACGACGCAGTGTGGTGGCTCGCCCGTGCGATCAAGGTCGCCGGCCGCGCAACTCCCGCAGACATCCAACGGGGCCTCGTCTTCGTGGCCAAGATGGGCTTCACCGGCGCCACCGGCCCGATCACCTTCGACGGCAACGAGTTCACTCTCCGGACGCCCAAGGTGGTCGCGTGGGACGGCAGGGCCGAACGGCTGGTCAAACCGTAGCTGACCGGTACGGTGAACATCCCCGCGACGGGGTCCACAGCACGCGGCACTGGTGGCTTCTCCGGCGGAGCCTCGGCGTCCGTGGCTCACTTGCCGACCTCGGCGTCGGTGCGCCGCCGACCCGGACCTCCCGGTCGCCCTTGCACCGAAAACCTCCACCTCCCCACGCCTCGGCCGCGAACCTCGGTCAACTCCGTTCGCGAGGTGCTCACGACAACACGGCCTGCCGTCCGACGAGGGTTCAGCGCCATGACCAACCCATCTATCAACGGAGGCGTTGACTACGCTCCCGTCCGCGCCTACGGTCAAGCCATGAACGTCAACCACATCGGCGTCACGGTCGGCGATCTTGACGAGGCGATCGAGTTCTACTCGGCAGTCTTCGAGCTCCGGATACTGGTCGGGGCGGAGACCGCGACGCGCGAGACCGCAGGTGCGGACCGCCGCCGGGAGGTATTCGGCGAGCGGTGGCGCGAGATGCGCATCGCGCATCTCGCGGACGACAACGACACCGGAGTCGAGCTCTTCCAGTTCATCGACCCGGAAATGACGGCCCCCCAGGAGCATTTCGACTACTGGCGCATTGGATTTTCTCACCTGGCGTTCACCACGCCGGATCTGGACAGCACGCTCGCGACGCTCGAGGCCCACGGCGGCTCGGTCCGGACCGGCATCCACGAGGTGGAGCCCGGACGCCGGATCAGCTATTGCAAGGACCCGTGGGGCAACCCCATCGAGCTCTCCAGTGCCCCCTACCCAGCCGTTCATCCGCCCGCTACAGCCGGTGAGCGCGCAGCCGCCCAGGATGTGGCCGATCATGAACACTGATCCCTCCGTCACCCGGGCGAAGACGATGCAGGTCACCCCGGCAGGCGAGGGCCGTTTCCGATTCACTGCGCGGCTCACGGACTCCGCCACCGGCGGCGACTTCAGCGGCGAAACCGCTACCATCCACGATTTCGGACTCGACGGCGAGGTCGAGGGCCCCGATCTGATCCTGATCTCCCTCGACGTACAGGCCTACGCCCACCCATACGCCGACTGCCCGTTCATCATCCCCGCAACGCAGGCGCTACTCGGGAAATCGGTCCTCTCCGGTTGGCGCGGCGCCGTGCTCGCGCAGGGCCGCGGTACCCGAGGCTGTACGCACGTCAACACTCTCCTCATCGGGCTCGCCGAGCTCTCCACGATGATTTACTTCATCAAGATCAACTCGAACGTGGCCTACACACCCGAAACCCGCGCCGACGGCCGTTGGACACTCGGTGCTCTGGATGTCTCCCCCGGCCTCGGCGGTGACATCTGCTACGGCTTGCGGACGGAAGGACGGGCCCTCACCGCCACCCAGGCGCTTCGGGCCGGCGACCCCCCACCGCACGGGAACCACTAGATACGATCACCCCCCGCCGACAACGCGGCCCGTCAGCTTCTTTCAGCAGGCGGGAAACACCGCGCGAGGGCGCGCGCATGCCGTGCCTCGACTTCCCCGACGGCGCTTGATTCGAATGCGGGTCCAACCGCGCATTCACTTCAGGAGGTCTGACAGTGCAGAGAATAGCCGTTGTCGGCGCCGGTCCGTCGGGAATCTTCGCCGTCAATGGCCTGCTGGCTCGCGACGACGTCCTCGTCGACGTCATCGATCGTAGCCCGACCCCGTTCGGGCTAGTGCGCTACGGGGTGGCTCCCGACCATCTCAAGATCAAGTCCGTCGAGCGGAAGTTCACCCAGACCATGGTGGACCCGAGGGTGTCCTTCCACGGCAACGTCGAGGTCGGCCGGGACGTCAGCCTCGCCGAACTCCGAGCCTCCTACGCCGCGATCGTGCTGGCGACGGGCGCGGCCCGGTCGCGCCGGCTCGGCATCCCGGGCGACGACCTTCCCGGGCACATTCCCGCTGGGCAGTTCGTGGACTGGTACAACAGCCGTCCTGGCGCCAGCCGACCCGCAGGTATCCCCGCACGCCGCGTCGCCGTGATCGGTGCCGGCAACGTGGCGCTCGACTCAGCGAGGGTGCTGCTGAAAGCAGGCACGGGCCTTGCGCATACCGACGTCACCGATGAGGTCCTCGCCGTACTGGATCGCCGACCGACGAACGAACTCACCATGGTGATCCGCCGCGGCGCCGCCGACACCAAGTTCTCACCGGCCGAGCTGCTGGACCTCGACAAGCTGGAAGGCGTCGACATCCTCGTGGACCCGGAGGACCTGAAACTTATTGCCGAGGAAGAAGCTCGCGCTGGTGAGGACAGGTTCGCCGCCGCCAGGGTTCGTATCTTCCGGAAGTGGAGCGCGACACCGGCTACCGGAGCACCCAAGGTTCTCCGGTTCCGATTCCGTGAAGCACCAGTCCGGATCCTCGGCGACGACCGCGTGGAAGCACTGGAGCTCAGCGGGGAGCGAGGCGTGTCGCGGCTCCCGGTCGACACAGTGGTCAGCGCGATCGGCTACAACGGCGAGAGAATCGACGGGGCACCCTTCGACGACCGGCGCGGAAGGATCGTGAACGACCGAGGCCGCGTTGCGCCCGGGATCTACACCGTCGGCTGGGCCAAACGTGGCCCGTCGGGGGTTATCGGGAGCAACAAGTCCTGCGCCGCGGAAACCGTGGCGCTGCTGTTGGAGGACCTCCCGTCGATCCCGGTAGCCGTCGGACTCCGTGGTATTGCTCCTTTGCTCCACGCACGCGGACGCCGGGTTGTCGACTGGCGCGGGTGGACAGCGATCGACGCGGCCGAGACCGCCGTGGGAGCAAGCAAGGGGCGCTTGCGGACGAAGATCGCCGACCACGACCGGCTTGTCGAAATCGCCCTCGGGCGAACGCTTGCCCCTACCCTCAAGGAGACCGAATCATGACGTACGTGATCACAGTGGCCTGCGTGGACATCATGGACCGAAGCTGCATGGACGAGTGTCCGGTGGATTGCATCCACGAGGGCGCACGGATGTTGTACATCAAGCCGGATGAATGCATCGACTGCGGGGCATGTGAGCCGGCCTGTCCTCAGAACGCCATCTTTCGCGACGACGAGCTGCCGGCCGGGCTGGAGTCATTCCGGCGGGTGAATGCGGATTTCTTCGCCCTGGACGACCTCGGACCCGACGTCAACGGCACCGGCCCGGTCGACCATCCGTCCGTCGCAGCGCACCCATCAGAGGGATAGCCTGCGCGTCAACCGACTCCTTGCGCTCATGGCACGAGCCCATCCAGCTCCCAGCGATCGGTCCGGCCACCCTGCGAACGCACTCTCGCGCCCGAACGTTCACCGACCAGCCGCTCCTCACCCCGCGCTTCCCCGCCCCTTCGTCGGCGGAGCAGGCAGTCCTGTCGTCCTTGTGGCTGTCCTCTGACCCCGCGTGTTCAAGGGCTTCAGGCTTGCACGCGACCAATCCCGCGGAATCAGGGATTGCTATTCGTGTTCCCTTCCTCACGCAATGCAACTGTCAACGTTAGCATTCAGGACGCGGGACCAAGAAGTAGCGCAGCTTCCACCTGCGCGCCCCACAGTATCGATTCCGAAATTTCGAGAGTCAACGTGTCCGTTGACTCCAGACGAGGCGGCGATTACGCTTCGACGACCTCGGACCCGTCTCCAAGGAGTAACGGCAGCCACGGGGTTCAATGCCGCGATTCGCGCGCGATTCCCGACAAAGACGCGGGGCACATCGACAGAGGAGAATTCGTGAGGAAATGGCTGGGCAGCGTTGCCTGTGCAATCCTGCTCGTCGGCCTGACCGCGGCATGCGGCGCGCGAGACGAAGCCGGCGTAAACGACGCGACCTACAACGTCGGTGTGCTGCTGGACCAGACCGGAGTCAGCGGATACCAAGGCGTGCCCACAGGTGCCGGTATTCAGGCTTACGTCAAGATGATCAATGACAAGGGCGGCGTCAACGGAAAGAGGATCGAGCTGCAAGTCGCGGACGGCCAGAGCAAACCGCAGGGCGCCCAGACCGCGCTCCAGCAGCTCCTGTCCAGCCGGCCGATCGCCGTTCTGGGCTTCACAGGCAGCAGCCAGATGGCCGCCATTCCGCAGCTCGCTTCGTCGGCCCGGATCCCGTTCCTGATGGAGATCTCCACGGACTCGCAAATGCTGCCGAAACCGCAGCCATGGCTGTTCACCACCTACATGCCCACCGCGAAAATGATGGAGATAATCCTCGCGCAGCTCGAACAGAAGCTCGGCACGCTCAAGGGCAAGCGTCTCGCCGTGAGCGCAGCGGACACACCGTTCGGTGACGGCTTCGTCCAGTCGTTCAAGGACAGTGCGACCGCCCTCGGCTACACGCCCGCGCTCGTCGACCGTGCAGCGTTGCAGCTGACGACGTTCGCCCCCAACGCAGCGAAGGTCGTCAGCAGCAAGGCGGACGCCCTGATCGTGCTGGACCTGCCGTCGCTGACCCCGCAGATCGTCAAGGACACCATTGCCGCAGGCTTCGCCGGACCGATCCTGGGTTACGAACAGGCCAGCGATCCAGCGATCATCAAAGCGGTCGCGTCTCCGCAGTACTCCGGTTTCCTCGGAGCGGCGCAGCCGGCCCCGAGCGGAGAAATGGCCGACGCCGCGAAAGTGGCCGGAATCGCGGAGAAGATGACGACACCCAACTTCAGCTACGGCTGGAGCGAAGGTGCCATCCTGGTGAAGGCCCTGACCGACTGCGGCGCCTCGTGCGACGGAGCGAAGCTGACCGACGAGCTCGAGCGGATCAGTGGGTTCACCGTCCCCGGCGATGCCATGTACGGACCGATCAGCTTCTCGCCGGCTAACCACTACGCAACCAGTACGGCCCAGTTCTACACCTGGGACCCGGCCACTCAGAACGTCGTCACGGCAGGCAAGCCTGTCTCCTTGCCCAAGCAGTAGGGAGCATCCCGATGCTCGAGGCACACTCGATCACCGTCCGATATGGAACAGGCGCCCTGGCGATCACCGAGGTTTCGCTCAGCGTGGCTCCCGGCGAGATCGTCGCGATCCTCGGCCCGAACGGTGCCGGGAAGACCACCACTTTGCGAGCGCTGTCCGGCTTCCTCAGGAGCGAGCCCGCGGTGGTCACCAGCGGCAAGATCACGTACGAGGGCACAGCTGTGACAGGCCGGGAGCCGAATCGCATGGCACGGCTTGGTGTTGTGGCGATCCCGGAGCGTGACAAAGTGTTCGCCAACCTTTCGGTCCGTGACAACCTGCGTGCACTGCACCGGCGCAAGGATGGCGTGGCGCTGGACGCCGCAACGGACCGGGTCCTCGCGATGTTCCCGTTCCTGCGGGACCGGATGAACGATGTAGCCGGCCTGCTCAGCGGTGGCCAGCAACAGATGCTGGCCATCGCGCGTGGCCTGCTCCTCGAACCCACCGTTCTGCTGATCGACGAGATGACACTGGGCCTTCACCCAGGCATCCACCCACAGCTCTACGACGCTGTCCGGAAGATCGCCGCCCGGGGTACCGGTGTGCTGCTGGTGGACGAAGGAACCAGTTCGACTCTCGAATACGCCGACACCATTCACGTGATGAGCGGCGGCCGGATCCGGGCATCGGGTCCGCGTGAACAGTTCGGAGACAGGGCGCTATTGGAGGATCTTTATCTTGCCGGCTAACCCTGAAACCACCCGGTTCGGCACCGCGCCCGGAGCGAGACCGGCACTGCCGGGCCCGGGCGACATGCCCATGCTCCGGGTCGAGGGCCTCCACGTCACGTTCGGTGGTGTCAAGGCGTTGAACGGCGTCGACCTCTCGGTGGATCTCCACAGCATCACCGCCGTTGTCGGCCCGAACGGCGCGGGGAAGACGACACTGCTCAACGCGGTCAACGGGTTCTTGCGGGACCGGGTCAGCGGCCGGATCACCATCAACGGCCAGGACACCGTCCGGATGCGGCCGGCCGAGCTCTCAGAACTCGGGGTGGCACGCAGTTTCCAGGAGCCACGACTGATCGAAGCGACGACGGTACTCGACAATGTGCTCTGTGGCGCGCATGTCACGAGGCGCCACGGAGTCATCTCCCAGCTCCTGCTCCCCCGGCTCGCGGCGCGGGAGGAAGCTGCGTCCGTCGAGCGCGCCAGGGCCATCCTGGACGTGATGGGGATGGACACGCTCGCGGACACGCCGCTCTCGCAGCTGTCGTATGGGCACCGCAAGCTGGTCGACCTCGCCCGGGCCGTGATGCGGCAGCCGGACCTCCTGCTGCTCGACGAACCATCCTCGGGACTGGACGAGCGCGAGCAGGCCGCACTGGCGGACACTCTTCGCCAGCTACACGAGCGCGAACGCACCACGATCGTCCTGATCGAGCATCACATGACGCTGGTGCGCGCGGTCGCGGACTGGATGGTCGCCATGCAGACCGGCCGGGCCGTCGTTGCCGGCCCCCCCGAGGCGGTACTGGAAAGCAGGGAGTTCAAGGACGCGCTCGTCGGCGATACCCGCGGCGACGATGACGAGGACACCGATCACGAGGAGGGGCTCTAGATGCAGACCTTTGTCACCGCCATGGTGACGAGCTTGCTCCTGGGCGGGACATACTCGCTCATCGCCCTCGGTCTCGTGCTGGTGTTCCGCGCCACGCACGTCTTCAACTTCGCCTACGGGCAGATGATGCTGCTGGCCGCCTACGTCATCGGCCGGTGGGCCACCGGGACCACCTGGTCATTTCTCGGGACCGTCCTGATCGCGTTCGTGATCACCGCCGTTGTGAGCGCACTCTTTTACCAGCTCGTCCTGCGGAAGATGCTCGGTGCGTCGGTCTTCCTCACCGTGGTGGCCACGCTCGCGTTCGCATCGTTCCTCGACGGCCTGATGGGCATCGTCTTCAACGCCCCGCAGTACAGCGTGCGGAATCCTCTCCTCCCCACCGGTTCGTTCGACGTCGCCGGGGCGAAGATCCAGTCCTCCGCACTGCTCATCGCCGTCGCCAACATCGCGTTGGCGAGCGCGGTCGCCGCGTTCCTCCAGCGGACCCGGACAGGCATCCGCATCCGGGCCGCCGGCCAGATGCCGCTGCTGGCGAGCCAGGGCGGCATCAACGTGCGCCGGATGTTCGTCGTGACGTGGGCCGTCGCCGGGGTGCTGGCCGCGCTCGCCGGGCTGTCGTTCGCGTCGACGAACCTGGTGACGGCACAGATCGCGGACGTCGCGCTCTTCGCGCTGCCGGCGATGATGCTCGGCGGTCTCGACAGTGTGCCCGGCGCGATCCTCGGCGGTGTCCTCATCGGGCTCCTGCAAGGGGTGACAACGATGTACTGGGGCGGCCAGCACGTCAACCTCGTCACTTACGTCGCTCTATTGCTCATCCTTCTGCTGCTGCCACAAGGACTTTTCGGTACACGCATCGTCAAACGAGTCTGAAAGGGGCTGCATCGTGATGACCTGGCCTCCGGCTGCCGGATCGCGGGCACCACGATTCCTCCGCCCCGACGGTGGCACAGACGACCGATGGGTGGCGCGGGGCGTCGTGGCCTTGCTGATCGTGCTCACGCTGTACATGAGCACGACGCAGACCTCGTACAGTTTGCTGCTCTACAACACCTTTCTGTTCGCCGCGATCGGGGTTTCGGGCCTCAACCTCTCCATGGGCACGGCGGGACTGGTCTCAGTCGGCTCGGCCGCCTTCCTGTGCGTCGGCAGCTTCGTCTCAGTGGCCGGGGATGCCGCCGGGCTGGGCTTCCCGTGGACGGTGGTCCTCGCTGTTGCGGCGTCCGCGGTGTTCGGTGGAGTATTCGCACTACCGTCGGCACGACTGGCGGCCCTCTACTTCGCACTGTCCACACTGGCAGGCCAAGCGATCCTCGTCGGCCTTGCGGAAAACTACCAGCGAAGCAAGGTCGGCGACGCCGGGTTCGTGACCACACCGGTCTTCTCCGGACACGGGATCCTGGGCCTTCAGGAAACCTGGTCGTGGGTGCTCACCCTTCTCCTGGGCATCGTGCTGATCGGGATCACCCGCGTCCGTCGTGGTCGTGCCGGCCGGGCGTGGCGCCTGCTGCGTGACCACGAACTCGCCGCCGCCTCCGTGGGCATTCCGGTGGCCCGGTGGCGCATCGGAGCGATGATGCTTTCGTCGGCGATCATCGGCACCGAAGGCGCGCTGAACTACTACTTCACTGGTACGACGTCCACGAGCCAGTACACCTTGCTGTTGTCGATCGAGTTCGTGGCCATGCTTCTCGTCGGCGGCATCGACACCGCCGCCGGCCCGATCTTGGGCGCAGCCGTCATCGTACTGCTGCCGTTCTGGACCAAAGATGTCATCGCCTCGATCGCGGGCACCGAGTTCTCCGCCCAGCACGGTGCTCAGGTGTCGCAGATGATCTATGGCGCTCTCGTCATGCTGGCCGTCGTGGTGGCAAGGGAAGGCGTCGAAGGGCTGCTGAAGGCAGGATGGACCCGCGCACGCACCGCGCTGGCCCGACGCCGGCGATGAGCCTCAGCGGGATGAATCGCCGACCAGCAGTACGCACGTCGACCATCGTCAGGTGACCCGAGTCCATGTGGTTCGCCGGACTGAGCCCCGATCGGGGCATCGGTGCCCCTTATAGCCAGCATCGGCAGGCCCATCAGCCAGCGGGTATCGATCGGACCGCTTGTGAGATTGGGTAGTGCGTAAGGCAACCACCGATCCACAGAAGAGGCGAGTCATGGGCAACCCGGCCTATTTCGACAAGTACGAGAACCTGGCGTTCACCCGAGGCGACGACGGTGTCCTGATCCTGCGCCTGCACACCAACGGCGGCCCGATCGTGTTCACCGGGCAGACTCACGAGGACCTGCCGGCCGCGCTGGAGGAGATCTCCCTCGACCGGGACAACAAGGCGATGGTCCTCACCGGCACCGGCGACGCTTTCATGAACGAGATCGACGGCCCGAGCCTCGGCGAGATCTTCAAGCCCGCCGCGTGGGAGAAGACCCGGACCGAGGGCGCCAAGGTGCTGCAGCGCCTGGTCGAGCTGCCCATGCCGGTGGTCGGCGTGGCGAACGGGCCGGCCATCATCCATTCGGAATACCTGCTGCTGGCCGACATCCACATCGCCTCCGAGCGCGCCACCTACGCCGACTTCCCGCACCCCGCGTTCGGCATCACCGGTGGTGACGGCGTGCAGGTCGTGTGGGAAGAGGTGGCAGGCACGGCTCGCGCCAAGTGGCTGCTGTGGACGGGCGACACCATCGACGCCCGCACAGCACTCGACTGGGGCGTCGTCAGCGAGGTCGTCCCCCACGAGCAGGCCGTGGACCGGGGCATCGAGATCGCTCGCGGCCTGGCCGCCAAGCCCGCGCTCTATCGGAGCATGCAGAAGCAGACCCTCAACCGCAATCTCCGCCGCCGCATCGTCCAGGACGTGCCGTTCGGGATGGCGCTCGAAGGCCTGACCGCCGCCGACATCCCCTACCAGGACAAGAACTGACCGCAGAGGTGCGGCGGGTGCCGGCCGGTACCCGCCGCACCTCTCGTCCGGAAGGAAGTCCGCGCATGAGCGGCGAGCTCTATCCCGACGTGACCCATCACTTCGCCCGGCTCAACGGGATCCAGCAGCACTGGGTGACTGCCGGCACCGGGCCACCGGTTTACCTGCTGCACGGGTTTCCGGAGACCTGGTTCGGGTGGCGCAAGCAGATCCCGGAGCTGGCCCGGCGCCACACCGTCGTAGCACCCGACCTGCGCGGCTATGGCGCCACCGAGAAGCCGGTCGGCGGATACGACAAGCGCACCATGGCGAACGACGTGATCGCGCTGATGAACCACCTCGGCCACGATCGGATCGCCCTGGTCGGCCACGATCGCGGGGCTCGGGTGGGCACCCGGTTCGCCAAGGACCATCCCGGTCGGCTGGACCGGCTGGCCGTCATCGACAACATCCCGACGAGAGTCGTCGCGGAGACCTTCGACATCGCCAAGGCACGCGCTGGGTATTGGTACTTCCCGTTCCTCGGCATCCTCGACCTTCCCGAGGCGCTCATCGCGGGCAAAGAGGACGTGTTCCTCAGCTACTTCTACCGGACCTGGTCCTACAACCCGGAGATGTTGTCGCAGGACGAGATCGACGTCTACGTCCGCGCGTACCGGCAGCCGGGTGCCATCCGCGGCGCATGCGCCGACTACCGGGCCGCCGGTGAGGACATCACTCAGGACACCGCGGACGCCGACGTGCCCATCGAGCAGCCGGTCCTCGCGCTGTGGGGCGCCGACTTCGAGGGGGTCGGCAAGGCCTACGACGTGGCCGCCGTGTGGCGGGACCTCGCTCCTGATCTGCGTGCGGTGGCGCTCCCCCAGTGCGGGCACCTGTGCCAGGAGGAACGGCCCGACCTCGTCAACGAGGAGCTGCGGTCCTTCCTGACCGGCTGGCTCGGCTGACGAGCCCGGCACCGCCGGCGCTCGGTCATTTCTGTACCACCGAAAGGGATCGTCGTGAAATTTCTCCGTTACGGCCCGCCCGGAGCCGAGCGGCCCGCCGTCCTGGTGCCAGGCTCGGACCATCTCGCCCTCGATCTGTCGGACGTGACGTCCGACGTCGACGGCGTGTTCCTCGCGAACGGCGGCGCAGCCCGCGTCGCCGAGCTGGTGGCCGACGGTGCCCGAAAGCCGGTCGACCTGACCGGGGAGCGGATCGGGCCACCGATCGCCCGCCCGAGCGCGATCTACGGGATCGGGCTCAACTACCGTGACCACGCGGCCGAAGCGGGCCTTGAGCTACCGACCGAACCGGTGGTGTTCACCAAGCCACCCAACAGCCTGGTCGGGCCCACGGACCCGATCGTGATCCCGCCAGGCGCAACCCAGGTCGACTGGGAGGTCGAACTCGGCGTCGTGATCGGACGACGAGCCGCGAACCTGGCCTCGCCCGAGGCGGCAAACGATTACATCGGCGGATACGTCGCGGTGAACGACGTGTCGGAACGGGCCTGGCAAATGGCCCGACCCGGACAGTGGATCAAGGGCAAATCGTTTGCGACCTCGAACCCGGCCGGACCCTACCTCGTGACGCCCGATGAGTTGCCCTCGGTCGGCGACCTACGGCTCAAGCTGGCCGTGAACGGCGAAACGATGCAGGACGGCACGACGGCAGATCTCGTGTTCACGCCGGACCACATCATCTGGTACCTCAGCCAGTTTCTGGTGCTCGAGCCCGGTGACCTCATCGACACCGGAACACCGGCCGGGATCGGCATGAGGCGAAATCCGCCGCGATTCCTCGCCGCGGGTGACGTGGTGGAGCTCGAGGTGGCCGGCCTCGGCGAGCACCGTTCACCCGTCGAGCCGTTCACCGCGCGGTCCTGAGCCGCGAGCCGGTGGCAGGGTCGAAAGAGGGTCGGCGGGTGAGCCGCGCCCCGGCCGGAAACTGGCTGCGCGTGGCGCTCGCGATGGTGGGTGTGGGGTGGGGCGCGAACCAGGTCGCGCCTCTGCTCCTCGTCTACCGGACGCGCGACCACCTCCCGGAGACCGCAGTGACGGCGATGTTCGGGATCTACGCTGTCGGGCTCATCCCCGCGCTGCTCGTGGCAGGCCCCTACTCCGACCGGCACGGCCGGCGCGTCTGCGTCCGTCTTGGCGTGGCGGTGTCGCTGATCGCCTCGCTGGTCATGATCGCTGGAGCCACTACGCCGTGGCTGCTGTTCCTCGGCCGGTTTCTCAGCGGGCTGGCCTCGGGAGTGGCGTTCAGCGCGGGCAGCGCCTGGCTCAAGGAGCTGTCCGGCCGGGCCGGCCCGGGCGCCGGTGCACGACGCGCCACCATCGCGCTGTCCCTCGGGTTCGGCGGTGGTCCACTCATCGCGGGGGCCGTCGCCGAGTGGCTGCCGTCTCCCGCCGTGATCCCGTACCTGGTTCACGTCGCCCTGATGGCGGTCGCCATCCCGCTGGTGTGGTCGGCTCCGCCCGGCGCGCCGGAATCCGCGGTGCCGCGACACTCCCTGATCCCGGCGGCCGCCCGGAGCCCACGATTCCTGCTCGGTGTCCTGCCCTGGGCACCCTGGGTGTTCGGGATCGCGACCATCGGCTTCGCCACGCTCCCCGCGGTGATCTCGCAGCAGGTGGGGCAGCCGGTCGTCCTCAGCGGCGGCGTCGCGGGGCTCGTGCTCGCGGCGGGCATCGCGGTGCAGCCACTGGCCCGATGGCTCGGCCGCTCCGGTGACGCACGGGCCGAGGTCGCCGGCCTGCTCGTGGCCACTGCCGGGCTGGTCGTCTGCGCGCTGGTGGCCGCGACGCAGGCGGCGGTTCTCGTCCCGGTCGCTGCCGTGGTGCTCGGATCCGGGTACGGCGTGCTGCTCGTCACTGGCCTGCGCACCGTCGAGCGATTGGCGAACCCCGGTGAAACCGCGGGCCTGGTGGCGATCTTCTATGCCCTCACCTACACCGGGCTCGCCGCGCCGTACCTGCTCGCCATGTTCGCGGGCGGCCACCGCTACACCGTCGTGCTCCTCGCGGCCGCGCTGATCACGCTGCTCACGGTCCCTCTCGCGATCGCCGGTGTCCGGAGACCGGCCCCGCACCCGGACGCGAGAACCCCACGAAAGCGGGCGGCGCCCGCCGAGCAAGGAGACAATTCGTGAAATTCCTCGAGCCCAACTTGGACGCCATCCGCCCGGCGGCTACTCCGGGTGCGGTGGACCGCGTGGACGACGAGCTGGCCACCGGAACCCCGGCCACGCTGCTGGCCCGGTTGCACACCGCGCTCGGCGCCGATCGCGTGCTCTCGCGAGCGCTGGACCTGGTGCGCTACGCGACCGACGCGAGCCCGTACCGGATGGTGCCGCAGGCCGTGGTCGTCGCCCACGACGTGCACGACATCTCGGCCGTGCTGGCACTCGCCCGCCGCGAAGGCCGCACACTCGTCTTCCGCGCCGGTGGGACCAGCCTGAGCGGCCAAGCGCAATCAGATGACCTGCTCGTGGACGTGCGCAAGCACTGGGTCGGCGTGGAGGTGCTCGACGAAGGCCGCCGCGTCCGAGTCAAGCCCGGCACGACGGTCAACCAGGTGAACCTCTCGCTCAAGCGCCACGGCCGCGTCCTCGGCCCCGACCCGGCGAGCAGCTCGGTCGCCTGTATCGGCGGCGTGGTGGCCAACAACTCGAGCGGCATGGCCGCGGGCGTCGCTCACAATTCCTACACCACCGTCGCCGGACTGACATTCGTCCTTCCCTCGGGTGCGATCATCGACACCACCACCCCGGATGCCGAAGCAGTCTTCGCGGCAGCGGCGCCCGAGCTCGCTGCCGGGCTCATGACGATCAAGGCGGACATCGAGGCCGACCCGGCCCTTGCCAACCGCATCCGGCGCAAGTACCGCATCAAGAACACCAACGGGTATCGCCTGGACTCCTTCTTGGACGGTGGCACCCCGCTCGACATCTTCCGCCGCCTCGTCATCGGTTCCCAGGGCACACTGGCGTTCGTCGCCGAAGTCTTGTTCGACACCGTGCCGTTCGGCGCCCTGCACCACACCGGCCTCCTGATCTTCCCCACACTCGAGGACGGAGCCACGGCGGTACCGGCTTTCGTCGAAGCGGGCGCGCGGGCCGTCGAGATGATGGACGCGAACACCCTGAAGCTGTCGGCGGGTAAGCCCGGGGCCCCCGACTCGTGGGCGACGCTGCCGCCGGAGGCCTGCGGGCTCCTCGTCGAGTTTCGCGCCGGCGACACCGGCACGCTCGCAGTGCTCGCACAACGCGCCCAGCGAGTCGTCGCGAAGCTCGGCCTGCTCACACCGGCGCAGTTCACCGGCGACCCGAAGCAGGCGGAGTTCTTCTGGCGGGTCCGGGAAAGCCTGATCGCGGGCCTCGGCAAGGACCGCGGGCCGGAGACGGCTCTGATCGTCGAAGACGTGTGCGTGCCGCCGGAACGCATCGCCGAAGCCTGCCGGGACGTTCTCGCACTTCAGGAACGCCACGAGTACCCGCGCGGCGTGGCCGGTCACGCCGCGGCGGGGAACCTGCACTTCATCCTCGCCCTCGACGCCACCTCCGACGCCGACCGCACCAGGTATTCGTCGTTCATGCGCGAACTCGTCGACCTCATCGTGCACAAGTACGACGGCTCGCTGAAGGCCGAACACGCCACCGGCCGGAACATGTCCCCGTTCCTGGAAACCGAATGGGGCGCCAAGGCGACCGAGCTGATGTGGCGGATCAAGGAACTCGCCGACCCGGGTGGCCTGCTCGCACCCGGTGTCCTGCTCAGCAGGGACCCCGCGGCGAATCTCGCCCACCTCAAGACGATGCCGACCATCGAGGGCAGCGCGAACGCCTGTTTCGAATGTGGGTTCTGCGAGCAGGTCTGCCCCAGCCGCGACCTCACCACTACCCCGCGCCAGCGGATCGCGTTGCGCCGGGAGATGTTCCGTCAGCCTGCCGGCTCGGCCCTGCAGCGCGAACTTGTCGAGCAGTACGCCTACGACGCGGTCCACACGTGCGCGGGCGACGGGACCTGCTCGATCGCGTGTCCCGTCGACATCGACACCGGCGCACTGATGAAGCAGTTCCGCGCCGCCGGTCATTCGGCACGGGAGGAGTCCGCCGCGCTCGCGCTGGCCCGGCACTGGGGCCGCGCCGAACAGGCGGCGCGGCTCGCGCTCGCGGCCGGGGCGGGCGTGGGCGACCGGCTGATGAACGGCGTGACCCGGGTCGTGCGTTCCGTCGTCAGCCCGGAACTCGTCCCGGCCTGGAGCGACCGCTTGCCCGGACCGGCACCGGCCCGGCTCCCCCGCACCAACCGTGAAGGCGCCCACGCCGTCTACTTCCCGGCCTGCATCAACCGCATCTTCGGCAACAGCAGGCACTCCACCCGTTCCGGCTCGCTACCCGAAGCGCTCGTCGAGGTGTCCCGGCGCGCTGAGCGTCCACTGTGGATTCCCGACGACGTGGTCGGCGCGTGCTGTTCGACGGTGTGGCATTCGAAGGGCTACGAGCGCGGCAACGACTACATGGCGAGGGAAATACACGACCGGATCTGGCGTTGGACCGCCGAAGGCGCCCTGCCGCTTGTGGTCGATGCCTCCTCGTGCACGCTGGGCCTCATCAGCGGAGTGCTGCCCTACCTCGACGAAGAGCGCCAGGACAGGCACCAGCACCTCACCCTCGTCGACTCGGTCACCTGGGCCTCGCGGGAACTCGCGCCACACCTCGAGATCAGCCGCACGGTCGATTCGCTCGCCGTGCACGTCACCTGCTCAATGCGACACCTCGGACTCGGCGACGACCTCGTCGACCTCGCCGCGCGCCTCGCGGACGACGTCGTCGTACCGGACACGATGACCTGCTGCGCCTTCGCCGGCGACCGCGGCCTGCTCCACCCCGAACTCGCGGCGTCGGCGACAGCTCGCGAAGCCGAACAGATCCGGGCGTGGGGTCCCGCCGCGCACGTCTCCGCGAACCGCACCTGCGAGGTCGGGATGGAGCAGGCCACCGGCGCGGTCTACGAATCGGTGATCTTCCTCCTCGAACAGGCCACCCGCGACTGAGTACCGAGACTGGGGTGAACCACGTCACATCTTCGTGCCGCAACAAGATCGTTCCATCGACCACAAACAGCCGTGTTCACCCCAGTTCCGGCAAAGGAGGCCGCGATGCGGCCCGACGAGGAGCCGGCGCCCGAGGACGAAGTGTCCGACGGCCGCCTCTGGCACCTCATCTCGCAAGGAGACCAGCAAGCGTTCACCGAGCTCTACGAACGCCACGCCCAGGCGGTGTGGAACTACGCCTACCGCACGACCGCCTCGTGGACCGCCGCCGACGACCTGCTCGCGACGACGTTCCTCACCGCGTGGCGCCGCCGAGGTGAGGTCCGGCTCATCCGCGACAGCGCGCTGCCGTGGCTCTACACCGTGACCGGCAACGTGGTCCGCGACGAACGGCGCCGCCTGAGCCGGTACCTGAGACTCGTGCCCCGGCTGGTGAGTGGCCCTTCACCCGATCACGCCGAGCGGCTCGCGGACGCCGGTGCCGCCGCCGACCGGCTGCGGCGGGTCCTCACGGCGATCGACCAGCTGCCGCCCGCGGAACGCGAGGCAGTCAGGATGTGCCTGCTCGGCGGGACCGCGGCCGCCGACGCCGCCGAGGTGCTCGGCATCACGGAGTCCTCCGTCCGATCGCGACTGTCCCGCGCGCGGGCGCGGCTGCTGGAACTCACCGAGGAGACCGACGATGCGTGACCTGCCCGACCTGCTGGGTCTGCCACCCGAGCGCCTCTTACCGGATCCCGTCCGCGCCCGGGCGCGCGACAGGATCGTCGCGGGGATGATTCTGGCGCGAAACCCGGCCCGGCGCTGGGCTCCAGCTGCGGTGGCGGCGACCGTCGCAGCCGCAGCCGTCGGCGGGCTGGTGATCACTGGATCCGGGCCGGCGCCGCGGTCCGTCCCGCCCGGCACGGGCGCGCCGAACACCGACGACTCGTGGGAGTACACCCCGCAAGAGCTCTACAACGTCCACGAGGGAACTGTTCCCGAGGACCAGATCCGGCGCTGCGGTGCGCAGGAGTGGCAGCCGATCCTGACAGCGGCCACGAAGGGCGTGACCGTGGCGGCGTTCCGCGCACCGGGCGGTGTCGTGTTCTGCGAACAGACCCCGGCGACGGTGCGGGTGGCGAAACCCGCCGGAGGCACGGCGGATGGGACGGCGCGGGCGACTTACGTCTCGTCGCTGGGCACGATCGCGGGGCTGATCGATCCGGCGTTCCGGTCCGTGAGCGCCGGCCCTGGCGACCAGTGGGGAATGCCGGGTCTCGCGTTCGGCGGCGTATTCGTGGTCCCGAATGGCGTCGCGATCGGCGATAATGGGGTGACCGTGCAAATCGGTGGCACGCCGGTGAAACAAGGACGGCTTGTGCGAGTCGGGGCCGACGCGATACCGGCCCGAGTCCCGGCGGCGACCGACCGGCCGACCCCAGCGGGCGACCGCGCGTCCGAGGGCGGGCGACTGCTGGGCGAGTGCCTCACGCACCCGGATGCCGGCACAAGCCCCGCCGTCGACCCGGACCAGTGGCAGCCGACCCAGACTCAGGTGCTCACCACGAGCGAGACGCTGCAGGTTGGCCGTTACGGTTCGCTGCTCGCCGAATGCATCATCAAGGGGACTTCGCGCCGGCTCCAGGTCTTCGACCAGACCTTCGACAAACTGTTCGTTTCGTTCGAGGTGCAGCCGAATCCGTTCTTCATTAGCGGCATGATGCCGTATGACTTCCGGCCGTACCGCGGAAGCTACTCGAGCGAAACGGGAGTGATCGCCGGCCTGGTCACCGATCCCCGGGTCACCTCGGTCAGCCTGTCCCGGCCGGTGTCGCCCGCCGTCACAGCTCAGGTCCACAATGGAACATTCGTGCTACCGGGTCTCAACGTCAACGAGGCCGCGAATCCCGTCCACCCACCGAGCGAGCTGACCGTGTACGACAAAGCCGGTGCGGTGCTCACCCGGGTACCCGTCAACGACTGACCGCGGCAACGGCCTTCCCGGCGCTGTGGTGGCCTGCGTGAACGCGGCCACCACAGCGCAGCCGGGCGTCAGCGCGCGACCATCCCCGCGGACAGGTCGATGTCGGCCGCGCTCAGTCCGGGCATGTGCAGCATGGCGACCACGGCGTCGGCCACCTCGTCCTCCTCGACCATCCGGTGCAGCGCAGCCCGCGATACGAACTCACGCTCCGCGTCCGCCTCGGACACGCCCAGCCGTTGCGCTTCCAGCCGGAAATTGCGCTCCATCCGCGGCCCGCGCACCGGCCCGGGCGACAGTGAGTTGACGGTTACGCCGGACGAACCGACCTCGTGCGCGAGGGTGACCGTCAGCCCGAGCACCGCCATTTTCGAGGCGGTGTAGGGCGTCCGGCCGGCGAGCGGCCGTTTGCCGGAGACCGAGGCGAGGTTGATCACGTCGCCGGAACGCCGGTGGACCATCGGAGGCAGGAACGCCCGGCACATCAGGTAGACGCCGCGCACGTTGACTGCGAAAACGTCGTCCCACGCCTCAGGCTCGACGTCCACCAGGGGCGCGACCGGGCCGGCGACGCCGGCGTTGTTGACCAGGATCGAGATCTCCTCGTCGGCGAGCGACTCCGCCACCGCGGCGACGGACTCCGGATCGCTCGTGTCGCACCGAACAGCGTGTGCGCTGCCACCATTGGCCGAGATCTCGCCGGCGACTGAGACGACCTTCGCCTCGTTCCGCCCGGCCAGCACGACCCTCGCACCGTGAGCGCTCAGCGAGGTGGCGATCGCCCGGCCGAGCCCGTTGCCCGCGCCGGTCACCAGCGCAGTGCGGCCGGCGATCCGGTCCTTCCTCACCACTTCCGCTCCGGTGCCCACGGCAGCTGCGCCCCGCGGTACTTCGCCACTCGTACGTCGCCGGAGCGAGCGTGGCCCTCGAAGGACTCGACCCGCGCTGCCCGGCCGAGCAGCTCGCCGAGCGCCGCGCTGGACGTCCGATCCGTCACTTCCTGGTACGTCACGGTCTTGAGGTACTTGCCGACCCACAGGCCGCCGGTGTAGTTCGCGGATCCCCGTGTCGGCAGTGTGTGGTTCGTCCCGATCACTTTGTCCCCATAGGACACCGCGGTGCCTTCGCCGAGGAAGAGCGCGCCGTAGTTGCGCATCACGGTGAGCGCCTGCCGAGGGTTCTCGGTGAGCACCTGGACGTGTTCGCTCGCGAACTCATCCGCTAGGCGGAACGCGGCCCGCAGGTCGTCGACGACGATCACCTGGCCGTGGTCCCGCCAGGCCGGTGCCGCGAAGTCCGCGGTAGGCATTCCCGGCAGCAGGGCCTCGACGTGTGCGAGGACCTCGCGCCCCACCCGCTCCGACGTGGTGATCAGCACCGCCGGCGAATCTGGGCCGTGCTCAGCCTGAGACAGCAAGTCGACCGCGACCACAAACGGATCGGCGTGGTCGTCGGCGATCACGAGGATCTCGGTCGGACCGGCGAACAGGTCGATGCCGACCTCGCCGAACAGCTGGCGCTTGGCTTCGGCGACATAGGCGTTGCCGGGACCGGCGAGCAGGTCGACCCTGCCGATCGTCTCGGTGCCCACCGCCATCGCGGTGACGGCTTGGACACCGCCCAGCAGCAGGATTTCGTCGGCTCCGGCGAGGTGCATGGCCGCGACGGTCGCGGCGGGCACCTGACCGCGGATCGGCGGCGTGGCCGCGGTCACACGCTCAACTCCGGCGACCTTCGCCGTCACCACGGTCATGTGCGCAGAAGCGACGAGCGGGTAGCGCCCGCCCGGCACATACGCGCCGGCCGCCGACACCGGAATGTTCTTCTGACCGAGGAAAACCCCGGGCTGCGGCTCGACTTCGAAATCCCGCAGGGATTCGAGTTGGCGCTGCGCGAAATCCCGGACGTTGGCCTGCACCGTGCGGATGTCGGCCAGCGTCTGCTCGGGCACGGTAGCCACAACGCGGTCGATGTCCTCCGCCGACAGCCGGAACCGCTCCGGCGACCAGTTGTCGAACTTCTCCGAGTATGCGCGCACCGCCGCGTCACCATCACGCCGGACGTCTTCGATCACCGTCGCCACGGTGTCGCGGACGGCCGCCCGTTTCGCCGGGTCATCCACCGCCTCGACCGCGCTCTTCAGCCGCTCCATTGCTTCTCCTTCATCGCATGAGTCAAGTGCGCCGGGCCGGCGGGCCGCCGACCACGGTCTTCAGGTCCAGTTCGTGCTCGCAGACAGTGCCCAGTGCGGCAACCACAACGACGTAAACCGCCTCGATCAGCTCGGTGACTTCCAGGTCGCAGCCGTGAGTCAGCCAGTCCGTGATCATCCCGTCGGCCGCGCCCATCGCGGCTCGCATCGTGATCCGGACTCGCGGCGGCAGCTCCCCGGTTAGCCCAACGAGATCCGCGAGGAACCGGACCCCCGCCCGGCGGCTCTGCTCGACCACCGCGTCGACATCCTCGTCGTGCCCGCCGGGGCGCATCATCACGAGCATCGTCTGGGCGTGCTCGCGCCGGTACTCGACCTGGCGGAGCGTCACCCCGCGCAACCACTGCTGCCCGGTCAGCTCGTCTTCGCGGCGCCGCTGCAGGTCGACGAGCTCGTCGAGCATGCGCCGCAGTACTTCCAGGTACAGGCCGCGTTTGTCCTTGAAGTGGTAGAACAGCAGGCCGTGCGCCACGCCCGCCGTTTCGGCGATCTCACTGATGTAGACATCGTCGTACCGCTTGCGGGAGAACAGGTCCATCGCAGCGGTGACCACCGCCTCCCGGCGACCACTTCGCCCCTGCCGCTTCGTGTTCATCGTGTCCTCCACTCGAACCGTTGCCGGCCGGATCGACCGGCCGCCGCGCCGACCGCGGGCTCGACCGTGAACGTACGCCCCTGGTCACCGGACCAGGCGATCACCGGATCGGCCCGCGGGTCGGCACGGCGCGCGGTCTCAAGTCACCCCCGCACGACCTCACTTCGGATCCGGCCCAGTCCTTCGATCTCGATCTCGACCAGCTCACCCGCCCTGAGGTAGCGACCAGAACCGACGGCCGCGCCCGCGGGCGTGCCGGTGAGCACGATGTCGCCGGGTTCGAGCCGCACCTCGGCCGATACCGTCGCGAGGACCTCGGGTATCGGGAACAGCATCTCACTGGTCCGGCTGTTCTGCCGCAGCTCGCCGTTGACCCGCGTGGTCACCGCCAGGTCGAGAGGGAGCTCCAGCTCGTCGACGGTCACGAGCGCGGGGCCGAGCGTCTTGAACGAGGGGAAGATCTTCCCCTTCCGGACCTGGTCGTTGTCGGTGATGATGCCGTTGGTGAAGCCCTTGAGCTGCACGTCCCGGGCCGACACGTCGTTGGCGACCGTCAGGCCGCCCACGTGATCCCAGCCGTCGGCGACGGCGATGTTCCGGCCGCCTTTGCCTACGATCACCGCCACCTCGGCCTCGTAGTCGACCTGGTCGGGTGCCTCCGCCGGCAACACCAGCGGCGCCGACGGGCCGACCACGAGCCCGTCGGTGACCAGCTCACCCGGGACCAAGGTGAACAGCGCCGCCTCGGGGATCGGCATCCCGGCCTCGATCACGTGGTCGCGGTAGTTGGCTCCCGCGATCACGATCTGACCCGGTTTCGCCACCGGGCTGAGGACCTCGGTTCCCGCGAGCGGGAGCCGCTCGGTGACCCGCGCGGACGAGGCCAGCGACACGTCGTCTTCCAGCAAGGCCTTCACGTCGGAGTGAGGGAGGTCGAGCAGGAGCAGCTCGCCCCCCTCTTGCCGTGCGAGCCCCTTGTGCGTGCGATATATGCGCATGACCCGCTCACGCTCCAGCAAGCGGCCGGACCACCCGGCGGGCGATCCGCCAGATGCCGTCCGCGGATCGGACCAGTTCGTCTTCGAGCCGCGTGATCGCCTGCAGCGGCGGTACCACGGAACCGTCCGGGCCGAGGTTGAACAGCTGCAGCAGAGTCACGGCGCGGGCCTTTCCTGGCCCTTCGAGCCAGAAATCCGTCTGACCCGGCACATGCACGCGCCGGACGTCATCGGTCTCGCGGATCCGCATGGACTCGGCCAGCGCCTCGCGGTCCAGCTCCTTGTCTCCGAACTGCATGACGGCGTCGTCCGTGTAGAGCGCGAGCGTGTCCGTGGCCCTCTTCTCGTCCACGAACCGCATCGTCGCGTTGATCACGTCGACACACGCGATCCGGGCCAGCGCCGCGCCGAGCTCCGGTTCCCGGCCGACCACCCGGGTGCCCGCTGCCGCGCTCACCACGTCGGCTTCTTCAGCTCGGCCTCGGACTCACCCGCGCGCAGCCGCTTGAGCAGGTCGTCGGCGTCGAACAAAACCCCGACCGGGTTGCGAGCGAAGGTCTCGGACTCCATGAAGGCCGTTCCTTCCTCGATGGTGTCGAAGTTGTCGACCTGCAGCTCGACCGAGTTGCCATCGGGGTCGGAGTAGTACATCGAGGTGGTCGTGCCGTGGTTGATCGTCACGGACGGCACCACCGAATCCTTCTTGAGCTCCTCGTAGTTCTCGAGCAGCTCCTTCAGCGTGGTGAACGTGAACGCGACATGGGACAGGCCGTGGGAGGGCAGTTCCTTGACCTGCGTGGCCGTGAGGCCACCGGCCGGCCGGTCGTGGCCCGGGAGCCCGGCGGGCAGCTCGCCCATCTGGGCCTGCGCCGCGACGATGCTCTCCGGATCGACGAGCGCGACCCGGTGGTGCTCCTCGTCGTAGGTCATGAATGCCGCGAACGGGTTCTCGTGCACGACGTGGGCACCAAGAACCTTCCCGTACCACTGCTTCATCTCGGGCAGCTGCTTGGTCCACAACACGACGTGCGCCAGTTTGGCGGGAGACGCCATTTTTCTCACCTTTCCTGAATTGTGTATCTCGGTAGTGCCGTCTTGGAAGGAGTCAGACGGACAGGATGCGCAGCACGAGTGCCGCGACGGAAAGCAGAAGAAGTGCGAGGGGTGCGGTGATGTTCCAGTCCCGCTTGAGCAGGTGCGCACCCGCGGCACTGACGAAGTAGAGCACGACGCCGATCGCGGCAGCGACACCGATCGGCCACCAGAACAGGCCGGCGATCAGCCCAGCGGCACCGGCGAACTCGGCGGCGGCGAGCAGCCACAGCTTGTCAGCGGGAAATCCCACCTTGCTCATCGTGGCCATCTGCATTTCGTCCTTGACCAGCTTCCCTCTCCCCGAAAGCACCAGCAGGAGGGCGAGCACGGCCGAAACGATGATTGTGGCGATGTACATGACAGTTCCTCGGATCAAGCGCAAGAAAACTGCGCTGGGTGGCGGTGAACGAATTTCGCGGCCTCGGACGAGGCCTGATCAACCGGGCCCCCGGCGCGCCCTCAGGCCAGGGCCCGGTGGATCTCCTCCACGATCGCGGCGCCATCGGGTTCGGACAGGAGCATCCACATGTGGGTCTTGCCCGGGTACTCCCTGAGATCGACGGTCGTGCCCGGCCCGGCTTGATCACGCAGCACTCGCGCGTCCGGGGTGAGGATGTCCACTGAGCCGGCGAACACCGTGATCCGGCCGAGGTCCTCGAGTGGACCGCGAACGGGGCTCAGCGACGGCGACGACAGCGGATCCGCGCCTGCGAACTGCCGGGCGAACCGCACCATGCCCGCCTTGGTGGAGAACGGGTCCACCGGCTCGAGCACGGCGATTTCCGGGTTCTCCATTGTCGCGTCGAGCCACGGTGACAACAGGATCAGCTGCTCGGGCCGCCGGTCTTTCGCGAGAGCCTGCGCGAGCGCGAGCGCGAGACCCCCGCCCGACGAATCACCGACGATCGCGACGCGGCCTTCCGGCTGCTTCTCATACAGCCGCTTGAGCACCGGCTGAACGTCGCGGTGGGTCGCGGTCGGCGCGAGCGGGAACACCGGCACCACCGCCGACCATCCCGTCGCCGTCACGAGCTTCACCAGGAAGCTCCAGTGCAGGGGCGAGAGCTCGGTTGCGTGCCCGCCGCCGTGGAGATAGAAGATCGTGCCGCGCGAGCCGCCTCCCGGAGGCGACAGCGTGAACACCGGCCAGGACTCGAAAGTCGTGCGGTCGACGGGAAAGCCCGCCAAAACCGCGGCCGGGGGCGCGAAGGGTTCGGTAACCATTGGCCCTTCCTCTCAGTACCGGAGACGATGATCAGTCGTTGCGATGGACGAGGGTTTTGCCGATCTCGGCGAGCAGTTCCGGCAGGTCGTGCCGGCCGAGGCGCACCTCGACGAAGGTGAGCCGTCCGGGCGACGATTCGGCTTCCCGTAGGACGTCCAGCAATTCCCCGACCGCGCCGGCGCTGCGGACCAGCGGGTCGTGTGCACCGAACGCGGCCGGGAGCGCCGTCCAGTTCCACTTCGCGACGTCGTTGTACCCGGCGGACCAGCCGCCGATCGGGCGCTCACAGGTGTAGCCGTCGTTGTCGAGCAGGAAGACGATCGGTGCCAGCCCCTGACGGACGATCGTGCCGAGCTCCTGCACCGTGAGCCCGGCCGCGCCGTCGCCGATGAACAGCAGCGCACGCCGGTGCCGCTCGGCCGCGAGCTGCGCGCCGAGCATCGCAGGCAGCGTGTAGCCGATCGACGCCCAGATCGGCTGACCGATCAGGGTCACGCCGGGCGGCAGACGGGTGCCGAGCATTCCGTAGTACGAGGTGCCCTGGTCCGCGGCGACGAGGTCCCCGGCTTTGAGGAAGCGTTCCACCAGCACCCAGAACACGTCCTGGGTCAGCTCGGCGCCGGGCGTGAACTCGCCGGCAGCGGGCGGCTTCCGGACCGGCGGTGGACTCGCCGGCCCTCGCTCGGCCGCCGCCGACCGCACTACGTCCAGAACGGCCGCCATCGGCGCGGTGTCGAAGCGCCGCCCTCCCGCCACGACATGGCCGGGCTGCACGTCGATCAGGCGCCGCGGGTCGAGCCGGGCAGTGAAGCCGCCACTGCTGAGGTCCACGAGTTTCAGCCCGACACCGACGACCACATCGGCGGTCTCGACCGCGTCGCGGACGTCCGGGTCACTGAGGGCACCGATGTAGAGCCCCAGGAATCCGGGCGTGTCCTCGTCGATCAGTCCTTTGCCACCCGCCACGACGGCCGACGAGAGCTTCCCCTCGCCGATGAGCGCCCGCACTCGGTCGAGCGCCCCGAACCGGTCCGCGAGGTGGTCGACGAGCACGACGACATCGGTGGCGTCGCTCAGCATCTCCTTCGCCCGCACCGCGAACGACGAAAGCTCCGGTTCCGTCGCCGGTGCCACAGTCGTCGTGCCCGGCCGAGCGGGCGCCGAGACCAGATCGGCGGGCAGCCCCAGGTAGCCAGGACGCTTCTGCTCGACGACGGCAGTGATGACGCGGTCGATTTCGTCGGCTGCGTGGTCCGCGGTCAGCGTCGCCGACGCGCCGGTCACCTCGTCGTAGATGCGGCGGAAGTGACCGGCGTCGCCGTCGACCAGGCCGTGGTGCACCGGCAATCCGTCCGCCTGCGCCTGGGTGGCCGGCATGCCCGTGATCTGGAGGACCGGGACCGATTCGGCGAAACTGCCGGCGACCCCGTTGAGAGCCGAGAGCTCCCCGACCCCGTATGTCGTCACGAGCGCCGCGTAGCCGCGGATCCGGGCGTACCCGTCGGCCGCGTAGGCGGCGTTCAGCTCATTGACGTTGCCGACCCATTCGAGGTCCTCCCGCGCCTCGATCAGGTCCAGAAACCCCAGGTTGTAGTCACCCGGGACACCGAAGACGTGCGTGATGCCCATCCCGGCCAGCCGGTCGAGCAGCAGGTCACCGATGCTCCGTGACCCCGCGTCTTGCTTCATGCGGATCCCCTTTCTCGTGCCGCGCCCGGGCTCCACCGCTTGACCCGCTCCGCGCCTCCCTGATTTCAAACATCCTCCTGACTTGACTTCATGTCAAGTTCGAAGGTGTGGCCTGTCACAGCCCTCAGCCGTCCCGATACCGAGCCGGCCCGTCGCCCGGTCGGGATCGGTATTGGCCCGGTCCGGGGCGCCGCGGCTACCGTCCGCTCATCCCTATCGAGGAGGTTCTCCGTGCTTTTCTGCGCCCACATGACTGTGTCGCTGCCCCACGATCTCGACGAGCACCATCGCGAAGAATTGCTCGCCGAGGAACTGAACTACTTCACCGCCCTGCACCGATCCGGAAAGTGGGTTCACTTGTGGCGGATCGCCGGGCGGCGCGGGAACATCAGCGTCTTCGACGTCGAATCGACCGAGGAACTCCACGAGCTCCTATGGCACCTGCCGCTTTTCCCGTTCCTCATCATCGAGGTCACGCCGTTGGTCGAGCACCCGTCGCTGGCGGCGGTGAGCCCGTAGCGCCGGGTCGTGCGTTCCGTGTCCCGAGCCGTGCGTTCGACGGCTCGGAACGGGGTGATCTTGCTCCTAATGTCGGCAGCCAGACCATCCCGGCCCAAAGGAGTGTGTGATGACCCGAACGCTGACCCAGAACGAGGTTCTGGGGAATCGGCTTCCGTTGATCGGCGGTGAATTCGTCGAGCCCGCCGTCGACACGTTCGACGCGATCAATCCCACGACCGGCGAACTGCTCGCCACGATTCCGCGCTGCGGTGCCGCCGAAATCGACCGGGCCGTCGCGGCCGCACGCGCCGCGTTTCCGGGGTGGAGCGGGCGGCCCGCGGGCGAGCGGGCCGCGATGTTGTTCAAGCTTGCGGACTGGATCGACGCGAACGTCGCGCAGCTGATCCACCTCGACGCGATCGACATCGGCCGCACCGTCCACGAGCTGCCCTACGACTACTACCTGGCGGGCGGTCAGTACCGCTTCTTCGCTTCGGCGATCGCCGCGCACGACGGCTGGAACTCGTCGTCGGCGGCCGGGTGGATGGTGGCGAAGCGGGAGCCGCTCGGCGTGGTCGGCCAAATCATCCCGTGGAACGTACCGGCCATCATGGTGGCGTTCAAGATCGCCCCGGCGCTGGCCGCGGGCAACACAGTCGTGCTGAAGCCCGACGAGAATGCCTCACTGTCCACTCTGCACCTGTGCACGGCGCTGGCCGAGATCTTCCCGCCCGGCGTGGTCAACGTGGTGCCCGGCATGGGCGAGGAGGCCGGTGCCGCGCTGACCGCGCACCCCGGGGTCGCCAAGCTGGCGTTCACCGGGTCGGCGGAGGTCGGCCGGCTCATCGCTGCCGCGGGCGCCGAGCGGCTGATCCCGGTGTCGCTCGAGCTGGGCGGCAAGAGCCCCAACATCGTGTTCCCCGACGTCGACGATCTGGACCTCGTGATCGCCAATGCCACGTTCGGCGCCATCTTCTGCAACGGCCAGTCCTGTCTGGCCGGCACGCGGCTGTTCGTGCACGACGCCGTCTACGACGAAGCCATCCCCTTGCTCAAGAACGCCTTCGACGGCGTCCGCCTCGGTTCACCGCTCGATCCGGCCACCCGGCTGGGTCCCCTGGTCTCGGCCAAACAGGGTGAGCAGGTGCTGGACTACATCAGCTCGGGCAAGGAAACCGCCAACCTGATCACCGGCGGCGAGCGCGCGGAGGTGGCCGGTGGCGAAAACGGGGTGTTCATCCAGCCCACGCTGTTCGAGACGACCAATGACACCCGCATCGCCCGTGAGGAGATCTTCGGGCCGGTCCTGTCGGTCATCCGGTGGCGCGACTGGGATGACATGATCGCGCAGGCGAACGACACGGCATACGGGCTGGCCGCCGGTCTGTACACGTCGAACCTCGCGAACGCGATGAGGACCGCGGACGCGCTCGAAGCCGGCTCTGTGTGGGTCAACGCCTACGTGAACCTGAACCCGGGCGCACCCTTCGGCGGCTACAAGGAGAGCGGCCTCGGCCGGGAAAACTGCAAAGAGACACTGGATATGTACTCCACGCTTAAGACGATCATGCTCAGCACGCAGGTGCCGCCGCCCATGATGTGAGCCGGATTCAACTCCGGAGCACGTCCTTCGGTTCGCTGCCGAACTCCCGCCGGTGTTCGGCAGCGAACCGCCCGGGGTTGGCGAAACCCCAGCGGGTGGCAATGCGGCTCACCGTCGTCGCCGCAGGCGAGGACGCGAGCAGTTCCCGATGAGCGTGGTCGAGTCGGACCCGCCGTAGGTACGCGAGCGGCGTCGTGTCGAGGTGGCGGCGGAAAGCCTGCTGCAGGCCACGGGCGCTCAGCCCCGCGGCCTCGGCGATCCGCGTGAGCCCGACGTCTTCGGCGGCCGAGTTCTCGATGAAGGCCACTGCTCGCCGGACCGCGGCCTGGGATCCGGTGGCGTGCAGGCGTCCGTCGTCGAGAGTGAAGGTCGTGGCGAAGTTTTCCAGGATGCTCGCGACCGCGAGCCGCACCAGCTGGCCGTGTACAAGCGGAGGCGGCGGTTCCACCCGCCCGAGCTCACGCCACAGCAACGCTTCCACCGCCGTCCACCGCTCCGCCGCGATGTCCGACGCCGGCTCGGCGATGTCGATGCGAACCGACCGCACGTCCGGCGTTCCGTGCAGGTCTGCGACGGCTCGCTCGAAGTGCGGGAGGTCGATCACGACATTGCCTACCTGGCACCGTTCGTGCCAGCGCAACCGATACCGTGAGCGGCCGTCGAAAGCGAGCGCGTGGCGGCGGGTCTGTACTGGGACGTCGCCTTGGCGGCTTGCGGAGAGGCGGCCGGCCAGCGGGCGCATCACGAGGACGAAATCGTCGAACGGAACGGGCTCCACGCCCACGTCCTCGTCGCCGTAGGTCAGTTTCATCATCCGGATTCCGCGGACCAGCCTTTCCTCCTGGCGCATGTGGAAGCCCGGAGCGCCCGCACCGAGGAGCATACGGTGCGGGCAGTACACGCCGGTGAGCAGATCGACGGCTTCGTCAGGTTCGCTGGTTTCGAGCACCGGCATGGCAACCACCCGCCCCTTCAGAACAGATCGAGCTCGATCTCCGGCGTACGCGACCGCGATACGCACGGCATGATCAGCTCACCATCAGCGCGTTCCTCCTCGCCTAGCACGGTGTCGCGGTGATCGGGCACACCTCGCACCACGGCCGTCTCACAGGTGCCGCAGATTCCTTCCCGGCATGAGGACGGCACGTCAAAGCCGGCTCGGGCAAGTGCGTCCAGGATGGACTCGCCGACGTGGACGCGAACCCGTTGATCCGCGCCGGAAACCACGACATCGAACTCCTCGTCCTCCGAGGTATCGGCTGCCACGCCGCGGAACCGCTCGACCTGCACGGGCGAGCCGGCGGGCGCCTTCTTCTCGACAGCCGCGATCAGCGGTTCGGGCCCGCAGCAGTACACGGTCGCGCCCGCGTGTTCGTCCAGGAACGCGCTGAGGTCCGGCGGGCCACCCCGTTCGTCGTCCGCGTGGAGCACCACACCCGGCTCGCCCCAGGCCGCGATTTCATCGCGATAGGCCATAAGCGATCGCGACCGTCCACAGTAGAGCATGGTCACCGTCGCACCCCTCGCCCGGATCGCGCGGGCCATGGTGAGGATCGGCGTGATCCCGATGCCTCCGGCGACCAGCACCTGGCGCTCATCAGCCGCCAAGGGGAAATTGTTGGCAGGGCCGGAAACCGTCACATTGGTGCCGACGGTCAGGTGGTCGTGGACGAACCGGCTGCCACCTCGCGAGTCTGGAGCGCGGTGCACGGCGATCGTCCACGTGCCGTCCGAGGTATCCGGACCGCACAGGGAATACTCCCGCAGCAGGCCTTCCGGCAGGGACAGCGTGACGTGCGCACCGGGTTCCCACGCGGGCAGCGCGAGACCGTCGGCACTCGCCAGGACGAGTTCGACTACGTCGTCGGCTACGGGGTTCCTGGCGGAGACAACGAGCTCACGGTTGAGGTCGGCACCGGGCATCGTGATCACACTCCTTTCACGAGAAGACGGCGGCTCACCCTCGGTCCCGCCTGCGGTAGCGGCCCACCTTGTCCTGGTCCAGGCGCACGCCCACACCTGGGCCGGTGGGGACGATGAGCTCACCGTCGGCATACGAGAGCGGCTCGGCCGTCACTGTGTCGGAGAGCAGGAGCGGCCCGACGAGTTCGCAACCGTGCGCGAGCCGTGGGAAGGTGGCGAACAGCTGAGCCGAAGCCGCGGTGCCGATCGGCCCCTCGATCGCTGTGCCGCCGTAGGTGCCGATTCCAGCTGTGTCGAGCACGTCCGTGACGAGCCGGGCCGCCCGCAGCCCACCCGCCTTCCCTGGTTTGACCGCGACGGAATCGCACGCCCGCCGCCCGACGGCGTCCAGGGCGTCGGCCGGCACGCACACCGACTCGTCCGCCATGATGTCGATCCGGTTGGCTGCCTCTCGCAGCTCACCGAGGCCTCGAAGATCACGTCGCGGGACGGGCTGTTCCACCGCGCTGAAGCCGATCGCCTCGAGCTCACGAATCGCCCACGACGCGGTGCGCAGATCCCAGGTCCCGTTGGGGTCACCGAGGTAGTCGACGTCGGAACCGACCTTCTCGGCCAGTTCTGCGACGCGACGGAGATCGTCCGCCGGAGCGAGCGCGCCCATCTTGAACTTGATTGACTTGTGTCCCAAGGCCACCCGGTCCACGGCTTCTTCGAGAGCCTGAGCGGTACCGGCCCCGCTCAGCGGCCACCGGACCGGTAGCGTTGCCCGAGTCGCACCGCCCAGCAGGGTCGCGAGCGAGACGCCGTAGACCTGCCCGACGGCGTCGAGCAGCGCCGTTTCCAAAGCGGCCTTGGCAAACAGGTTCCCGAACGCGATCTTGTCCCACTGCCGGCGCAACCCGGTGAGGTCCTCCGCGTCGCCGCCGACGAGGGCGGGTGCGAGGTAGCGGTCGATGATGTCCTTCTGGCCTTCGATGCTTTCGCCGCTCCACCAAGGTCCCCCCGGCGAAACGCCTTCACCGACCCCAGTGATGCCCGCGTCGGTGACGACTTCGACGAGCAGGTAGCTCTGCGTGTCGATGCTGTGGTGAGCGAACCGGTGCGGACGGACAATCGGCAAGTCGACGATCGTCGTCCGGACTCCGCTCACCGTGAGGTTCGGCATTGAGTTGTCCCACTCTCGTTTTTCGTGTTCGGCGACTGACGGCGGTCAGATCGGCGTGACCAGGAGGGTTTGCACACGCAGCGTGTCGTAGACGATCCTGCGCCCGGAGAACAGGAGCTTGCCGTCCTGCTCCACGACGGTGTCGGTCGCACACCCGGTCTGATAGATGTGGCTCTCCCCGTCCTGGAGCGTACGGATCACCACGTAGTTGGAGACCGTTTGGATCCGCGATCCGTCGAGGTCTACCACCAGTCCACTGTGGAAGTGACGGTAGACGTGCGGAGCGAAGATGTTCGCCTCGCGATGGGCGAGCACCCGGTCACGCAGCATTCCGGTGCCTCGGCACAACATCAGCGGCATCGGCAGGCCGGCCTCGTCGTTTTCCCTGGGCCAGATCCCGTATTCGCAGTCGTCGGTGAAGAAGTCCGGCCAGCTCTCGAGATCGTCGTCGTCGATCGCCCGCTCATAGCGGCACAGCAGGTCTTCGACGCGAAGCCGCACCAGGGCGAGGTCGGTCGCGGTCGTCGGGGCGCTCATGACTTCAGTCCCATCAGGTCGCGGTAGCCCGCCCAGAAAGAGCGCAGCACGTGTTCGCTGATGTTGGAACGCTCGTCCGGCACCGGATCGTCAAGTCCTAGCAGCATGGTCGAGCCCCTGTCCTGAGCCGCCTGCGCGGCGCGCTGGATCAGCTCGGTCGCTTCGGTGTCCTCCATCGAGATATAGCCGGCGGGCCCGACCAGATTGGCCTGGAGCACCCGCATCGCACGAAGTTCCTCGTCGTCGTCGGAGTAACCGAAGTAGTGGAAGACGAGTTCGAACTCCCCAGGCCCTTTCGGGAGGAGCTGGCGGAGGGCCATGGTGTTGTGGATCTGCTGCACCACCAGGCTGGGGAAGATCGTCTGGATGTGGTTGGTGATCGGCTCGTCGAACTCGTCACGCGAGCGCAGCACCTCCATGTCGTGCAGCCGGATGTCCTCGTTGAAGGACCGCAGCCCGTCCTTGCGGTACTCGTCCGCACCCGCGTCGTCGTCCTGCCTGGTCGTGGTGATGACCGAGTGCAGTCCGTCGCGCGCATCGGGGATCGTCCGCGATTCCATGCTCACCCGCATGATGTTGAACGTGGTGTGGAACAAGTGCAGAAGACTGGCGTGGTAAAGATCTTTGACGTTCTCGTAGTAGAGTTTCCAGTTCGATTTCGAGTACTGGCGCGTGCATCCGAGGTAGACCAGCTCACGACCGGCGACCAACCGGTCCAGCCACGGCCGCATCTGAGGCCCGATGTAGTCCGGGAGCGACTGCATCGAGTGGTCGAAAGTGGCGAAGACCAGACCGTGGTAGACCTCGACCCGCAGCCGCTGCAAGCTGTGCTGCTTCGGGTCGAACCCCTCTGGCATCCCGGTATGTTCCTGATAGCCGCGCCGGAACGGCACACCCCGCAGCTGCCCGGCTGCGTCGTAGGACCACTGGTGGTAGATGCACGTGTGCTTGGTCGCGTTGCCGCGGCTGAACCGGCACACTGTCGCACCTCGGTGCGCGCACCGGTTGACCCACGCGACGACCTCGCCGGACTTCGTCCGCGTCATCACCACCGGGGTGTCACCCACGAACGTGGACTTGTAGTCGCCGGTGTTCGGGATCTCCACGGCCATGCCGAGAAAGCTCCACGTCGCACCGCGGAAAATCCGTTCCTGCTCGCGGGCGTAGATGTCCGGGTCGGTGAACCATCGGTACGGCGTGCTGGTGTGGATCCGGGAATCCTGGACCACCCCGTTGTCGGTCTCGGTCATCGTGCTGCTCTCCAGTCGGCGACGAAGGGGAAGCCGGTCGGCGGACCGGTTACGGTCGGCCACGGCCACACATCGACGGTAGATCCCCGCCGGATCACGAAGCCAATACCAAGAAGGACCGGGGTTCGAGCGCTCTCGGTATCGTCGAAATCCTCGTCACGCCGATATCGGCGTGTTTCACTTCGAGGTATGACTTTCCGCGACGGTGGCTCCGACCCCCTCGCCGGCCGTGCGCTGCCCGGCCGGTTTTCCTACCCCGTCTACCACCGCGGGGAGCACGGCACACTGGCCGAGCTGATCGGCGATGACCACGCCCTGATCAGCATCGGCGTCGACACGGAAACGGCGTTCGACGCCACCGACCGGGCGTTCCTCGACCAGCTGCCGTGCCGGTTCGTGCGAATTCTGCCGCCCGACGAATCCGGTATCGGTGGCTACTGCGATCTCGACTTCGCCTTCACCGCCGTTCTCGCCGCCAACCGTCGGCAGGCCGCCGTGGTTCACCCGAACGGTCGGATCGCCGGTTCGGTAGAAGCGATCGAAGATCTGCCCTCCTTGCTGCGCCGCGTGCGCGGCGAGCTGCTGCGCAACTGATCGGGCCGTGGCCGGAACCGGAGCCGGTTCCGGCCACGAATGCGCCGAATGTGCTTACTATCCACCGCATGGTCCCTGTCGACGTACGCCAGCTCGAATGCTTCATAGCGGTCGCGGAGGAACGGCATGTGGGCCGGGCCGCCGCCCGGCTGCACATGACCCAGCCGCCGCTGACCCGCCGGATCTCGCGCCTCGAGCGGGAGATCGGCGCGCAGCTGTTCCTCCGCACCGTCACCGGCGTCGAGCTCACCGCGGCAGGTCTCGTGCTGCTCGAACAGGGCTACCGAATCGTCGCGCTGGCCGAGAACGCGGTCGAACGGACCCGGCTGGCCCACGCCGGTGAGGCCGGCGCGCTCTCGGTGGGCTATTTCGGCTCGATGATCTTCGGCCTCGTACCCCAAGTGCTCCGCGCGTTCCTCAGGACCCGGCCTGAGGTCCGCGTGGTGATCGAACGCGTGACGAAGGACGTCCAGGCCGAAGCCATCCGGGACGGGCGCATGCACCTCGGTTTCAGCCGCCAGTACCCTCCCGAGCCAGACCTGGCCGTGCGCAACCTCGTCGCCGAGCCTCTCTACGTCGCGATGCCCGACGACCACCCGCTCCTGAGCAAACCCGAGGTCCGGCTGGCCGACATCCAGGCCGAGCGCCTCGTCCTGTTCCCGTCCTCGCCTCGCCCGGGATTCGCCGACGAGATCGTGCAGCTGCTGATGCGAACCGGCGGACCGTCGCGGGTCGACGCCGAAGCCAGCGACATCGTCACCGCGCTCGCCTACGTGGCGACCGCCCAGATGTGCGCTGTAGTCCCGCGCTCGGCAACCAACGTCGCCATGCCGGGCGTGGTCTACGTGCCGCTGTCCGACGCGCCGGCCGAGTCCCTCAGCTGCATCTACCGTGCCACCGAGACGCCGACGCTGGTCCGGGCGTTCCTCGACCACCTGGACACCGCCGGCGAGCTCTGATGTCACACCGACGATACCCGTCCAGGAAGACCCACGGTGCCGTCTCGGTATTGGCTCCGATGCGCCGGGTCTGGTTACGCTCGGTTCACCGGACCGGGCGCGGCACCGCCGTCCTTCTCCGGCTCGCGAACACCGCGATCTGAACCGAACCACTGCCAGCGACCACCGACGGAGCTGAACATGGCCAACGCACGAGCAACCAAGCTGTTCGACGAATTCGCCGAACTGATCCGTGACTTCATCACGCGAAACCGGATCGACCGCGACGACTACGCGGCGGTGATGAACTACGTGATCAGCGTCGGTGAAGCCGGAGAATGGCCGCTGTGGCTCGACGCCTTCTTCGAATCCACAGTAGACACTGTGGACTACGGCACCGGTGACTGGACCTCGAGCACCATCGAAGGACCGTATTTCAAGGAAGGCGCACCGCTCCTGACCGAGCGGCCCGCCGTCCTTCCGATGCGCCCGGACGAGCCGGGTGACCCGATGCGATTCCTCGGGACCGTTCGCGACACGACTGGTGCCCCCGTGACCGACGCGGTCATCGACGTCTGGCACTCGACCAACGACGGCAGCTACAGCTTCTTTTCACCGGCCCTGCCCGAGGAGTACCTCATGCGGGGCAAAGTGCCCACCGCCGACGACGGCCGGTTCGAGTTCCGCAGCATCCGCCCGGTGCCGTACGAAATCCCCAAGGACGGCCCCACCGGTGTGCTGATGAACTCCGTGCTGGGCCGCCATTCCTGGCGCCCGGCGCACCTGCACTTCCGCGTTGAGTCGCCGACGCACCGCACGCTGATCACCCAACTCTACTTCCAGGGCGACCCGTACCTCGACAGCGACTCCTGCTCCGGCGTCAAGGACGAACTGGTGCTTCCGGTCAGTGACAAGAGCGCTGACGGCGAGCGCTGGAAGCAGGCCGAGTACACCTTCGTGCTCCAGCCCAACTGAGGAGCGCCGCCCATGTGCCACAACCATTCGGCCGCCCCCGAGCCGCCGGACGACGTTGCCGTCCGGGATTGCCTGACCTCGGGCACCGACCCCGTGCTCTACCTGCGGTTCACCGGTGCCGCAGGAACTGGCGGTGGCGTGATCGTGCTGCTCACCGACATCTTCGGGGTGAACCCGTTCTACCGGTACCTGTCCGCGCTGCTGACCGCAGAGGGCTACGAGGTGGTGATGCCCGACATGTTCCACCGCGTCGGCGCCGCAGAGCCCGGCCGCGACGGCGCGCTCGCCCGCCGCGGCCTGCTGGACGACAAGCTTGCCGTCGACGATGTCGAGCGCGTTATCGAGCACACGACCGACAGCAAGCGGCCGTTCGGGGTACTCGGGTTCTGCCTCGGTGGCAGCTTCGCCCTGCTGACCGCGGCCACGCACGACAACCAGGCGACGGCGACCTACTACGCGTTCCCCAAGGGAGCGCCGGGCGCCAAGGTGGCAGTGACGGAACCGCTTCAGGTCGCCGGATCGATCGCCGGCCCGGTCCTCGGTCACTGGGGCAGGCAGGACTACATCGACGCGGGCGAAGTGGATCTGCTGGCGACCACACTGGACAGCGCACCGGGTGAGACCGAGGTGCGGTGGTACGACGAGGCCGGTCACAGCTTCCTCGCGGGCCTCACCGAGCCGGGTCATCCGGCCGCCCGCTCCGCGGCCGACTCGTGGCAGCGCACGTTGCGGTTCTTCAGCACCCGGCTGAACCCGGTACCCGCCGCATGAGCTTCGGGTGGGGCTGTGCCGGATCCGACACAGCCCCACCGAAGCCCCGACACTCCTCGAGGAGAACCCCACATGCCCGCACCCAACTCAGCCGCCGTGCCGGAAGAACCGATGCAGTTCATCCACGAGTGGCCTGCTTCCCGGGTCGTCTTCGGGCCGGGCCGGATCGCCGCGGTGGCGGCGGAAGTCGCCCGCCACGGTGACCGGGTCGTGGTGATCAACGACCGAGTTGCGGGGGCCCCCGCCGACCGGATCACGGCCGAGCTGGGCAGCTCGGCCGTCCTGCGCGTCCCCGAAGTGGTCCAGCACGTTCCCGCCGGCACGGTCGCCGCCGCGGTCTCCGCCGTCCGGAGCGCACGAGCGGAGGTGATCGTCTGCGTCGGCGGTGGCTCTGCGACCGGCCTGGCCAAAGGGATCGCGCGCGAGCTCGCCCTGCCAGTGGTCGCCGTCCCGACCACCTACGCCGGCAGCGAGATGACCTCGATCTGGGGCCTGACCGAAAACGGCCTCAAGACCACCGGGCGCGCCGAGATCGTGCGGCCGCGCACCGTGGTCTACGACCCCGAGCTCACCCTTGGCTTGCCCACGGCGATTTCTCTCACCAGCGGCATCAACGCGATCGCGCACTGCGTCGAAGCGTTGTATGCAGCGGACTCCTCGCCGCTGGGGCGCCTGACGGCCGCCGAAGGGATCCGGTCGATGTCCGGCGCACTCCCAGTCCTGCTCGCCGAGCCGCGAAACCTCGAAGCCCGCGGCCTCGCGCTGCGCGGGGCGTGGCTTTCGGGCTGGGCACTAGAAGTCTCGTCGACCGGTCTGCACCACAAGCTGTGCCATGTCCTCGGCGGCCTGTTCGACCTCCCCCACAGCCCGCTGCACACCGTTCTGCTGCCCTACGTCGTCACGCATCTCGCACCCGCCGCCCCGGACCGCACACGGCTCCTGCTCGACAGCCTGGGACTCCCCGGCTCGACCATCGACGCCGGTGGGCTGATCTGGGATCTGCACCGCAAACTCGGCGTTCCCGCCTCACTCGCCGACATCGGCTTGCGCATGACCGACCTGGACCTCGCGATCACCCGCTCGGTCGCCGCACTGGCCGGCGGTCCCTTCCCCCCACGCCCGGCTTCTCCTGGCGATCTCGAGCATCTGCTGCGCACCGCCGTCACGGGAGACCGACCGGTCACTGGGTAACAGCGCACCGGTCACGACTCCGGACGGACGCCTCGACGGCAAAGCATCCGCGGCAACAGAGCGCCTGAGCGCGGAACCCCGATTGCCCGGCCGGACATGCCGTTACGGCAGGAGCACAACCTTTCCCGACACGCCTCCGCCGGCGAGTGCCTGCTGCGCCCGCGCCGCTTCCTCGAGCGGAAACGTACGTGCCACCCGCACTGAAAGGCGGCCGGCGTCGGCCTCTGCGACGAGGTACTCGAGGTCGGCTGTGTCGAGCCGCGCGAAGACCTGCTGCACGCCCTGGTCCGCGCGGTCGGCGATGGTGACCGCGCGGGAGCCAAGCCCGGGAGCGGTGGCAAGGGCGCCCCGGCCCGCCGCGTCGAGCACGGCGCTCACGTCGCCGATCGCCGAGACCCGTTCGCCGAGGCCGTCGCCGTAGCGCACCGGTTCGGCGCCCAGCGAACGAACGTAGTCATGGTTCGCTGCCGAGGCGGTGCCGATGACCCGGACACCGCGGGCGGCGGCCAGCTGCACCGCGAGGGAACCGACTCCACCCGCGGCAGCGTGCACCAGCAGAGTTTCACCCGCCCTGAGATCGAGTGCGCGGACAGCCTGCAACGCCGTCAGCCCAGCCAGCGGCAGGCCGGCCGCTTCGGCCCAGGACATCGTGGCCGGCTTGCGGGCCAGCATGCCGACCTCGGCGACGGTTTTGGCCGCGTAGCCCCCGTTGCGGTGGGCAACGGGCCCGCGCAGATAACCGATGACCTCGTCCCCGGGCGCGAACTCGGGTGCAGCGATGCCGGCCCGTTCCACCACACCTGCGATGTCCCAACCGGGCACCACCGGGAAGTAGGTCTCCACGACGTCCCGCAGTGCGCCCGCCCGGACGGCGAGGTCTGCGGGATTCAGGCCCGCCGCTCGGACACTGACCACGACCTGGTCGACATTCATCTTGGGCTCGGGAAGCTCCGCGACCGCCAGTACCTCGGGACCGCCGAACCGCTGGTGCACAACAGCTTTCATGGCCGAGCGCCCAGCGGCAGGTCGCCCAGTACGTGGTGGCGGACGATCTTCCACACACCGTCGATCCGTCGCAGATCAGTGTCGTAGTAACCGGATTCCGCGGGCCGGATCGACGGCTCCGGCGTGGTGCGGATTTCGAACATCACATACTGCGCGTTGAGGTGAGCGGAATCGCCGTCCACGTCGATGATGTGGTCAGTCGTAACGTGGTGACTGGTGCCCCCTTCGGGATGGGGGCCCATGAAGTTCTCCACGGCGTATTGCACGCCGGCGCCACCGATCAACGGTTCGCCCATCTTTTCGTAGCCTTCCCCGGCGCGGGCGAAGATCTGGACCACGGCGTCGTCGGTGAACAAGGCACCTTGGGCGGCGCCGTCACGCCGGTCCGTCTCGCGGACATAGCGGGCCAGAACCTCCTGGACCGCGCGTTCGTCATTCACGGGTGGGCCTCTCTGCTCGATTCCCTGCCTAGTGAACCCGCGCGTGCAAGGCCGATCAATGCACGTCAGCGGCCCGATCATTACCCTGAAGGTATGGATCGACTGTGAACCCGGGAGCTCGGGTACGTCGTCGTAGCCGAGAAGCTGCATTTCGCCCGAGCGGCGGACCGGCTGGGCGTCGCGGCTCCGCCGCTGTCCCGGGCGCCCGGAGCGGCGCATCGGCGTCCGGCTGTTCGACCGGACGATCCGGCGCGTGTCGCTGACCGACGCCCGGGTGTGCCGGCCACGCCCATTGACCATCCGCCAGAAGATCTCGATCGACGACGTGCGCCAGGACGACGTCTACCTTCCGTGCCCAGCAGCACTACCGCTGGACGCGATCGTCGACCGGGTGACCCTCGGCAACCTCGTGACCGTGGTCGGCGACGGCGCCGTGGCCCGCTGGGGTGACACCGATGACCGTGGCGGAGAGCCACCTCGAAGGCACCGAGAGTATCGAGGTGAGATCGTTCATGCGAGCTGCGAACAGCACCGCACGTCGTCGGCTGCAGCTGGTCGCCGCCGAAACGATCACCACGACGGCGACGACCAGGGCTGGGTAGTTGCCGGCGCGGGTCAAACGGCTCGGCGAAACCGGTTCCGGCTCAGCCCGAACATACGAGGCGCTAACCCGTCGACGCACTAGCCACGAGAGGAACTCCACAGCGGAAACGGAAACCGGAGTGGCGGACGGGTCAGCGCTTGCTGCGCGGAACCAATTCCCCACCGCACCAGCTGTTGCAGCGCGACGATGAGGTCGCGGCCCCGCTGGCCGGCGCGTACCCGATTCGCACCGGCGTGCCCGGCACGACGGTCCGGCTGATACGGCATTCGGCGTCGAGTTCCTTGAGCCGCTGGGACAGCAACCGGTAGGACAGACCGTCGACCGCTCGGAGAATCGCCCGGAGCGGTCACTACCCTGTGCGAACGCGAGGAGGATTGCCCCGCTCCACCGTCAGCCGATGATCTCGATCGCGGACTGGAACCCGAACACTCCTCCTCGTCGAGGACCGAGGACTGGGGGCGGGTGGCGCGCCGCGCAGGAGACACACTTGTGCCCATGGGCACCAGGAGGTTCTCGTGATCGTCACGCAGTTCCCGCGGACCGCCCGCGCGGAGCTCGACGTCCTCACGAAGTCACTGGTTCCGTGTGCTGACGTTGCTGCCGCAGTTTCGAGAGCCCGGCTGCACACAGACAGGTCTCGCGAAACCTTTCCCGGCCGAACCGGCGACCGTGTGCTTCAACTTCGCGACCGTTTCGATCCCGGCGGTGTGCTCCAGCGCTGGGCCGGCGACCGAGTGACGATCGCCGGCCCAGCGGCAACGCCGGTCTCATCGTTCGAAGCCCAGCGAGGCGACGAGTTCCTGGGACTCGCCCGGTCAGCTGACGAGCACGTCACGAACCCGCTCGGGGGCGGTCACCATCGCGTCGTGGACCTCGTCCCATCGCTCGATCTGCCAGCCGAGCGCCGGCAGCGTCTCCACCATCCGGGGGCCGTAATCCACCGGGAACTTGTCGCAGCGCACGAACGTCTTGCGCGCGACCCGGTCGAGGCCACCGGTGAGCCGGGCCCGGTCCTCGAACGCCCGCAGTGGATGATCACACATCCGGCGGTTCACCCACGCCGCGTCATCGGGATCGGTCACGCCGAAATCAGCCGCCGAGAACAGAGACGGGGGAATCCGGAAACCTTCACCGGATTCGGCGGCCTGCCTGCGGTAGATATCCGGCACGCCCTGCCCGTCGCCCAGTACGGTCATGAGCGATTCACCGTCGTTCGGGATGGTGGCATCCAGGCCGATGAGGTGACCAATGCGGTCCGGTACTCGATCAGCTACCACCGACACCACGATTCCGGCCGCGCTGTGTCCGCAGAGGACCACGTCCTGGAGCTCTTCCTCTTCGATCAGACCGACGATGTCGCGGACGTGGGTCTCCAACGTGACCTCAGGCGAAAGCAGGTGGGCCCGGTCGCCCATGCCGGTCAGGCTCGGCGCGTGCACCCGCCAGCCCTCGATCGTGAGCAGATCCGCGACTTTCCGCCAGCACCAGCCACCGTGGAAACCACCGTGCACCAATATTGCCGTCTTCACAGGTCACCTCGTTGTGCGCGAAGGGGATAGGACAAAACCGTTACCGACAGAGACGCCGACGTTCACTCAGGTGCCATCCGCGTTCTCAATACGGATAGCCGACATCGGGCAGTTGTCCCGCGCCGCTTCGAGGTCGCGGGCCGTCCACGGTCCCGACGGCACGAAAACCGAAAGCAGGTCGTCGTCGAGCCGGAAGGCATCCGGAGCACTCTGCACGCACTGGGCCACACCCGCGCACAGATCGTGGTCGACCACGGCACGCACTTTTCCTCCGGTCATCGCGCGTGGAACCTGACGGAAAGTTCGCGCAGCCCGTGCGACACCACAGTCGGGACGTACCGCGGGTCGGAGCTCACGACCTCGATCGAACGGAATTCCGCAGCGAGGTAGGTGAATGCCTCCTGTGCCTCCAACCGAGACAGTGGCGCACCGAGGCAGGTGTGGATGCCCGAGCCGAAAGCGACGTGTTTGTTGGGCCACCGCCTGATGTCGAACCGCTCGGGATCTGCAAATGCCGCGGGGTCGTGGTTGGCCGCATGCTGGACGAGCAGCACCCGGTCGCCCTTCTTCAGCTGCCGGCCGCCCAGCTCGAACGGTTCGCGCACCCAACGCGCGAGGGCCTTGATCGGCCCAGCGAGGCGCAGTACTTCCTCAGTCGCCGTACGCGCAAGCGCCGGGTCGGCCTGCAACAGCCGCCATTGCTCCGGCGAGCGATCGAACGCGAGAATACCGTTGGCGAGGAGGTTCATCGTCGTCTCGTGCCCCGCGAAGACCATCAGCGCCGCGTTGGAGATCACCTCCTCCTCGGTGAAGGACTCGCCATCCACGTCACTGTGGACCATCCCGGAGATCAAGTCATCGCGCGGTTCCCGGGCTCGTGCCCGCACGACCGGCCGGATCAGTTCGACCAGGCCGTTCATCGCACGCTCGCCGTTCGCGAAGCGGTCAGCAGTGTTGCCCTGCACGAAGATCAGCGCGCCCAGGTCCTCCGACAACCGGCGCACCTCGTGGCGCGACTCCGGCGGCAGCCCAAGGTATTCGCTGATCACAACGATCGGCAGAGTGAAGGCGAACTCGGTCATGAAGTCCACCACGTGCCCGCCGCGCAGGGGCTCGCCGAGCGAGCGGACCAATTCCCGGATCCGCGGCCGCAGCTGCTCCACGCTGCGTGGCGTGAACGCCGTGTTGACCAGCGAGCGCAACCGGGTGTGAGTGGGCCGGTCCGTCGAGAACATCCACTTCCTCATGAACTCGACGAGTTCCTCATACCGCGTGGTCGACTGACCGATATCACGCGCGAACGGACCACGGAACCTGTCCGACGAGAGCCGACGATGGTCTCGGAAACCGGCCACGACATCGGCGTAGCCCGTCACGACCCACCCGTGCCACCGTTCGTTCCACCGGACCGGTGCGTCCTCTCGCAACCGGCGGAAGTAGGTGTCCGGGTCGTTGATCGCCTCCTCACTCAACAGGTCGTCGAGATCAGGTGCGGCCGCTTCCCCCGTGGCGATGCTCGTCATCGGACCATCGTCACGCTCCCATCCCATCGTTGTCAACACATACGTTGACTCACTTAGGTCAACTTTCCACAGACGTGTTGACTACCCCACCGTCGGCTTCTACCGTCTCACTACCTCAATCATCCCGTCGTTTGCGCAGACCAATGGAGGTCACAGTGCTCGACGTCCGAACCGCCATGCGCCGCTCGGCCCGCTTCCACGCCGGCCAGATCGCCGTGCAGAGCGAAGGCAGGCAACTGACCTATGCCGAAGCCTGGGACCGCGGGCTCCGACTGGCCAATGCACTCAGATCGCTGGGCGCCCGGCCCGGCGACCGGGTCGCCGTGTTGGAAGACAACTCCATCGAAGCGGCCGATTTCTACCTCGCCACCGCCATCGCGAACCTGGTCCGCGTCCCGCTGTACCGGCGCAACTCGACGGACGCCCACGAATACATGCTGCGCCACACCGACTGCCGGATTGCGGTCGTTTCCGGAGCCCACGCGCACGAGCTCGCCGGGTTCGACCAGAAGATCGAGGGACTGCGGATCGTGGTCCGCGACGAGAACTACGAAACGTGGCTGGCGTCGTTCCCGGCGGACGACCCCGACCCGGAAATCGGTCTCGACGATCTGTTCATCGTTCGCCACTCGGCCGGCACGAGCGGACAGTCCAAAGGCGTCTCCTATACCCACCGTGCCTGGATGAGCGCGACGCGCGATTGGTTCTATCAGCTGCCCCCGGTGTCCATCGGGGACTCGATGCTGCACGTCGCCCCGATCTCGCACGGATCCGGCTACCTGTTCCTGCCCATCTGGCTCGCCGGCGGGTGCAACATCCTGGAACCGTCGTTCGATCCCGAACGCGTGCTTCAGCTGCTGCGCGAAGGAGCCGGCTACTTCTTCGCCGTACCAACAATGCTGGCCGACCTGATCAGCCGGGTCGGCGGCACCCGCCAGGACTTCCCGAGGCTCAAGGTCGTGATGGTCTCAGCCGCACCGATCAGCGCCAAGACCGCCACGGCGGCGCATACGGTCTTCGGCGACACGCTGTACCAGATGTACGGCCAGACCGAAGCGGTGCCGGTGTCGTTCATGGGACCGGACGAGTGGTTCCGCGATCTTCCGGGATCGGCTCCGCTGGTGTCGGCGGGGCGGGTAATGCCGTTCGCCGAGTGTGAGATCCGCTCCGCCGACAATGAACCGCTACCGCCAGGCCAGGAAGGCGAGATCGCGATCCGGTGCGAGGGTCAGATGACCGGCTTGTGGGCCGACCCCGACCAGACTGCCCGCCGGCTGGTGGACGGCTGGGTTCTCACCGGCGATGTCGGCAAGATCGACGAGAATGGTTACCTGTACGTGATCGACCGGGTGGACGACATGATTGTCTCGGGTGGGTTCAACATCTGGCCCGCCGAACTGGAACGGGTCATCTCCGCCTTGCCCGGGGTCCAGGAGGTCGTCGTCTTCGGGGCACCGCACGAGCGCTGGGGTGAGGCGCCCGTCGCCGAAGTCATCCGCGAAGATGGCCCGGCGATCGACGAACAGCAGATCGTCGATGCCTGTCGCGCGCGGCTCGGGGCCTACAAACAGCCCCGCCAGGTCGTATTCCGCACCGAGCCCTTTCCCCGTAGCCCGGTTGGCAAGCTCCAGCGCAAGGTCATCCGCGAACCGTATTGGGCCGGTCAGGAACGCCGGGTCTCCGGAGCCTGACCCGGTACCCCACCGCGTCTGCGCCGGGCAGGTCAACCCGCCACCAATGCTCGGCTGCCGCTGTCCGCGCTCAAGCGTCCACGACGAGGCTGGGCTGCCACGCCGTGCGGGCGGGCGCTGGCAGCCGGGGTCTCAGACCCAGCCCGGTTCCCAGGCCGGGCGCAGCCCCTCCAGATCGGCCTTGATCCGCAAGGCGAGGTAAGCCGACCGCAACCGGCACTCGGCGAGCGCACCGCCGTGACGCACTAACCTTCCTGTCTGGGGGCCGCTACACGCTCTTCATGAATCCGTCATCGTCGGAACCCCCAAAGCGCGCCGACCCAGTCGGCGGATCGTCGCCACCGGCGTCCCGAAACCCGTGCCCAGCACGACCACAGCCACCGGGATCACAGTGACGTCCTTGCAGCGCACACCCTCGGGCACGAACCGGTCCATGGCTCGGGCGTGGGCGAGGCCGATCTCGTGGCACACGAGCATTTCCGAGCAGCCGACGTCGCTGTAGTAGCCACTGCCGGTGGGCAAGTACTTCACATGGAAGCCGGTGGCGTCCTGACCCATGTCAACTTCGAGCCGGGAGCGGGGACGGGATCGACTCGGTGACCAGGTCGATGTCCCCGCTCGTTGGCATCGGCGATGAATTTCTTGACGCCGACCCGGCTCGCCAGGCATCGAGGGATAGCCCTGCCTGCTCGGCATCGAGAATGAGGACTTCCGGCTCGCGGTCGGCGAACTCCACTTGCCGCATCCGGGTGTCGAGCCAGTTGTCGCCGGCGAACTGATAGGAGAACTCGGTTCCCTCGGGTCGGCGGTCAAGAATGCGTTCCTCGAACCCGCGAAGCACCGTCAGCAACGTCCACATGCGAGGGCCCTTCACCCGTGTCGTCGCCATCTGCGGCGGGACGAACGCCGAACCCACCCAGGACGAGCATCGTTTCGAAGTTCCCCTGCCACGTCCCCGGCAGAGCTGCGGCAAGCACGGTTTCGATCTCGCTCGGCCGGCGAGGGACCTGAACTCCCAGGTGAGCGGCAGAATGTCACGGAGGTAGCCGTCGTCGCAGGCATGCTCGGCTACCACCGTGCGTCGCCCCGCAGATGTCATCGGCAAAGCACTCCAACGACTTTCGATTAGTGCACAAGCGAAGGTGGCGTGCGCGGCAGTGGCTTGTTGTGCGAGCCGAGGCTTTTGCGCGGCACGTTCGAGGACGTCATCCTGGATGACTACGCCCGGCGGGTCGACACCGATCAGGGCCAGCCGGTCGTCCCTGCGATCGGCGATGCACAGGAACCCGTTGCGGTCGAAGTGCCCAAGCCCCCCGTGAGCAGCCAGCCGTCGACGAGCCGCTGCGCGGTCAGGTCCGGTTCCCCCACATGCACATCATTTGCCCGTCGCCACGCAGCGCGATCTCGCCCGGTCTCACCGATCGGCAGCAGCTTGGTGTCGCGATGGCGGACTTCGACCTCCGTGCAGGGCAGCCCCCGGCCGGCGAGACGAGCGGGGGCGGCCCCCTCGACATCGCTGAACCCACTCTTCCGGGGTGAGTCACGTACCCGGCTCGTATTCGGTCTGCCCGAACATCTGGTAGAGCCTGCCGTCAAGAAGTTCCTTCGCCCGCGGTGCGGTGGCCGGGTCGATCGGCGCCCCCGGAGGAAGAAACCTCTGAGGCCGGGCAGCGACCGCACTGTGGCTTCGCCGGTGTCGACGGCTTTGATCAGATCGCTCAACCTGGTCGGCACCCAGAAGATGTATCCGCCGGGTTCGCTGAGCAGATCCAGTACCCGCCGCGGAACGAACCGGTGCTGCAGGATGTTGATGCCGCCCGCGAGCCAGTTCGGCATGAACAGGTCACCCGGGCCGGTGCGATCGGTCCGACATGGACATTGAAGTCCTCGATTCCCGTTGGGACAGCAAAATTTCCAGTTCCAATCGCGGACGCCGACGAGGCCCACCTCTTTGTTCATCCTCATTCCCTTCCCCCTCGTCGGCAGGGCCGGCACCCCTGTCGTCCCGGTAGCGATCCTGACGTCCTGAGACTTCGGCGTCTAGCGGACATCTCGCGTGCTATCGACTGGTGTGGCGACGGCCCCCGCTGCCAGCCGTCGGCGATCAAGGACGCGCAGCACCGCGATCACGATCGAGGCCAGAACCGCGGGCACTGCGAAGGCAACGAAGTACACCGGGTACGGAAGGCGAAGCGAGAGCAGGTAGCCACCGACCAAAGGCCCGAGCAGACCACCCAGCCTGCCGATTCCCAGTGCCCAGCCCAGTGCGGTCGCGCGGACATCCGGCCGGTACGCATCGGTCACGAGGATGTGCACTGTGTTCTGCCCACCCAGGACGAGAAACCCGACCAGGGTGCTGAGCACGTAGAGCACGACCAGCGAGGACGACAACGAGAACAGGATCAGGCAGGCGCTGCCGAGACAGAAGGCGATCATCAGTGTCACGTACTTGTCGGAGCGGTCCAGCACCCAACCCAGCACAATACCCCCGACGGTCGCCGCGAGAGCCTGGTCGATGGCGTATGAGTAGCTGCTCACCAAGGGAAACCCGTGCATGACCAGCAGCGAGACCAGCCAGAACCCGACCGCGTAGATCACGAACTGGACGAACAGGTAGAGGAACGTGATCGCCACCGTCCGTGCGAGATACTCGCGGCGCCACAGCGTGGTGAACGGCGCTCGCGTGGCTCCGGTGGGCTTGCGGGGGAAGAAGGTCTCCGGATCGGCTGAGCGAGCCTCGATCATCGTCGGGTAGAGGCGCTCGACCACGGCCAGCGCCTGCTGTCCCCGGCCCCGGCCGACAAGGTACGCCGGGGATTCGGGCACCCACGCGAGCATCGCCGCCGCGACGGCAACGGCCACATACGACACATGGAACAGTGGACGCCAGCCGTGGTGCGGGACGATCGCGGACGCCGCCACGGCGGCCGCCGCGAACCCGATGGTGAAACATCCCGTCGTCACCGCGATCATGCGCGCCCGTCTATGCGGGGCAACGTACTCGCTGAGCATGGCGATGCTCCCGGGCAGCACACCGCCCATGCCGATGCTGGCCACGAAACGCAGCACGGCCAACTCCGGGTAGCTGCGGGCGAAGCCGGCAGTCCCCATGAACAAGCCGAAGATCAGGATGCCAGCGACCAAGGCGCGCTTGCGGCCCCAGCGGTCACCGATGGCGCCGAGACCCACCGCGCCGATCGCTAGTCCGACGAAAGCGTAAGAACCGAGCAGACCAGCCTGGACGGGCGCGATTCCCCACTCCTTCACGATCGTCGGCAGCGAATAGGCCAGCGCCTGCAGGTCGTAGCCGTCGAAGACGACCGCAAGACACGCGATGGCGACAATCGCCATGACCCGGCGAGGAATCGTTGTGTGACTCAGGCTCCAGTCAAACGTTGGTGCGGGCATGCGCACTCCTCGGGCACCCAGAAGGACAGGACCGTCGCGAACGCGACGCCGTCAGGAATGACGTACTAAAATTACTGACTTTTGATACATAATGCGAAGCGTGGAAGATGGTAGGCACGCTCGTCGCCGAGTGTCAACGCCACGAACCCCATTCCTCACCATCGGCAGATCAAAGCAGTCACACCAGTTGATCGACTGCGTGATCGCAGCGCCAGGTGATGACCCTTGCCGGCCGACTGGCTATGAAAAGTACGGTACTGAAGTACTTGAGTTTAGAAAACTTTGATGCCATGCTCGGTCGGCGTGGACGGGACGGCGCTCTCCGTCGCCGGATCCGCCGCTCGCGCCGGCGGCAGCGGCGATCCACGCCGGAATCGCTTACTCGTCAACCGGAGCTGCCCGATGCGGCTCTCGAAACTTATCCCGATTTGGCGCCGTTCGATCCACTCCGGCCGTCCGAGCCGAGACGTCGAGACGCCGCCGGGGAGCCCATTCGCGGCCGGTGACCGAACAGCACACTCCAAGGAGGCATCAGGCCAATGATCAACACCAGCGGGCGACCTGTGGTCGTCGCCGTGCCAGACCTCGTCTCACCCTCGTACTTTCCGGCGATTGCCGCGGTCGAGCTGGGATTCGCACGAGAGGAAGGAATCCATGCCCGGCTCGACCTCATGTACCCGCCCAGCGATGCCGCCGAAGCGCTGCGCGACGGCAAGATCGACCTACTCGCCGGGCCCGCCCACTCCGCCCTGCACGCGTTTCCCGGCTGGCGAGGCGCAAAACTCGTCATGGCGCTGTCGCGGAACACCTACTGGTTCCTGGTGATGCGCACTGATCTAGGGATCGCCCGTGGCGACCTCGCGGCCCTGCACAATGTACGCATCGGCGCAGCCTTGGGTCCTGATCTCGCGTTCCGGGCGATGCTCGCGGAGGCCGACGTCGACACGGAGACGGAGAACATCGAGGTCGTCGCCGTGCCGGGCACCGACGGACCGGGGACCTCATTCGGCGTGGTCGCAGCCAAGGCCCTGGCCGACGGGAAAATCGACGGGTTCTGGGCGAACGGAATGGGGACGGCCGTGGCGGTCCGCGAAGGTGTCGGCACCATCGTCGTCGACGCCCGCCGCGACGGCCGTCCCACAGGTCTGGCCGGCTACACCTTTCCGGGGGTCGCGGTGACCGAAGAATCCATCAAGCGGCAACCCGAAAATCTCGCGGCGATGACTCGGGCGATCCGCCGGACCCAGCAACGGCTGCGTGAAGATCCCGAACAGGCCACGGTCGTGGGCAATCGACTCTTTCCCGAACTGGAGGCGACAATGATCGCCGAACTGATCCGCCGCGACGCGCCTTTTTACGAACCGGAGATCGACCGTGCCACGGAACGCTCATTGATCGCCTTCGCCCGCCGTGCCGGCATTCTCGACAGCGAAGACTGCCAGGTGGTGGCGCCCGGATTCTGACCCGCCGAACGCTCAGGTCCCAGGAGAGCCGAGATCGGCCACCGGCGTGTCCGACAGCCGGCTACACGCGGCTTCCGAAGTCGCGACGAGCTGTTGCACGTTTTGGCACAAGTCCCGGAAGCCGCGCCGTCCGAGTGGCTCGAAGACGCGATCGTTGATCTCGACGAGATGGGGTGAAATCCGCTCGACGTCCTGCTCCCCCTTCCTCGTCAGGCGGAGCAGGACGCTGCGACGATCATTCGGATTGGCTTGCTTGACCAGCAGGCCCCGGCGGACCAGCGCCCCGGCTTCGGTCGTGACGAACGCGCCGCTGAGGTGCAGGTAGCGCGCCAGGGCGCCGATGCTGATGCCGTCGGCGCCCTGGTGCTGCGCAACGGTCATCAGGACGTGGTATTGGGGCGGCGTGAGGTCCAGCAACGCGGCCAGGTGCGTACGGATCGTCGTCAGGTTGGCCGCGAGCGCCGAGATGTCGGAGATCATCTGACGGAAGTCGTTGTCTCCGCCTGCATTCAGGAGGTCGCTGCGGCCAACCGAAGGAGGCGGCGTATAGCCCGCCGGACCGTCGCGCATCGATGTCCCCTTCCTCGATCTACCTTGTTGACTTAGCTAAGTGGCCAAGCTAAATTCAAGCCTAGCAGCTCTGCCGCCCGGCCCCGGACGGCAGGTGACAATCGACAGCGTTCCGGTTCCCGGCAGCACCGCTCAGTACAGCGCGCCCCACATCCCTGCGAGGTGCCCTCATGATTACTGAATCGCGTTTCGATTCGCCGGGGCCCATCCGTCCCGTCGCCAGTAAGGGAGGTTCCACCGCTTTCCTTCCCTATCCCCATCTCGGACCCGATCTATCCGGCGCTCCGGCTCAACAACTCCATCACGCGAGACGAACGGATCGGGCTGAGTGAGCATTTCAAATACCGGCTGGCCCTGATCGCCAGTCGGTACAACGAATGCCGGTACTGCACAGCACACCACGCGTGCACACTGCAACTTTGCTGGAGTTACGACGAGGACGACCTCACGAATGTCCTGCGGCTCGAAGCACCGCAGGACGAACGAGAAGCTGCCGCGTTCGGCTTCGTGCATCAGGCGAGTCTCGACCCGACCAGTGTCGCCGATGAAGCCCGGACCCTTGTGTCCGAGCATTTCACGCCCGCACAGGTCATGGAGATCGTGCTCGTCACGGGCTTCTGGAAGATGTACAACACCATGCATTCCGCGATGGCCGCTCTGCTAAAGGATGCCGTCGCGAACTTCGCGCACTGGGTGACCCAGGTGGCGCCGCCGACCGAACGGAGCTGACCGCCGTGCCGAGCCTGTCCGAATTCCTCGCCGAGAACGACGAGATCGTCACCCGGGTCCGGGGCTGCGTTCCGCTGGACCTGGTCGGCGCCCTGACGGCGCAGGCCCGTACGCCGATCCTCTTTGACAACCTCGCCGAACACCCCGGCTGGCGCCTCGCCGACCAGTTGTTCGTGACGCGCGAGGCGCAAGCCCGTGTGCTCGGAAGCGATCCCGGCGACCCCACATCGGTCGTGCGTGCACTGGTACAAGTTCTGCGCCGGGGTCCACGGCCGCTGCACCACCTGCCACCCGGCGAGGCAGCATGCCAGGAGACCGTGCTCACCGGAGACGACATCGATCTGTCCCTGCTGCCGATCGTCACCCACACCGCCCGCGACCCCTATCCGTACACGACGAGCTTCGCAGTACACCGCAACCCCGACAGCGGCCAGGGCAATCAGATGTTTCCCCGCTGCGGTGTACTCGGCCGCGCTGAGATGGTGACCTCGTTCGTCACCAGCACCGCCAACCGGTTCCTCGCTCGGCACCGCGCGCTGGGCACCAAGATGCCCCAGGCCGTGGTCATCGGGGCACATCCCGGCTGGGAACTCGCCGGCTGCTACTCGGCACCACACGACGACTGGTGCGAGCTCGAACTGTTCGAGTCCATCACCGGTCACCGCGGCGACCTCGCATCTTGTGTCACCGTGCCGCTGGCCGTGCCCGCCGATGCGTCGGTGGTGATCGAAGGCTGGGTCGACCCGCACCGGAGGGCAACCGACGGCCCCTCCCCCGGGCCCAACATGCTCTACACACCCCACGCGTCGCAGCAGCCGGTTTTCGAGGTCACCGCCATCACGATGCGGCGCGATCCCGTCTACCGCAACCACCTCATGACACCGCAGACCGATCACCAGGAAATGCCACGATTGTTCCACGAAGCCATCCTGTTCGAACGACTGCGAGCTATGGGCATCGGCGTCCGCGACGTCCACTTCCCACCGGCGGGCGGGCACTTCAGCTGCTTGCTCCAGGTGGAGCCCACAATGGATGGTCAAGTCACCGATGCGCTTCTGTGCGCCCTCGGCGCACCCTGGCTCAATATGAAGATGGTCGTGGCCGTCGACCCCGACATCGACATCTACAACGAAGCGGACGTCCACTACGCCATCGCCAGCCGCGTCGACCCGGCACGAGACGTCCTGATCATTCCGGGCGCCCGTGCCACCCCGTTCGACCCCACCGCTACACCAGTCCTCGATGCCGGTGCGGACGCCGCCGAGACCCGATTTCCTTCCACCGTCGGAAAATGGGCCATCGACGCCACTAAACCCGTGCCGTACCGAGCCGCGGCTCGGGCGCTGTTCGACCGGGCCTGGCCGGCACACACGGACGAGGTGAAGTTGTCCGACTATCTCCGGGACTGACGCGATGCGCCTTGGCCGGCCAGGAAGCGCACGCTACGAACCCGTCTTGCGCGGCTTGCCCTTCTTACCCGTGGCCGCGTTCGCCTGGCCCCCGGGCGCCGCCTTGGCCGGCCGGCGGGTACGGGGCCCGGCTCGCACTCCGGATAGGAAGATCTCGGCCATTGCCGCACCCACTTCGTGGCCGGTCAGCCGGCCACCGGGCGAGAACCACCGGTGGGTCCAGTTCACCGCTCCGGCGAGCGCGAAGATCAGCATCGCGGGGTCCAGGCCCTCGCGGAACGCACCCTCGGTGAATCCGTCGTCCACGATCCGGTGCAGTGCGCTCTCGAACCGGTCGCTGAGGCGCTTCAGCTCTTTGCCGGCCGGCGTACCGTCCCCGGGAACCTTGCGCATATCCTCCTGGATATACACGTACATGTACGGGTAGTGCTGTTCGTACAAGTCCATCGTGGTCGCCAGGAGCCGTTCCAGCCGCGCTGCCGCCGACTCGCCGGAGCCGGCGACTTCTTCGGCCGCCTCGACGACCTCGGTCACCGCCGACTGGATGAGGTCGATGAAAATCTCGTGTTTGCTGCCATAATAGTAGTAGACACTGGCGCGGTCGCCACCGAAGCGCGCGGCAATGTCGTTGACGCTCGCGGCCTGGAAGCCCTTCTCTTTGAACACCTCGGCCGCCCCCGACAGCAAGCGCAGGCGCCGCTCGTGATAGCCCGGGCCGGACTCTCGCCGCGCATGCGAGCGCCGATGGCCAATGCCACTCACGAACCACTCCCTACGTCGCCGACCGCTCTCGGCCGTGCATGCTATCAACGCTTGCGCCGGCACCTCTCGACGGAGCGTAGTGGCCGTCTTGAGTAGGGCGAACGTGTCTGGCCTCCCATCGCCGATATCTGGCCGGTTCAGAAGCGAAGCTGCCGTCGGGAGGTGACGTTGAGTTTTTCGTAGATCCGGCCCAGATGCCATTCGACGGTGCGTGGGCTGATGAACAGGCGGGCACCGATCTGGGAGTTCGACAGACCTTCTCCGGCCAGGCGGACGATCTGGGTCTCGTGTGCGGTCAGGCCGCTGCCGTGGTCGGGTGGGTGGCGGCGTAGCGTGCCGCCGGCGGCGCGGAGCTCGCGGGCCGCGCGTTCGGCGAACGCTTCCATCCCCATATCGGTGAACATCTCGTTGGCGGTGCGCAGCTGCTCGCGCGCATCGGTGCGGCGGCGCTCGCGGCGCAACCATTCGCCGTAGAGCAGGCGGGAGCGAGCGGCCTCGCCGCGCATCCGGGTGCGTGACAACCGTTCCACGGCTTCCCGGTACGCGGCTTCGGCTCGCTCGTCCGTGCTCAGCAAGGCGCGGGCACGCCTCCATGCCCAGACCCCAGTCGCTGCCGGCCGCCTGGGTCGTCTCGGCGAGCCGGTCGAAGGCGTCGGTCGCCGAGTCCCTGTTCGCGCCGCTCCGGACGCTGGCCTCGATCAGTTCCCCCAGAAGCAGCCACGGCTCGACCCCCATAACGGCCGGCTGGCGCCGTGCCTGCTCGGCCGCGCTCAGCGCTTCGGGGTAGCGGCTCAGGCTGTTGAACAGCACCGCCCGCGCGGTCCCCAGGACGAGGAGCCCGAATCCTTCTCCGCGCCGCAGTGCTTCAGCCTCGGTCGTGCGGATCAGATCGAGGGCCTCGACCTCGCGCCCTCGCCACGCCGCCAGCTGCAGTGCTCCGTACGGGGCGGTCGGGAGTCGCATAGCGTCGGTGAGCTCGGCCAGCTCACCGCACAGGGCCGCGGCTCGCGTCAGGTCGCCGGAGTACACGTGGGCGCCGATCTGGGAGGTGAGTGCCAGCGGCAACGTGTTCAGCGCGCCTTCCTCCCACGCCAGCTGCACGTGCCGGAGCGTGTCGAGCGTCTGTTCGTCCCACATGTGGCCCGCCATGATGTGCACCAGCCACAAGCAGTGCTGCTGCTGGGGCGAGACCACCGGCCCGCGCGACGCATCGAGCGCCCGCCGCAGGGCCGGCAGGGCCGCCACGTAGCCCTGGGTGAACCGGATCGCGAGGCCGTCAAGCAGGAGGTCGGCCAGACCCGGCGGTTGCGGTGACGGCGGCGCGGCACGCACCGCCTCGGCGACCCCACGCAGGCTGCCGGTCGTGGCCAGGTCGCCGGCGAACATCGCAGCGAGCAAAGCGTCGAGGTAGGTCTCCCGCGCCAGTTGCACGTCCAGTCCCTCGAGCTGCCGCGCGGCGGCGAACAACAATTGCAGCGCTTCCCGGCCGCGATTCACGGTCAGCGAGATCTGCCCGCGCAGGAGGTCCACCCGCGCGCGGGCCCGTTTGTCGAGCGGACCGGCTTCTGCGATCGCCACGAGCCGCAGCGCGTCCTCAGGCACCCCCGCCACATGCGTGACCAGTGCCGCGTTGAGCGCGCGTTCCGTGCGGACCTCCGGGTCCCCGGTGAGCTCGGCTGAGCGTTCCAGCATGGCCGCGGCCGACGCCATCCCGCCCCGGGACTGCGTGCGGCACGCGAGGAGTTCGAGTTCGTCTGCCACCGCCTTGTCTGCGCCCACGGCCGCCTGGGCAGCGTGCCAAACGCGGCCGTCCGGGTCGTCGTCGGGGCTGAGGGCGCGGGCAAGCGCCGAATGAGCACGACGCCGTTGAGCCGTGCTCGCCGCCTGATAGATCGCCGAGCGGACCAACGGATGACGGAACCGGACGTGACCGCCGACCTCGATCAGCCCGGCCTCGACCGCCGGCTGCACCGACTCGGCACCGATCCCCAGCACAGCGGCTGCCCGCCACAGCAAGACCGGATCGCCCTGCGGTTCGACCGCCGCGATGAGCAGCAGATCGGTCGTGTCCTCGGCCAGATCGGTGAGCCGCTCCCGATAACGCTGCTCGATCCGGCCCGGGATCGTGGTCGCCCCGGCAAGGGTGAATCCCTCGGCCAGGTCCTTGGGACTCAGCCCCTTCGGCAGCTCCAGCAGGGCCAGCGGGTTACCGCGCGTCTCGGCGACGATCCGGTCGCGAACCCGATCGTCCATCGGCAACCGAAGGACCGAGTCGAGCAGTTCCCGGGCGGCCGCGTGCGGCAGGCCTTCGACGACGACCGACGTGAGACCGGCGAACTCCCCTGCCCCGGCCGCCTCCCGCGCGGCGAACACCAGCCCGACAGACTCCGTGCCCAGCCGGCGGGCCACGAACCCCAGGATCTGGGCCGAAGCGGCGTCGAGCCACTGCGAGTCGTCGACGACACACACCAACGGCCGGTCAGCTGCGGCCTCGGCCAAGAGACCGAGCACCGCCAGGCCGACCAGGAACCGGTCGGGACGGCTGCCCGACTGCAGCCCGAACGCCGTGCGCAGAGCGTCCCGCTGCGGGCCACTCAGAACGTCGACCAAGTCGAGCAGCGGCGCACACACCTGGTGCAACGCCGCGAAAGCCAGCGCTATCTCTGACGGCACGCCGTTCGCACGAATCACACGCATGCCCAGTGCACGCTCGACGAGGTACTCCAGCAGCACAGTCTTGCCGACGCCCGCCTCACCGTGGAGCACCAGCGCACGGCTCCGGCCCGCTTGCACCGCATCCAGCAGCCGGTCCAGGATCTGGCGTTCCTCACGCCGGTCCAGCACGCGACCTTCACTCCCCCGCTCACTGTCCGCGCCGGCCGCGGCGACCAGCTCCCGCCCGGAGGAAAACCCCCGGACCCGGCCCGCCACTGCACCCGTCCCGTTCGCTCACGGCTCGGGCGTGGCCAACCTCGGCACCCGGCTCCGCAGGGCACGCTGAGCGTCATGAGCGAGTCAAGAGTACATGGAGATCTCTGCGTAGCCAGTCAACACCAGTGGTGAAACCACGCAGCAGCAGCGATCCTGGGTATGATTCACGCAGTGCGGCGGGTAGGCTCTCGGCGACAACGCATAGAGTGCGGTGACGACTTGGCGATCTAGACGAACTTCCACACGACTTGAACCTGATCGTCGGGCGCGTTTTGGCCCTTGGCAGTGCGAAGAGGAACGTGGAAATCAGGGAGATGCGCGCGTTCGTAGCGGTCGTCGAAGAGGGCGGCCTCTCCGCGGCCGCCCGGCGACTGCATTTGAGCCAGCCTGCGGTCTCACAGACCGTCCAGACACTGGAGCGCCAATTCGGTGTGCAGCTGCTCGTCCGTAGCAACTCGGGCGTGAAGCCCACTGAGGCGGGCCGGACGCTGCTGACCGAGGCCCGTACCGTGCTCGCGCAGCATGATCAAGCGATGGCAGCCCTCGCCCGTGAGGTTTCCGGCAGCAGCCTGCTCCGGATCGGCATACCACTGGAGCTGCCATCGGATCTGCTGTCGCGAGGGCTCGCCGACCTAGGCGGCGCATTTCCTGGCACCCGAGTGCAGGTCGTGCATGCGACAACGACCGGCCAGCTCGACTTGCTGCGGGCGGGCGAGCTGGACCTCGGGTTGCTCCGCGAGCACCCTGCCGGCCTGGAACTCGACGCGATGCCAGTGTTGGAGGAGAAGCTGGGCGTCCTGCTGTCACAATCAGACGCCGCCAAGCTCACCGGACCCGGCGGCGTACGACTCGAGTCCCTGACGGGGCTCACCTGGATCGGCTTCCCGCGCGAGGGCAGCCCGGCCTGGTACGACGAGATCGTCGCGATCTTGCGCTCGCACGGTCTCGAAATCGATGCAGAACCGGTCACGAGCCCGGTGCTGATCGCCGAACTCAAGTTCGCCGCGGTGAGCGCAGGTGGCGCTTTCGCACTTGCGCCGACGAACTGGAACCACCCTGTGCCCGAGCAAGTCCGCTGGTGCCCGCTGGTCGGCGCGCCGATCGTGCGCCGAACATGGGCAGTCTGGCCAGCGTCGTCACACCGGCGCGACCTCGGGCATCTCGTAGCCGCGCTGGAGGCACTTTAGACTACGTCGGCAACGCTGACCTCACCTGGTTGCTCCCATGCACGCCAGAGCAGGTTTCCGGGCTCCCGCTTTCGCTTATGGGCGCTCTCATCGACTCAAATGGCCGATGAGGACGATTCCTGGCTCCGAGGGGCTTATCTGGTGGCATGACTTCCACTCAAGCCTGGATCGCCGCGCTGGACACAAGCTCGGAGCGGTTGCGCAAGACGGTGATCGACCTTCCCACGGACACCCTCGACCGGCCGTCGTTCGCCGGTGGCTGGAGCATCTCCCAGGTGCTGTCCCACCTGGGAAGCGCGGCGGAGATCTGCACCAAGCTGGTCCAGCGCGGAATCGGCGGAGACACCAACGGGCCGAGCGCCGAAGACGTGCAGCCGGTCTGGCAGCGCTGGAACGCGATGCCATCCACCACGCAGCGCGAGGCGTGGCTCGAAGCCGACCGGCGCCACCGTGACCTGCTGCTGTCGCTGGATGCGCAGCAGCTGGACTCGACGCGAGTGCCCTATTTCGCGGGCTTGCTCAGCGTCGCCGAATACGCCGGTTACCGGCTGTCCGAGCACGTCCTCCATGCCTGGGACATCGAGGTCGCTCTCGACCCGTCGGCCGGTCTGCCCAGGGGCGAGACCGACCTGCTGTGGCAACGGTTGGACCTCGTCGTCACGCGGTTCCGCAACGCCGACACACTGGCACGGCTGGCGCCCAAGGAGCTCACCGTCGAACTGACGGACCGGGGCCGCACACACGGACTTAGCGTCGGCACCGAGCTGCACCTCTCCGAGAGTGCACCCGCCCTGCCGGACGGCACAATCTCGGGTCCCGCCGATGCCCTCCTCCGGCTCGTCTACGGCCGGTATCGCGCCCAAGATGACGTGACGGTGCGCGGTCAGGTCACGCTCGCTGATCTGCAGGAGCTGTTCCCCGGTTTCTGAACCCGTCGGACAGAAATCGACCCGGGAAGGGTGACTTGTCCCGTCACGTCGGTGAGCGAACGCAGTCTGAGGACATCCCCGACGAGCCACCGTGGCGCGAGCAGAAAACATGGAATCGACGCCTCAGCCCCTTCCCGCGCGCGCCGGTTGTCGAAGACCATCGCGTCTTCGACAACCGGACACCTACCACAACTCGGCACCAGCTTGAACTCGGTCTACGCTCGTTACGGGCTGACAGGTAACACCGCGCGCGCCCTCACCAGCTCGAGGACAGCATCTGATCGCGCCCGGCTCGGCGCTGCCGCATCTGCTGGCGCGTGCCTGCGAGTGATGGTTCGCATCTGCACGACCCCGAGGTCTTCGGCCAAAACGACTAATACGGACACTCCCCGCCCGGGAACGTCGACACGGGGGACGCACTATCACCGCCACAAGTGGCGTCGAGCGATGATCGCGCCCGCCTCATAGCACGCGTGCGCGGCGAGGTACATCGCCTGGCCGGCATGGTCAGTTCGCCGAGCTGTAGCTCACAGTTGTCACTCACGACGTGTCGAGCGGAAAACTGCTGCCTCAGGCTGGAGTCCCACCAGTCGTCGGGCGCGGTTCGCCAAATCTGTATCGATGCTCGTTCTGCACGACGGTAGCGCAATACCGGATCGGCGCATCAGGCAGGCAGCAACCGGTATTGGCACTGCAGGCGGGGTGAGTTCTAGCCTGTCAGCTCAAAAGTGGTACAGATCGGCGCACGTCAGCGCTGCCGCCCACCGAGGAGTAGTTTATGCCATACAAGGTCGAACACATCGATCCTGCTCGCACTGCGATGATCGTCGTCGACATGCAGAATGACTTCGTCGCCGATGGGTCACACCTGCAGTCCAAGCAGGCACTCGCGATGGTTGACAGGCTTGTTGAGATGCTGGACTTCTGCCGCACAAAAGGAGTCAAGGTCATCTACACAGCCCATGTACATCGCAGCGATGGATCTGACATGGGGCTGTATGACGACCTTTTTCCACCGATCGCCAACCGAAACGCCTTGATCGCCGGCAGCACGGGGGCACAGATTATTTCCCGCCTGGAGCCCCACGATGGTGAGCATGTGATCGAGAAACACCGCTACAGCGGCTTCTACGCGACCGACCTTGACCTTATTCTCCGAGAGTGGAAAATCGACACCGTCGCCATAGCGGGAGCTACCACAGAGAACTGCTGCCATGCGACAGCCAGAGATGCGCTATTCCGAAGTTACAAAGTTGCATTTTTGTCAGACCTCACCGGAACATTCGACTACCCCGACCTCGGCCAGGGCGGCTTCTCCGCCGATGACGTACATCGCCTGACACTATCCGTACTCGCCTTCTCAACCGCTGACGTAATGACGTCGACTGCGTTTCGCACACTAGTCAGTTCCGGCGCCACAGTGGACCGCTGATCTATTGCCGATCCTAGGTTCAGCGCCTCCGGCTGCACAGAAGAACTGAAAACCTATGACGGCCGTCAGATGGTAAATCCGCATTGCAAATATTGCGCTTGACCATACCAATCAGAAGATTGATGATGAAAATCAAATTTCACAGTATATGACTGAGAAGCGCGCCGCGGCCAAATAAAGTTCCGCAGGAAGAGGTAAACTCACCGGCACACAAATGAGGGCGTTCCCGGAGGTGCTCGAAATAACGTTTTAGTTCCCGACAGCCAACCTCCAGGGCCAGCATCGACATGCTCTCGTCGTCGAGGAAATTCACCAGCATCGCAACGCTGTCGAGGTACGCATCGATCGTCGAGTCGGCCCGGTTCTTGGCCCTCAGATGCGTTCTCCAGTCCCCGACGAGCGCTCTGATGTCCTCGGGGTCCAGCACCTCCTCCGGTGCCTCAGCGACGGTCATGTGATCAGTCGTACCCGGATAATCCCTTGGGTTCCAAGCGCTGTGCTAGTTGTTGACCAGTCGCCAACAGAGCATTCAAGATCAACTATTGAGGGCATCTTCGCAGGTCATAGCCGCAATGCGAGATGGAAAAGTGGGCCGGGTCGGGCTCGAACCGACGGCCAAGGGATTATGAGTCCCCTGCTCTAACCAACTGAGCTACCGGCCCCTCGCTGACACCCAGTTTGCATTAGCACATGAGCCCCAGTTCGCTCCAAAATATCACAGGGCCCCGGGTGAGCCGGCGGAGTACGCCGAACAGGTTGTGGTTGTGCCATGGAGTGGGACGCGTCGGCCAGGTTGCGGGGACGTCGCCGCCACGACCTCGCCCTGGAGGGTTGAGCAATGGGTGCCGCCGCCGTCCGCCGAGGCCGTGGATGGTTCGGCTGGCCCTGGTGGACGCGTTGGCCGTCGAGAGCGCCGTCGGGTTTCTGGGGCGGCACTACCGGGACGCTCTGGTCGAGCACGCTGGAGTGATCAGTCTCGGTGTGCTGGTCGTTGCCGCGGGGGGTTCTGGTGCGGCTGGTGGCGCGGAACCCGAGGAGGGCTTCAGGGCGAGTGGACGCGATTCTCGTGGACGAGCTGCCGAGGAGGCCGTCGCCTCGACCGCGCTGAGTGCGCAGCCGAGCTGAAGCAGACAGGTCAGCTGCCGCCACCCGCGATGGTGACCGCGCAAACCTCGTTACCGTCCGTGACGCACTGGGCTTCGGCGGCTTGCCCGAGCGGGGCCGGCGACAGGCCTACCGCGATTTCCTGCCTGATCTGGCGAATTTCCCTTCGCGAGGAGTGAACCGGTATGTCGCCACTCCACCACGGGCTGTCAGCCGGGAACGCGAAGCTCACCCGAACGCCGTCTCGCGTGAAAAAGCCGTGCCCCCGGGAAAATCACGGGACTTGGTGCATGGAAACCACGTCGAGGCCCAGGACGCGGAACAGGCTCAGCAAGCGGTGCAGGCGTTCCTCGTCGGTGACGTGGCAGTAGATGATCGTTTCCGGTGGGGCGGCGGCGACTTCCAGCTCGCCGAAGTCGACGACGGCGTGGGCGGCGCGGTCGGACAGGCGGCCGGAGACGCGGAACACGTAGCTGGACTGCGACACCTGAGCCTCCCGTCTGGCCCTTCGAGCGCCCCTCGCCGCCACGGTCGCGCGTGCGCAGGTGGGCGTCCTCGCCCGTGCCGGATGAGCTCGTGTTCGGGCGGTGGGCGTGCGACAGTGGGTGACGGCGGGGTCGGAGGGAGAAGAGGGTGTCCCACAAGGAAATGCCGCGTGTGCCGCGGCGCAAGAGGAGTGTGCCCGAACTGCCGCACGGGTTCGTGTCCCGGCCACGGCTGCTGAAAGCGCTCGATCGCGCGGCGCCGGAAGCCGCAACGATGGTGTGCGCGCCCGCGGGGTCGGGCAAGACTTTGGTCCTCGCGGAATGGCTGCGGGGCGGCGGACTCGGTTCCGCGGCCTGGCTTTCGCTCGACGCCGCCGACAACGACGAGCACCGGTTCCGCTCCGGTCTCCTCGACGCGCTCACCCCGGCGGCGCCCGGACTGCACGATTTCGACGCGGGCAGCCCGAGTTTCCTGGCCGACCTCGTCGACGCCCTCGACACCCTGCCCACGCCGCTGCGTCTCGTCCTCGACGACGTGCACGAGCTCGTGGCGACGGAACCGTTGCGCGACGTGGAACAGCTGCTTCGCCTGCGCCCACGCGGGTTGCGGCTCGTGCTGTCGACGCGCTGGGACCCACCGCTCCCCCTCGCGCGCCTGCGGTTGTCCGGCCGGCTCGTCGACCTGCGCTCCGACCACCTGCAATTCCGCCCGGACGAAGCCGCGGCACTGCTGGCTTCCGAAGGCGTCGCCATCAGTCCGGAACAGGTCGACCGGCTCGTCACGCGCACGGAAGGCTGGGCGAGCGGGCTGCGCCTGGCGGCCGAATCCCTCAAGGGTGGCGCGGAGTTCACCGGCACCGACCCGACGGTGAGCGCCTACCTCGTCGACGAGGTTCTCGCACCACTGTCCGAAGAGGAGCGTCAGTTCCTGCGCGAGATCAGCGTCTGTGAAAGAGTTTCCGCCTCGCTCGCCACCGCGCTCTCCGGTCGCGCCGACGCCGGCGAGCTGCTGGCCCGGCTGGAACACCGCACGGCGATGCTGTTCCGCGCCGGTGCCGGCCGCCGGATCTACCGCCTGCACACGCTGTTGCGCGCCCACTTGCTCACCGACCTCATGCTGCGCACCCCCCGCCGGGTGCCCGCGCTGCACCGCCGCGCCGCCGAGTGGCTGCGCGCGCGCCACCAGGCCGGCGACGCCGTCTCGCACGCGCTGGAGGCCGGCGACGCGGCACTCGTCGCGGACCTCCTGCGCCGCCACGCGCTCGACCTGCTGCTCGCCGGCGAACACGACGTGCTGCGCCGGGCCCGCGCCGCGCTCAGCGACGACGTGGTCGGCGACGACCCGTGGCTCGCCCTCACCGGCGCCCTCGAGCATCTCGACGCCGCCCGCCCCGGCGCCGCGCGCGCCCAGGTCACGCTCGCCGAACGCGCGTGGCCCCGCGAGCCTTCGCCCGAACTTCGCGCGTTGCGCGGGCTCGTCGACTCCCGCTTCGCCCACGGGGCGGGCTCCCTCGAAGGCGACATCGACGCCCTCGCCGAGCAGGGTTCCGCGCTGAGCGCCATGACGCTGCTGGAGTCCGGCCAGGCGCTGCTCGCCGCGGGCCGCGCCGTCGAGGCCCGCCTGCCCGTGGCGTCGGCGCTGGCCTTCGCCCGCGCACACGGCCACGGGCACTTGGAGCAGCAGTGCCTCACCGTGCTGGCCGGCGTCGCCGCGGCCACGGGTGACTTCCGCGCCATGGCCGCCCTCGCCCGCGCCGCCGACGAACTCGCCGAAACCCACGGCTGGCGCGACACCGTGGCCGGCGCGAAAACCTCGCTGATCCTGGCCTGCGGAGCGCTGCTGCGCGCCGACGCCTCCGCCTGCCTGGCCCAGGTCGACCGCGTCTCGGGCGTGCTCGCCACCGCCGAAAGCCTCGGCCACGGCGGCCTCACGTTGCTGACCGCGACGCTCGAAGGGACCGCGCGCTTCGACGGCGGGCAGCGCTCGGCCGGGCTGCGCCGCATGACCGACGCCCGCATCGCCGAAGGCCCCGCTCCCCTGCCCGACGGCATCGTCGCCCTCGCCGCAGTGTGCGAGCACGACGCCGCCACGCGCCTCGGCCGCGGCGAAACCGCCCGTGACGTGCTGGCCTGGGCGCGCGAACGGATCCCCTCGGCCGCCGAGATCCTCCTGGTCCGCGCGAGCACGCAGGTCGTGCTCGGCCGCGACGGCCACGCGCGCAACCTGCTGCGCCCGCTGCTCGACGGCGCGATCGACCCGGTGCTGGCGTGGACGCCGGTCACGGCCTGGCTGCTCGAAGCGGAAATCGCCCTGCGCTGCGGCGAGGACGCCCGCGCGCGGCGCGCCGTCGCGAAGGCGCTCGGCCCGGCCGAACGGCTCGGCGTGCTGCGCCCGCTCGTCACCGCCGCTCCGGAGGTACTCGACCTGGCGCTGCTCGACGTGCCCGGCGGCCGCTGCTTCACCACCGACCTGCGCCAGGCGCGCGCCGTCCGCGGACGGCAGCCCGACGCCGTCGCGCTCACCGAGCGTGAGCGGACCGTGCTGCGCCTCCTGCCGACAGTCCGCTCACTCGACGAAATCGCCGGAGACCTCATGGTGTCGCCCAACACCGTCAAAACACACGTGCGAGCTCTGTACCGGAAGCTCGGCGTCGGCTCGCGACGGGAGGCCGTGCGTTCGGCCGTCCGGCGCGGTCTCGTGGACAGTTAGTTGGGACGTTCGGCCCTTACCTGGGCACAGCGACGACCTACGGTCGAAGGCGTGGGTGGAGCCGGCCGGTCGGGGACCAACCGGTGGCGGGTACCGGGCGCGAAGGTGACAATGCCCTTGCTGCCACCGGATTTCGTGACGCGCCCACGACTGCTCGACGCCCTCGACGCGGCCGCCGGCAGCTCCGTCACAGCCGTCTGCGCGCCCGCCGGCTTCGGCAAGACCGCGCTGCTGGCCGAATGGGCCACGACCCGTCCCGTCGCGTGGGTCTCGCTCGACGCGGAGGACAACGACCCGCGCCTCTTCTGGTCCGCGATCCTCAGCGCGCTCGACAAAACCGTGCCCGCCGGCAGCCGGGTGCACAGCGTCGCGGCGCCGGAAGGCGAGAGCCGCGCCGATTTCCTCGCCGAGCTCGTCGACGCCCTCGACGCCTTGCCCGCCCCGGTGCGCCTGGTGCTCGACGACTTCCAGGAGATCGTGGACGCCGGCCCACTGCACGACATGACCAGGCTCATCCGCACCCCGCCCGCCGGGCTGCGCCTCACGCTCTCGGCGCGCGCCGATCCCCGGCTGCAGCTCGCTCGCCTGCGGGTGCAGGGCGACCTCGCCCGCGTCAGCGCGGACGACCTCCGCTTCACCACCGCGGAGACTGCGCAGCTACTGCGGGTCACGGGCGTGCGCTGCGGCGAGGACGACGTCCGCCGGCTGGTCGAGCGCACGGCGGGTTGGACCGCCGCCGTGCACTGGGCCGCGGTGTCGCTGCGGACCGTGGCCGACGTCGACGCCTTCCTCACCCAGCTCGACGGCGACGACCGCTCCGTGGCCGGGTTCCTGGCCGACGAGGTGCTCGCCCGCCTGCCGGAAGGCGCGCCCGAGCTGCTGCGCCGCATCAGCGTGTGCGACTCCGTGCCGGCCGCGCTGGCCCGCGAGCTGGCCGCGCGCGAAGACGCGGGCGCGGTGCTCGCCGAGCTGGAGCGGCACACGTTCCTGGTCGCGCGCATCGACGACCCCAGCGCCTCCTACCGCGTGCAGCCGCTGCTGCGCTCCTACCTGCGCGCCGACCTCGATCTGCGCTACCCCGGCCTCGCGAGCGAGCTGCACGCGACGGCCGCACGCTGGTTCGCGAACGAGGACCACATCGGCGAAGCCCTCGAACACGCCGTCGCCGGCCTCGACCGCGACGGCATCGTCGAGCTCCTCCACGCCCACGCCGTCCCGTGCCTGCTGGCCGGCGACGACGACGCCGTCCGCGAAACCCTGGCGCACCTGGGTGACGACGTCGATCCCGGCCTGCGCGCGGCCCGCACGCTCGCCGCCGTCCAGAGCGGCGACCCGGCCGAACCGTCCGACGACCTCCTGCTCGCCCGCCACCACGCGCTGGCCGAGGGCCACCGTCCGGACGGGCCCGCGCCGACCGAGCCGGGCACCTGGGCGGACCTCGACCGTGCGTGGTCCTCGCTCTACCGCGGCGCGTGGCGCGACGCCACCACGCGCGTCCGCGACGCCCTCGACACCGCACGCGGCGACGGCCAGGACTACCTCGTGCTCCACGGCCTGGCCGCGCTCGCCGTGGCCGGCGCCTTCGGCGGCAGCCAGGACGCGGCCCGCGCGGCCTGCCAGGAAGCCGTCGAACTCGCCATCCGGCACGGCTGGCCGCGGTCGCCGTGGCTGGCCGTCTGCCGGCTCGTGCTCGCGTGCGACCACCTGCTGCGGCTCGATCCGGCCGCCGCCGCTCGCGAAGCGCGCGACGCGGCCACGCCGCTAGGGGCGTTCCTCGACGGCGCGGCGCAGTTCGACGGCGAGGACCGCCGCGACGGCCTCGAGACCATGCGCCGCGCCCGCCACAACCTCGGCGAGCTCGCCGCAGGCCCGGCCGCGCTCGTCGCCGTGCTGGAGCACCACGCGGCCGTGTTCCTCGGGGAACCCTTGCACGCCAACGAAGTGCTGCTGTGGGCCCGCGACCACCTCCCCCACACGCGCGAGCTGGACCTCATGCAGGCGTGGACCCACCTCGCCGCCGGCCGGCTCGACGACGCCGCGGCCGCGGTGCGCACCCGCCGCGCGGCACTGCTGCCGACCACCCCGGTCGACGCCGAGCTCACCGAAGCCGCGCTCGCCCTGCGCGCCGGGCGCCGCACCGAGGCGCTGCGGACGCTGGAACACGCGCTGGGCCTGGCAGTGGGCGGTGATTTCGCACGGCCGTTCGCGCTGGCCGACCCGGCCGTGCAGCACCTGCTCGTGGACCACTCGGGCGGCTTCGGCCGGCTCGACGGCTTCGCGGCGTCGGTCCGCGACCGTCTGCGCCGCTTCGACCCCGCGCCCGTGGACGACCGCCTCACCGAGCGCGAGCAGGTCGTGCTGCAGCGGCTGCCGTCGCAACGGTCACTCGACGAGATCGCGGCGGACCTGACCGTGTCCGTGAACACTGTCAAGACCCATGTGCGGGCGATCTACGTGAAGCTCGGCGTGACCAACCGCCGCGACGCCGTCCTCGTCGCCCGCGAGCACGGTCTCGCGTGAGGCTTCATCCGCGACAGATGAGGCCGTGCCCGCGCCGGAGTCCGACGCTTTCCGCAAGCCCGGCACGGGCACGGATCCCGCGGACACGAGAGGACTCTCACCATGACCGACACGGGAGCACGAGCGCCGCACACCGAGGCCGGCGGAACCACCGGCCGCCACACGGACGCCCGGCCGACGGCGACCGGCTGGGCCGGCTGGGTCGCCTTCGCCGCGACCATGATGATGCTGCTGGGCGCGTTCCAGGTGATCGAAGGGCTCGTCGCACTGCTCAACACCCGCTACTTCGTGGTCGACGAGACGGGCCTCGTCGTCTCGGTCAACTACACCACGTGGGGCTGGGTGCACCTCGCGCTCGGCGCGCTGCTCATCCTCGTCGGCGTCGGCGTGTTCATGGGCAACCGCGCGGCGCAGATCACCGGCATCGTCCTCGCGGGCCTGAGCGCGATCGTCAACCTCGCGTTCCTGCCGGCGTACCCGCTGTGGTCGATCATCATCATCGCCGTCGACGTGCTCGTGATCTACGCGCTCGCGGTGCACGGCAAGGAGATGAAGAGCATCTGACGGGGCGGTCAGGCCGGTGCGGGCCCCGGTTCCCCGGGGTCCGCGCCGGTGTCCGCGCCGGTCTCCACTCGGGTTTTCCCCGATGCTTCGGTCTCCTCGGCCGCCTCTTCGCCAGGCGCCGGACCGTCGGGGCCCCTGGCGACCATGCGGATGAGCGCGTCGGCCGAGCCTGCCGTGGGGTCGATGTCCACGAACAGCGCCTTGATCAGCAGTGTCGCCGGCACGGCGAGGATCGCGCCCAGCGGGCCGAGCAGCCACGTCCAGAACACCAGGGAGAGCACGGTCACCAGCGTCGACAGCCCGACCGAACCGCCCACGAAGCGTGGCTGGATGAGCGACTGCACCACGAAGTTCAGCGCGCAGTAGACCGCGACGACGACGACCATCTTCTCCCAGCCGCCGTCGAGCAGGCCCAGCAGCGCCGGCGGGATCACGCCGACCACGAACCCCACGTTGGGGATGTAGTTGGTGACGAAGGCCAGCAGCGCCCACAGGATCGGCACGGGGATGCCGATGATCGCCAGCGCGGCCCCGTCGAGCACCGCCACGATGAAGCCGAACACTGTGGTCACGAGGATGTAGTTGCGGGTGCCCGCGGCGAAGCGGTGGAACGCGGCGGTGAGCCACGGCCGGTCGGTGTCGATGGCGTCCAGCCGCTTGTCGGCCCAGGTGGCCTCGGTGCTGAGGAACAGCAGCAGGGCCAGCAGGAACACGAGGTTGGTGAGCACGCCGCCGATGCCGGAGAGCAGAGAGCCGACGACGTTCGCGAGTTTGCCGAGATCCAGTGAAGAGACCATTTCCCGCAGCTGCTGCGGTCCCACGCCGAACTGGGCGAGCTTGTCGGTGGCGGACTGCAGGAGCTCGCTGGCCTTCGACGCGTAGGTCGGCAGCAACGTCGCGAGCTGCGCCAGCGACACGATCACCACGAACACCAGGCTCACGATCACCAGGTAGACCACCGTGACGAGCACGACCGTCGTGAGCCACCGCGGCCAGCCCTTGCGCCGCAGCCAGGTCTGCACGGGGCTCGCGGTGACGACGATGACCATCGCCAGGAACACGGGCCCGACGATGAACGCGATCGCCCGCAGGCCGGCGAGCGTGATGACCACCGACGCGGCGCCGACCATGATCACGAGCACCCGCGGCAGCATGCTTCCGGGCGGGAAAGTCGGCGCGACGGGCCCAGGGGCGGATCGCTTGCGCTTCGTGGCACCGGTTCGTCCGCGCAGCTTCACGAGACCACCTCACCCTCGTCCGGGTTGGGGTGCTGCGGCGGTGCCCCGCGTCGACGGGCGACGCCCCCGATGTCACTCCGGTGTGGCCGGACCTGCGCGGCGGCTCCGGCCGGTGGGTCCCGGGGATACGGTCACCGTGCGCACACGGCTCGCGCTTCACCCGTGCCGGATGAGACCTGAGCTGGCGTGGCGGGAGCGGCGGCGACGGGCTTGCGCGGGCGGGTTCGCGGGGCCGCGACGCGCGGGGCGGGCCGTGGACGCGACGTCACCCCGGCGGGCGAGTCAGTCCACAGGGGACAGACGCGGACCTCAGCCGGCCAGCTCGCCGGATCCGCCGCCGTCGGTGGTCTGGTCACCCGTCAGCCCGGGCCGGGGGCACCGGCCGAGGCACGGGATCTGCGCCCACACCGTCTTGCGCCCGAACTCGGTCTCGGGCAGCACGCCCCACGTCACCGACAGGCGGTCGACGAGCAGGAGCCCGCGGCCGCGCGGGCCGGGCAGGCGGGACAAGCCCATCGTCGGCTGCACGAGGTTGCGGTCGGCCACCTCGATTCGCACGGTGCACGGGCGCAGGCTGTGCCACAGCTGCAGGTGGCGCGGTCCGTCGCCGTGGTCGTGGGCGTTGGCCAGCAGTTCGGTGGCGACGAGGAGCACGTCGTCGCGGTGCTCGTCACCCAGCGTGCTCAGGTGCTCCGACACCCATCTGCGCATCGTCCGCACCGTCGCCGCCGTGGTGCCGTGCAGCGGCAGCACCCACGTGCCCGGACGGCCGGCACTTCGGACTCCGGTCAACGCCACCACCTCCCCGATCCGCGGTAAGCGCACTTCCTGTCGACTTACCCGATCGGGTCACGAATGAATCACCGGAAGTGGCCCGGTCACGGTCCGACCCCGGTCCACAGTGGACCCGAAGCTCAGCTCGCCGGCACGTTTTCCCTGGCCAGGAGCTCGTCGACTGCCTCCGCGGTACCCGTTCCAGGGCGGGGAACGAAGGTGAAAAGGTTCTGTCCGCCGGCGCCTTGGGAGGCCAGGTGCTCGACGTAGAAGTTCAGCTCGCCCGCGACCGGGTGGAACATCCGCTTCGTCGAACGTGGGGTCGCCTCCACGCGGTGGTCGGCCCACACGCGGCGGAACAGCGGGCTGGTCGCCGACAGTTCGGCCACCAGGCGCCGGGCACGCAGGTCCTCGGGGTCGCGGCCGACCGCGAGGCGCAGCATGCCGATCATCTCCTCGACGATGCCCTCCCAGTCGTCGTGGAGGGCACGGGCGGACTCGTCGCACAGCAGCCACCGCACGACCACGCGGTCGCGCGCGGGCATGCCGGGGAAGTCCGCGAACACCAGCCGCGCGATCCGGTTCGCGGCGAGCACCTCGGTGTAGCGGCCGAGCAGGATCGCGGGCACGCGGCCCAGCTCGTCGAGCAGGCCGCGCATGCCGGGCCCGACACCGCGCGCGACCTCGTCCGGCGGACCGCTGCGGCGCGCGGACAGGCGGCGCAGGTGGGAGTGTTCGGCCTCGTCGAGGCTGAACACGCGCGCCAGGGCGTCGAGGACTTCGTGCGAGGCCGTGAGCTGGCGGCCCTGCTCCAGGCGCGCGTAGTAGTCGGCGCTGAGCCCGGCCAGCGCCGCGACCTCCTCGCGGCGCAGCCCGGGCACGCGGCGGCGGGCCGTCGGCGGCAGGCCGACCTGGGCGACGTCGACGCGGGCGCGCCTCGACCTCAGGAACTCACCGAGCTCGGAGCTCCTCATCGCGGCCCGTCCTTTCGCCTGGTCACAGCCTACGTCGGCCGCGGCGCGGGGCCGTCGGTCGTGGACCGGCCGTACACGCGGAGCTGCCCCGGCCGGTCGCTCGTGTGACGCCGATCCTAGGAACGGCAAGTCCTGGCTGAGCCCTCATTCACCCGCCTGGGTCTGGCTTCATGGGCCGTGGGCACCCGGAGGTGTCCGTCGAGGAGGGACACCCAACAGATGAAGTACGACTACGTGGTCGTGGGCGGGGGCACGGCCGGTTCGGTCCTCGCCGCGCGGCTGAGCGAAGACGCGGCGACGACCGTCCTGCTGCTGGAGGCCGGTCCCGCGACCGGGCCGGACGTGATGGGGGTGCCGCCCGCGTGGCCGGCGCTGCTGGGCAGCTCAGTCGACTGGAACTTCCACACCGCCCCGCAGCCGGGCCTGCACGGCGTGGAGCTGCCGTACCCGCGCGGGCGCACGCTCGGCGGGTCGAGCTCGATCAACGCCATGGCGCACCTTCGCGGCCACCGCGCCGGCTACGACGCCTGGGGCGTCGACGGCTGGCGCTACGACGACCTGCTGCCCTACTTCCGCCGCAGCGAGACCGCGCGGCCCGGCAGCGACCCGAAGTACCGCGGCACCGACGGCCTCATGCGGGTCGGGCCGCCGCCCGTCCGGCACCCGCTGGCCCGCGCCGCGCTGGCCGCCGTGCGGGAGCGCGGGTTCCCCGAGTCGCCCGACCTCAACGGCGCCGAGCCGGAGGGCGCGACCTGGCTGGAGATGAACATCGTCGACGGCGCGCGCCAGTCGGCCGCCGACGCCTACCTGCGCCCGGTGCTGAACCGGCCGAACCTGACCGTGGTGGCCGGCGCGCTCGTGACCCGGCTCGTGCTCGCGGGCAGCCACTGCACCGGCGTCGAGTACCGCGTCGGCGACTCCCCGGCCTCCGCCGAGGCCGAGCGGTCCGTGGTGCTGGCCGCCGGCGCGATCGGGTCGCCGCACCTGCTGATGCTCTCGGGCATCGGCGACCCGGCCACGCTGGAGCAGGCCGGGGTCACGCCGCGGGTCGCGCTGCCGGGCGTCGGCCGGAACCTGCAGGACCACCCGCTGACCGGCATCGTGTACTCGAACGCCCGCCCCCTGCCCGACGGCGCCAACAACCACAGCGACCTCGTCGCCGCCGTGCGCAGCAGCGCCGACCTCGAAGCGCCCGACGTGCAGCTGCTGTTCCTGGACATCCCGTACTTCCGGCCGCCCTTGTCCGGCCCGGCGACCGGGTTCACCATCGGCTTCAGCTACCTGTACCCGCATTCCCGCGGCTCGGTCACGCTCGCGTCGGCCGACCCTGCCGTCGCGCCCGTCGTGGACCCCGCGCTGCTGGACGACCCGCGCGACCTCGCCGGCATGCTGGCCGGCCTGCGCCTCGCCCGGCACGTCGGCACCGCCCCGGCGTTGGATTCTTGGCGCGACAAGGAAGTCCTGCCCGGCCCGGCCGCCATGAACCCCGCTGCGGAAGAGGACTTCCTGCGCCAGAGCACTGGCAGCTACTTCCACGCCTGCGGTACCTGCGCACTGGGCACTGTGGTGGACCCCGCGCTGAACGTCCACGGCGTCACCGGCCTCCGCATCGCCGACGCGTCCGTCCTCCCCGCCCTGATCGGCGCGAACACCAACGCGACGGTGCTGGCGGTGGCCGAACGGGCGGCGGATGTGCTGCTGGGCCGGGACCCTGCGCGGTAATACCCGGCCCCCTCGCTCGGTGACTGCCAGCGTCGGTGATCACCGAGCGGGGGGGCCAGCTCGCGGACCGGCCGCGCTGCCGGCCATGTCCACGAGCCGCCGCTACCGGTTCCGGGCCGCCACCAGCTCCCTGAGCCGGTAGTGCTGGATCTTCCCGCTCGGGGTTTTCGGCAGCTCCGTCACGAAGTCGATCGCGCGCGGGTACTTGTACGGTGCGATCGCCTGTTTGACGAAAGCCTGCAGAGCGGCGGCGTCCTCGGCGGCGCCGGGTCGCAAGTGGACGAAGGCGTGCACGATGGTGCCGCGGGCAGGGTCCGGGGCGGCGACCACGGCGGCCTCCAGCACGTCCGGGTGGGACAGCAGGGCCTGTTCCACCTCGGGGCCCGCGACGTTGTAGCCGGAGGAGACGATCATGTCGTCGTTGCGGGCCTGGTACCAAAAGTAGCCGTCGGTGTCGCGGAGGTACGTGTCGCCGGTGAGGTTCCAGCCGTTGTCGACATAGTTCTTCTGGCGGCTGTCGGCGAGGTAGCGGCAGCCGGTGGGCCCTTTCACGGCGAGGCGGCCGGGCGTGCCGTCGGGGACGGGCCGGCCGGCGTCGTCCAGGACGGTGGCTTCGAAGCCGGGGACGGCGCGGCCCGTGGAGCCCGGGCGGATGTCGTCGTCAGCCGCCGACACGAAGATGTGGAGCATCTCCGTGCCGCCGATGCCGTTGATGATCTTGATTCCAGTGGCGGCGTGAAAATCCTCCCACGTGGACACGGGCAGGTGTTCGCCCGCGGACACGCAGCGTCGGAGTTTTGACAGCGCCGCCGCTTTGCCCGAAGACAGCAGGGCCTTGTACGCGGTGGGGGCGGTGAAGAGCACCGTGACGTGGTGGCGTTCGACCGCGTCGGCGAGTTCGTCCGGGGACGCTTTTTCCAGCAGCAGCGTCGACGCGCCGAAGCGGAGGGGGAACAGGACCAGGCCGCCGAGGCCGAAGGTGAAGCCGATCGGCGGGGTGCCGGTGAAAACGTCGTCCGGGACGGGCTTGAGGACGTGCCGGGCGAAGGTGTCCGTGGCGGCCAGGACGTCGCGGTGGAAGTGCATGGTGGCTTTGGGTTTGCCGGTGGTGCCGGACGTCGGGGCGAGCAGGGCTACGTCGTCGGCAGCAGTGTCCACGGCAGTGAACGCTTCCCGCACGCCGCTCGCCCGAGCCAGCAGATCGCCAGGACCGTCGGCACCGTAAGTGAGCACCGGCAGGGAGACGTCCGCGAGATCGGCGGCGAAGCGGTGGTCGGTGACGATCAGGCGAGGCCGCGTGAGCTCCACGAGGTCGTCGATCTCACGGGCCCGCAGCAGCGGCATCGTCGTGACGGGCACCGCGCCCGCCTTCAGCACCGCGAACCACGCCGCGACCAGCCACGGGTTGTTCGGCCCGCGCAGCAGCACGCGATTGCCGGGCACCACCCCGAAGTCCCGCACGAGCACGTGGGCGACCTGGTCGCTGCGCCGGTCGAGGTCGGCGTAACTCCAGGTCTCCGTGTCCGTGCGCAGGCACGGCCGGTCCGGGCCGAAGCGGTCGATGCTCCCGTGCAGGAGCTCGACGGCGCAGTTCAGCCTCGGCAGGTAGGCGAGCTCCGGCAGCGTGAACCGGAACTCGGGCTGGTCCGCCGGAGCGGGGAGGTTGTCGCGGCAGAACGAGTCGACGTGGGCCGATGGGGTGAGCTCCATCTGCGGCCTTCCTGGGAGTCCGTCAGCCGACGGCGGGCGGGACGGGATAAGGGGATTCGGCGTAGCGGCCGGACAGCAACGCGCCGGCACCGGGCGCGACGGCGGGCAGGCCGAGCGCGCGCATCATCTGGTGGGCGGTGGCGATCGACGCCGAGAGCACGGGTTTGCCGAGCTCGTTCTCGACGATGTCGATCGACGCGAGTGAGGGCATCTGCACGCACGCGGACAGCACCACGGCGTCGGCGCCTTCGTGCTCGAGATCGCGCGCCAGCGACACGAGCTTGCGCGGGTCGTGGGCGGCGACCTCGAGGTTGTCGGGGATCTCCAGCGCGGTGTAGTCGGTCACCTCGACGCCCTCGTAGCGGATGTAGTCCACGACGGTCTCGGTCAATGGCTTGAGGTACGGGCAGATCACGGCGATCGACTTCGCGCCCAGCACGTCGAGCGCGTTCACCAGAGCCCCCGCGCTCGTGACGACCGGGGCCGGCGCGTCGTTCTCCACGGTGATCCGCGCGAGCGTCGACTCCGACGTGCGGTGGTAACCGTGGCCCAGGCTCATGATGGCGACGAGACACGCGTACCCGAGCACATCGACGTGCGCGTCCGAAAGCTCGGCCGCGCACCGGCCGGAGTCGGCGTCCATCGCCGCGAGCTCTTCCTTGCGCACGTGTTTCATCCGCATGCGGCTGGAGTGGAACGTGAACCGCTCCGGCGCGACGGTTTCGCGCGCGCGGAAGATCGCCGGGATCTCGGTCTCCATCGTGACGTTGGAGCTCGGCACGATCTGGCCGATGCGGTAGGTCCGCGCGGTCATCGGGCGTCCACCACGGGGTTGCGCAGCGTGCCGATGTCCTGAATAGACGCTTCCACGACGTCGCCGGGCTCGAGGAACTGCTGCGGGGTGAAGCTCGCGCCCACCCCCGCCGGGGAACCGGTCGCGATCACGTCGCCCGGCTCCAGCGTCATGCCGGAACTGATGTCGGCGATCAGCTCGGCGATGCGGAACAGCATGTACTTCGTGCTCGACTTCTGTTTCACGTCCCCGTTCACGCGCAGCGACAGCTCCAGCGCATAGGGGTCGGCCACGTCGTCCGCGGTCCGGATCGCCGGGCCGAACGGCGCGTAGGAGTCCTGGCCCTTGGAGAAGAACCACTGCCCCGAACGCCGCTGGTCGCGCGCGCTGATGTCGTTGACGATGCTGTAGCCGAAGACGTGGTCCATCGCATCCTCTTTCGACACGCGCTTCGCCGTTTTCCCGATCACGACGGCGAGCTCGCACTCCCAGTCCAGCTGCGCGGTGAGGTCACCGTCGTGCCGGATGGGCTCCCCCGGACCGACGACGGCGGTGGCCGGCTTGCTGAACAGCACCGGGCGCTGTGGCAGCTCTTTGTCGGTGTCGAGTGTCCGCGCGGACTCCGCGACGTGCTCGGTGTAATTGAGGCCGACGCCCACGATCTTGCCCGGCCGCAGGGGCGCGCACAGGGTCACCGTCTCCAGTGGACTCCGCACGGGGGAATCCACGAGGGACTCCAGCGCCGCCGTGCCGGCGTGGATCACGTCGAGCATCGACGCGGGGGCGGTGGTTCCGCGGTCGGTCGCCGCGGCCCGGACGTCGACGATGTCGGTGCCGTCCTGAATCCCGAGCCGGTCCTGGCCGTCGGGACCGGCGAACGTGACGAGCAGCATGGAAGAACTCCGTTCGAAGTGGACAGTGAGCTCAGGCGAGCGACTGGTGACCGTCGTTGTCCGAATAGGCTTCTTCGCGGAAGAAGCCGAGCGAACGCATCACCGGGAAGTCGTTGAACGAGAACAGGCACGCGTCGTCGGAGCGGCTGGCGTTGGCGTGCTCGTGCCACGCCCACGACGGGACGCAGAAGATGTCGCCTTCGGACCAGTCGATCCGCTTGCCCGCGACGATCGAGGTGCCGCTGCCCTTGGCCGCGGTGTAGATCTTCGACCCGACCTGGCGGTGGGCAAGTGTGGACTCGCCGGCGCGCAGCAGCTGCATGTGCGCGCTCATGGTCGGCATCACCGAACCGCCGGTGAGCGGGTTGCTGTACTCCATGATGATGCCGTCGTACGGCGAACCGTCGCTCGCCTTCGCCGCGTTGAGCAGCGCTTCGTACGTCTGTTCCCACGGGTAGGCCAGCAGCGGTGAGTGGTTCTTGTGCCACGTGTCACCGAAGGGACGCAGCTGCCCGGCACCGTAGGTCAGCAGTGAGGAGTTCACGATCCCGTCCTGCTTCTGGTAGACGTCCGGGTGCACCTCGTAGAACGGCGCGTCGAGCGCGTTGACCAGCGGGATGTCGAGGCCGTCCTGCCAGATGACCGGGCCGTCGACGCCTTCGAGGCCCTCGTTGCCGTGCTCGTGCCAGGTCCAGTTCGGCGTGATGGCGAAGTCGCGCGGGCCGACCTTGAGCTTCTGCCCGTCGACGACCGTCCACGCGCCGGTGCCCTCCAGCACGAACCGCAGCGCGGCGGCCTGGTGCCGGTGCGCCGTCATCGACTCGCCAGGACCCATCACCTGCAGGCCGGTATAGAGGAGTCCCACCGTGGCCGCGATGTCGCGCCGCAGCGGGTTGTAGAGCGCCACCACGCGGCGGCCGGCGTCGTCACCACTGACCAGGTTGAGCGCTTCCAGCACCAGCGGGCGCAGCTGCTCGTAGCTCCACTTGATCGGCACGGACTGCGGCTGCGGGTACCACGGCTCGATCTTGTTCGCGATCGTCCACAGTGCACCGGCGTCGAGTTGCTCCAGCTTCTCGTAGTACGCCCGCAGATCTTCGTTGTCCGTCACCCGTGCGCGGCCCAGCTGGTCATCGCTGTGTGTGGTCATCGCGCCTTCCCGTCCGTATGTCGTTTTCTTGACGACAGTCATAGTTCAGCTATACCGTTCGTGATGTCAAGGGCGCCAGGAGGAAAACTCATGCCGACATCCCCTTCCGCGGGTTCTCCCCCGCTCGCCGGTCTCGAGACCGCGATCGAGCGGCGGGTCGAATGGCACGACACCGATGCGTCGGGCCATCAGCACAACTCCGTGGTCCTGCGCTGGGCCGAAGAGGCCGAAGCAGACCTGTTGCGGGGAAAGGACCTCGCGTGGCTGTTCGGCCGCACCCCCCGCGTACGCCACGAGGTGAACTACCGGGGCCGGCTGTGGTTCGGCGACCCGGTGCGCATCACGTTCCGCGTTGTGCAACTCGGGCGTACGTCACTCACGTTCGCCTTCGAGGTCCACGGCCCGAACGGGATCGCCGCCGACGGTTCCGTCGTCGTGGTCCACGCCGAACCCGACAAGCCGGCCGCCACGCCGTGGCCCGACGCCGCGCGGACCGCGCTCGAGAAGGAGGTGCCGGCGTGATGAGGATCGCCATCGTGGGCGGTGGGCCCGGCGGGCTCTACTTCGCCGCGCTCGCCAAGCAGCTCGACCCGAGCCGCGAGGTCACCGTCTGGGAACGCAACGCCGCCGACGACACGTTCGGCTTCGGCGTCGTCTTCTCCGACGAGACACTCGAAGGCATCACCAACGCCGACCCCACCGTGTTCTCCTCGATGGAGCGGGAGTTCGCCCGGTGGAGTGACATCGACGTGCAGTACCGCGGCACCACGCAGACTTCGAGCGGCCACGGCTTCGCCGCCATCGCGCGCAAACGCTTGCTGGAGATCCTGCAGCGGCGCTGCCACGACCTCGGCGTCGACGTCCGGTTCCGCACCAAGGCACCCGACGTCGAGCAGCTCACCGCCGAGTACGACCTCGTGATCGCGGCCGACGGCGTGAACTCCGCCATCCGCAAACGCTTCGAGCAGGTCTTCCGCCCCTCGCTCGACGTGCGCCAGTGCCACTACATGTGGCTGGCCACCGACCGCGTGCTGGAGGCGTTCACGTTCCTGGTCGAGGAGACCGAGTTCGGCCCGGTGCAGGTGCACGCCTACCCCTTCAGCGCCGACCGCAGCACGTTCATCGTCGAGCTGAACGACCAGACCTGGCGCGCCGCCGGGTTCACCGACGGCACCTTCGGCCCGGGCGTCAGCGACACAGCGAGCGTCGAGCGCTGCCGCGAGCTGCTGCGCGGTTTCCTCGGCGACGCGGAACTGCTCACCAACAACTCGAAGTGGCTGCGCTTCAGCACCGTGCGCAACGAGACGTGGCGCCACGGCAACGTCGTGCTGCTCGGCGACGCCGCCCACACCGCGCACTTCTCCATCGGCTCGGGCACCAAGCTGGCCATGGAGGACGCGCTGGCCCTCGCCGCCGCGCTGGAGGCCACGCCCGGCGACCTCACCGCGGCGCTGGAGCACTACGAGACCGAACGGCGACCCGTCGTCGAGTCCACGCAGCGCGCGGCGCAGGCAAGCCTCGAGTGGTTCGAGACGATCGACCACGTCGTGGGCCAGGAGCCGCAGCAGTTCGCGTTCAACCTCCTCACGCGCAGCCGCCGTGTCACCTACGACAACCTGAGCCTGCGCGACCCCGCCTACATCCGCTCCGTCGACCGCTGGTTCAGCACCTACAGCCCCGGCGGCCGCGACGACGGCACGCCCCCACTGTTCCAGCCGCTCGTCCTGGCGGGCCGGCACCTGCGCAACCGCATCGTCGCCGCGCCGATCGCGACGTACAGCGCGGTCGACGGGATCCCCGGCGAAGCCGAACTACTGCATCTTTCGGGCAAAGCCCTCGGCGGCGCCGGGCTGGTGCTCACCGGGATGACCGCCGTGACCGCGCACGGCCGCGTCACCCCCGCGTGCCCCGGCCTGTACACCGACGAGCAGGCCACGGCATGGCGCCGCATCACCAACGCCGTGCACGCGCACACCGGCGCCCTGATCGGCGTGCAGCTCAGCCACTCCGGGCGCAAGGGCTCCACGACCGTGCCCGACGCGGCACCTCTGGGCCCAGCGCTGGCCGCCAACGGCTGGCGGACCGTCGCCCCCTCGGCCCTCGCGTACGGCGACCTGTCCGTGCCGCACGAGCTCACGGAAGCCGAGCTGCAGGCGTTGATCGAGGACTTCGCCGCGGCCGCGCGCCGGGCCGACGAGGCGGGCTTCGACGTCCTCGAACTGCAGGCCGGACACGGGTTCCTGCTCTCGACGTTCCTGTCGCCGCTCACGAACCACCGCACCGACGGCTACGGCGGGACCCTGGAGAACCGCCTGCGCTTCCCGCTCGCCGTCGTGGCCGCGGTGCGCGCCGTCTGGCCGCACTACAAGCCGCTGCTCGTGCGGCTCTCGGCCGTCGACTGGGCCGAGGGCGGCACGACGATCGAGGACAGCGTGCGGATCGCCGCCGCGCTGGCCGAACGCGGGGTGGACGCGATCGACGTGTCGAGCGGCGAGGTCGTCGCACACGAACAGCCGGCGTACGGCCGCAGCTACCAGACGCCGTTCGCCGAACGGATCCGCGCCGACGTCGGCGTCCCGACGATCGCCGTCGGCGGCATCTCCACCTGCGACGACGCGAACTCGATCGTGCTCGCCGGCCGCGCGGACCTCATCGGGATCGGCCGGGCGCAGCTGCACGACCCGTCGTGGGCGCTGCACGCGGCGGCCGAGCTCGGTTACTCCGGGCCCGGCGCGTATTGGCCGCCCATCCAGGCCGGCGGCGAGGCCAAACCGCCCACCGGTGGCCGCGCCCGGCCATTGCTCACCCTCCGCGCGGACGAACCCTCGCCGGCCCGTTCGCGCTGGACCCCCGTACCCGCCGGAACCCCGAACAGGAGCCTCTGAGCCGTGGAAGACTTCCCCCGCTTCACCGCCGCCGCCGTGCAGGCCGCGCCCGTGTACCTCGACACCGCCGCGACGGTCGCCAAGGCCGTCTCGCTCATCACCGAAGCCGCTTCGCACGGCGCCTCCCTCATCGCGTTCCCCGAGGTCTTCGTGCCCGGCTACCCGTACTGGAACTGGACGATGAACCCGGTGCAGGGTTCGCCGTGGTACGAGCGCCTCTACCGCACCGCCATCGACATCCCCGGCCCGCACCTCGACGCCCTGCGCGCGGCCGCCGCAGCGACGAAGACCACGGTGGTCATCGGCGTCAACGAACGCAGCCGCCACAGCCTCGGGCTGATCTACAACAGCGTCGTCACCATCGGCCCCGACGGTTCGGTCCTCAACGTCCACCGCAAGCTCGTGCCGACGTGGGCCGAGAAACTCACCTGGGGCGGCGGCGACGGCAGCACCGTGCGCGTGCTCGACTCCGCCGTCGGCCCGCTCGGCGCGCTGGCGTGCGGCGAGAACACGAACACGCTCGCGCGGTTCTCCCTGCTGGCGCAAGGGGAACTGGTCCACGTCGCCAGCTACATCTCCCTGCCCGTCGCGCCCGCGGACTACGACATGGCCCAGGCGATCGCCGTCCGCAGCGCCGCGCACGCCTTCGAAGGCAAGCTGTTCTCCGTGGTCGCCTGCTCCACCATCACCGACGAGATGATCGAGATCGCCGCCGGCGACGACGCGGGCATCGCCGAGCTCATGCGCCGCCCGAACAGCGCGCTCTCCGGCATCTTCGGCCCCGACGGCAACCCCGTCGTCGAACCACTCATCGACGAAGAGGGCATCGTCTACGCCGAAATCGACCTGGCTCGCTGCATCCAGCCCAAGCAGATGCACGACATCGTCGGTTCCTACAACCGCTTCGACGTCTTCCAGCTGCACCACGACACCACGCCGCGCCGGCCGGTCGTGTTCGGAGACCGGCCGGGCGGCGAGGGGTTCGCCTCAGCGGGACCCGTCCTCGGCCCCTGGGACCCGGACGAGAGCGCGGCGCGCAGCGCGTGAGCCGGCCGGCCGGTCCGGCGCGAACCACACCGCGACGAAGGAGATCCCGCAGACGGCGATCGCGTACAGCGCGATGGAGCCCGACCAGTTCGTGCCGGCCAGCAGAGCGGTCGCGATGATCGGGGCGAACGCACCGCCGAGCACGGAGCCGATCTGGTAGCCGAGTGAGATGCCGGTGTAGCGGACGCGTTCGCCGAACAGCTCGGCGAACAGGGCGGGCGCCGGGCCGTAGGTCATCGCGAAGAACACCTGGCCGACCACGAGCCCGACCCCGACGAGCACGGGTGAGCCCGTCTCGACGAGCCGGATGAGCGGGAACGCCCACAGCGCGAAGAGAACCGCGCCGGCCAGGAAGATCCGCCGCCGGCCGACCACGTCGGACCACGCCACCAACGCCGGCATCGCGACCACGCACACGACGGCCGAGACCAGCACCGCGATGAGAACGGTGCCGCGCGGCTGGTGCAGGTGGTCGGTGGCGTAGGAGACGAGGTACACCGCCAGCAGGTAGTAGCTGGTGCCACCGACCATCGTCGCGCCGGCCGCGAGCACGATCTGGCGCGGGTAGCGGCGCAGGAGCTCGACCAGTGGCGCGCGGCCGCCGCCGCGGGGTGCGGCGGGCGCGTGCTCCGCGACCCGGCTCTGCGCGTACAACGCGACCCCGACGAGGAGAACGCTGAGCAGGAAGGGAATCCGCCAGCCCCAGGTGAGGAAGGCGTCCTCGGGCAACGCCGTGGAGGCCACGAGGAACACGACGTTCGCGAGGATCAACGCGATCGGCACACCGAGCTGCGCGAAACTGCCGTAGAACCCGCGCCGGCCCGGCGGCGCGTTCTCGGTCACGAGCAGCACGGCGCCGCCCCACTGACCGCCGAGCGCGAGGCCCTGCACCAGCCGGAGCACCACGAGAAGAACCGGTGCGGCCGCGCCGATCGACGCGTACGGCGGCACGAGCCCGACCGCGGTGGTGGCGAGCCCCATGATGAGCATCGCCGTGACGAGAGCGGGTTTGCGGCCGACGCGGTCGCCGAAGTGGCCGAACAGCGCGGCGCCCACGGGCCGGACGACGAAGCCGACCGCGAAGGTGCTGAACGCGAGGAGGGTGCCGGCGAGCGGATCACTCGCCGGGAAGAACAGTTTGCCGAACACGAGCGCGGTCGCCGAGGCGTAGACGAAGAAGTCGTACCACTCGATGGCGGAGCCGGCGAGGCTGACGAGGACGGATCTGCGCAGCGTGGAAGCCGCGGCGGTGCGGGACATGGACACTCCGGTGGGTCGCATGGGCGCAACGGGGACGGGGAAACGAGGGGCACCCGGCCGAGGCCGGGTGCCCGGTCGCGAATCAGCTTTCGAGCTCCTTGACCGGCTCGGTGCCGGCGACGTAGGGCGGGTCGTAGATCACGACGAACTCGAGGTCCACGTCGCCGGTGTTGGAGAACCCGTGCGGTAGCCCGGCGGGGATCTTCACCACGCTGCCCGGTTCCACATCCCAGCTGTCCTTGCCGATGCGGACCGAACCGGTGCCGGCGGTGACGTAGAAGGCGTGGTTGTACGGGTCGCGGTGCAGTTTCGACTTCCCGCCCGGCCCGATCTTCGAGAGCTGGACACTGTAGACGGACGTGTAGTCGTCGTCGACCACGCTTTCGCTGAACTGGAACCCGATGCCGGGGAACCCGGGCTTCTCGAGGCGGTGCCAGGCGATGTCGCTCGGGTTGAGGACGTAGTTCACGGCGGCTCCTTTCACTGGGTCTTCGCAGACAGGTGCTGGAGTTCTTCACAGAGTTCGGCGAATGGCTTCCCGGCCGCCAGGGCGCGCCGGCAGCCGACGAGTGCTTTCGGCCAGTTGACGACCACGGCGCCGGCCGGCCGACGGCGCCGAAAACGATCGCGAACGCGTCGCCGGAGCGTTCGAACAGCCGGGTTTCGGTACCGGCCCGGGGATCGCCGACGAGCTGAACCTTCCAGTCGTACTGGTCGGTCCAGACGTATTCGCCGGGTTCGTGCGCGCGGGGATCACCAGGGTGCACGAGGGTGTGCGCGACGCACGCGGCCTGTTCGACCGCGTTGGTCCAGTGCTCGAACCGCACCGCGCGGCCGTGGCGGGCGGTCTGCCAGCGGGAGACGTCGCCGACCGCGAACACGTGCGGCGCGGCGCTGCCGAACGGGTCGCAGACGACGCCGTCGTCGACCTTCAGCCCGGTGCCGGTCACCCACGCGTCGTCCGGCACGGCGCCGATGCCGACGACCACGGTGGCGGCGTCCACTTCGGACCCGTCGTCGAGCCGGATCCGCAACCGGCCGCGTATCCGCTCCACAGTCGCGACGCGGGCGCCGAGCCGCACCCGCACTCCGTGCCGCCGGTGCAGGTCCGCGAGCCGGTCGCCGAACACTTCCGGCACCGCGCGGGACAGCAACGCCGGGGTGGCGTCGAGCACGGTCACGTCGGAAAGGCCGAGCCGGTTCGCGGTGGCCGCGACCTCCGAGCCGATGAAGCCGCCACCGATCACGACCACCGGGCCGCCGCGGCCGAGGCCTTCCCGCAGCGCCCGGGCGTCTGCGGCCGTGCGCAGCGAGTGGACGCCTTCGAGGTGCTCCCAGCCGGTGGGCCGCGCGCTCGCGCCGGTGGCGATCACCAGGTCGTCGAAGCCGAGGGCCGACCCGTCGGCCAGGTGCACGCGGGCACCGGGCAGGTCGAGCCGGGTCGCGGCCTGACCGAGCTCGAGCTCGATCTCCGCGTCAGCCGCTTCGCGTTCGGTGAGCAGCCGGACGTCGTCGAGCTCGGCCAAGCCGGCGAGCACCCCCTTGGACAGCGGCGGTTTGTCGTACGGGAGCTCGTTTTCCCGGCCGACCAGCACGACGCGGCCCTCGTAGCCGTGCGACCGCAGCGCCTGGGCCACGCGCACCCCGGCGACGGACCCACCGACGACGACCGTGCGCGGCCTCATGCCCCGTCCACCGCCAGCGCCGCCTCTGGGCACCGGCGCGCGACCTCGCCGACGCGCCCGACCTCGTCCGGCCCGATGGCCTCGCGCAGCAGGGTGACGACGCCGTCGTCGTCGATGTCGAACACGTCGTCGGCGCCGGCCACGCAGTTGGCCCAGCCCCGGCACTTCCCCCGATCCGCGTGAACAATGGCCATCCCGTCCTCCTCTTCTATGTCGCCTCCGTGACGACCGCAATAGAAAGAGTAGTCTTCTGCACAGCAGAATGACAACACCCGACGTCGGCCCTCCCTCGGTCAGGTGAGGCCTGCCGGCCGCGCCCAGGGCGCGAAAAAACGGCGGCGACCTGGGCATTTCACCCAGGTCACCGCCGTTCGGAAAGACGGGGCTCAGCTGTGCAGGAGCGGCGTCGCCTCCCGCACGATCGCCTGGAGCGCCGTCGCGACGACGAGCTGCTGCGACTCGGGCATGCGGCTCGCGGGCACGGCGACGTTGAACGAGATCCGACCGGCCCCCACCGTCACCGGGAAGGCGACCGCCACCGACGACACCCCGGCCTCGCTCTCCTCGGCGCTGGTGGCGTAGCCGAGCTCGCGCACCCGCCCGAGCTCGGCTTCGAGGTCACCACGGGTGCGGATGCTGCGGTCGGTGAGCCCGCTGATCCGCTCGTCCGGGTAGAGCACCCGCAGCTGGTCGGTGCTGAGGCCGGCCAGCATCGCCTTGCCCGACGACGTCGAGCTCGCCGGCAGCGAGCTGCCCAGCCGCGACGCGACCCGGACCGCTTGCGGGCTCTCGATCGCGTCGACGAACCGCACGCTCGTGCCGTCGAGCACGCCGAGGTGCACGGTCTCGCGCAGCTCGGCGTTGAGCCGTTCGAGGTAGGGCCGCAGCACCTGGCGGAAGTCGAACCGCTCGAGGATCGAGAACGCCACGCCGGTCAGCGCCGTACCCGGCTCGTAGGCCTTCGTGGCCGGGTTCTGCCGCACGAACCCGCGGTAGAGCAGCATCGCCATCAGCCGGTGCGCCGTGGACGAGGCGACGCCGAGGTACTCGCTCACCTCCGCCAGCCGCACCTCCGACCGCTCGCCGAACAGCAGCAGCAGCTTGAGCGCGTTGTCGACGGATTCGATCGGGTACTGCGGCGGGTTGACGCCCGCCACGCCCTCGCTTCTGCTCATGCGGAGGACTGTATTCCGCTCGGCGCGGGCGCCGCGAATCTCCCGGTTGTCCGGGTGTCGAAGGACTCTCCGGACGTCAGCTCGCCAGCAGGTGCCGGGTCGACGGCGGTTCCAGCGAGAGCTCCGCGGCCTCGCGGTAGAGACCGGCGTCCTGGCCGGTGATGCGTTCGTGGTGCTGGCGCAGGTGTTCGGCCCAGGTCGCGACCTCGAAGACCTCGACGTAGCGGTCCGGCACGCTGAGATCGCGATAGGCGCTCCACCGGCGCGCGCCCGTGCGCTGCCGCGAGACCCCGACGCGCGCGAGCGAGGCCAGGAATTCGGCCGAGCGTTCGACCGGGACGTGGTAGGAGACCTCGACCAGCACCGGCCCCGCCGTGGCGTCGAGGGCTTCCTCGTCACCGGTGAGCACGGCGATCTCGGGTTCCGGCCACGGCGTGACGATCGTGCGGTCCAGCTCGCCGGTGCGCGCGTGGATCGGGAGCACGAACAGCGACGCCGCGCCCAGCACGAGCAGCACGCCGGAGATGGCCAGCGTCGTCGCCGCGCCCGCCGCGGCGGCGACCAGCCCCCAGATGAGGGCGCCGACACCCTGACCGCCCAGGAAGATCATCAGGTACACCGCCAGCGCCCGCGCGCGGACCCAGCCGGGCAGCGCGAGCTGCAGCGTGGTGTTCAAAGTGGACAGTCCAGCCAGCCAGCCGGCGCCGCCCGGCACGAGCAGGACCGCGACCACCACCGCGCTCGGCAGCAGCGCGGCGGCGAACACCCCGACCGCGTACGCGATGGTGGCGGCCCCCAGCAGCGTGTTGCGGCCGAACCTCGCGCGCATCGGTCGCATCAGCACGGCGCCGCCCACCGCCCCGAGGCCGAGGGCGCCGAGCAGTACGCCGTAGCCGCCGGAACCGAGACCGAGCCGGTCAGCGGCCACGACCGGCAGCAGCCCCCACAACGCCGACGCGGGCAGCACGAACACCAAGGCGCGCACCAGGATCCGGCGGACACCGGGCGCGTACCGCACATACCGGATTCCCGCGCGCAAGGCGGGCACCAGCGGTTCCGCCGGGCCGGGCGACTCAGTGGTGGTGCGCCGCCACATCAGCACCGCCGCCAGGATCAGCAGGTCCGACACGGCGTTGATGCCGAACACCACCGCCGGCCCCGTCAGCGCCAGCACGAACCCGGCGAGCGCCGGCCCGATCGCGCGCGCGATGTTGACGTTGAGACTGCCCAGCGCCGCCGCCGACGGCAGTTCCTCGCGCGGCACCAGTTCGGGCTGGATCGCCTGCCAGGCCGGGCTCATCAGCGCCTGGCACTCGCCGAGCAGCAGCGTGATCGTGATCAGCGTCGCCGGTGTCACGAGGCCCTGGCTGCTCAGCACCGCCAGGATCCCCGTGATCACGACCATCACCGCCGTGAGCACTGCGATGATCCGCCGCCGGTCGAGCACGTCGGCCAGCACGCCCGCCGGCAACGACACGAACAGCACGGGGATCAAGCTCGCGGCTTGCACGATCGAGGTCAGCGTGGCGGCGTCGGGCTGGTGCACGACCGTCCACTGCGCACCGACCGACTGCATCCAGCTGCCGACGTTCGAGCCCAGCTGCGCGAACCACAGCGCACGGAACACGTGCCGGCGCAGCGGCGCCCACGAGGAGGACGCGGAGGCAGACGGTGCGGCCGACAACGGCGACTCCTCGAGCCGGGCGCGCGGACCGGATGTCTGTGCGCGGGGTGATCCTACGGCGCCGGCCCCGGCACGGCGGCCGTCCGCCGTGGTCGTGAGAACCGGCGACGGGGCCGGCTCGCGTTCCGGGATTGACATCACGGTGACCGTGTCCCACTATCTCTTCGTCGGACACAATGTTCGTCAGACGTCCATGTGTTCGTCGGTCGCACACTCTTCGGTCCGCAGCACCTCTCCCCGTGGCCGGAGACGCCGGCCGTGGTCCCGTCAGCGCGGAAGGGAACCCACCTTGAGAACTCTGAGAACCGGGCGCGTGCTCGTCTACCTGCTGCTTCTGGGTGCGGTCACGGTCAACTACGTCGACCGCGTCATCCTCTCCGTGGCCGCGAAGCCCATCTCACAAGAGCTCGGGCTCTCGGCGCCGGAACTGGGCCTGCTGCTTTCGGCTTTCCTGTGGAGCTACCTGGTCTTCGTGCTGCCGTGGGGAATCCTCACCGACAAGATCGGCACCAAACCGTCGACGGTTTCCGGGCTGGCACTGTGGACGGTCGCGACGCTCCTGACCGGGGTGTCGGGCGGGTTCGGGTCGCTGTTCGCCTTCCGGCTCGTCATGGGCGTGGGCGAGGCGTCGACGTACCCGGCCGGCGCGGCCGCCATCCGCGAGTGGATCCCGACCCGCGAGCGCGGGCTGGCCACCACCGTGTTCAACGCCGGCGGGTACGCCGGCCCCGCGATCGGCTCGGTCGTCGTCGGGTTCCTGGTCGGCCAGTTCGGCTGGCGAAGCGGGTTCTACTTCGGCGCGATCCTCGGCGTGCTCGTGCTGCTGGCGTGGATCTTCGTCTACAAGCGACCCGAGCAGGCCCGCTTCATCGGCGAGGCCGAGCGCACGAAGATCCTCACCGAACGCGGCGACCCGGACCGGCCCGGTCACGGCGGTTCGTCCCTCCGCACGTTGCTGCGCTCGCGCACGATGTGGGGGATGTTCGTGGCGCAGGGCTGCGCCGTGTACACCGTCTACATGTTCCTGACCTGGCTGCCGAGCTACCTGCAGGCGACCCACGGGCTCACCGTCCTGAAGTCCGGCCTCTACACCGCCGTGCCCTACGCCGTGGCCGTGCCCGGGACCATGTTCGTCGGCTGGCTCAGCGACCGCCTGCTGCGCGGCCGTCCCGCCGGTTCGGGCCGCCGCCGCGTGATGGTCACCGTGACGATGCTGGTCTCCTCGTGCATCCTGCTCACGCCGTTCGTCACCAACGCCGCGGTGATCCTGGCGCTGTTCTCCTTGTCGCTCACCAGCATCGGCAGCGCCGTGGGCCTCAACATCGCGCTGCTCAACGACTTGCTCGCCGACCCGGCGGACACCGGGCGAGCCAACGGGATCCTCATGGTCGGCGGCAACGGGTTCGGCGTGCTCGCGCCCATCGCGACCGGCTACGTGATCGCGTGGTCCGGCGGCTACGGCACGGCGTTCGTCGTCGCCGGCGTGCTCCTCGTCGTCGGCGCCGTGCTGACCATGACGATGACGCGCACCCCGATCGCGGCCCGCCGGGCCGTCACGAACGAGCTGGTGGCCCCATGACCGACGCGACGGCCAAGGACGACATCCGCGAACTGCTGGCCACCTACTGCTTCCTGCTCGACGGCTACGAACTCGCGGAGTTCTCCCGCCTGTTCACCGAAACCGGCACCTGGGAGTCGCGCAACGGCACGGCCACCGGGCCCGCCGCCGTCGAAGAGCTCATGAGCGCCCTCGTGCCGCCGCCCGGACCCGGCACGCGGCGCAAACACCTCACGACGAACATCGTCATCCGGTTCGACGGCGACGATCGCGCCGCGGTGCGGTCGAACTTCCTCGTCGTGCGCGACACGAGCGCGGGCCCGGCGATCGCGGTGGCCGGCACCTACACCGACCGCGTGGTCAGGACCGGAGCCGGCTGGCTGTTCGAACACCGGAAGCTCGCGCACGACATCACCGGCGAGTCCGGCCTGAATCCGACGTGACCGGTCAGCGGGCGGTGTTGTGGTAACGGAAGACCCGCCGCTCCCGCGCCGTCACCGTCGCCATCACGCGGTCGCGCCACGGGGTACCGGTCGCATGCCGGTACCCCGGCTCGTCGAACAGCTCCACGCCGGAGATCTCGTGCAGCGCCAGCAGATCCGGCCCCGCTCCCTCGACGCGCCGATAGCGCCGGATACGGTGCCAGCCCGGCAGCTCCAGCAGCAGTGGCACGTGCTCTTCGCGGTACCACTCGGCCAGCGCCGCCTCGTCGCCGGTCAGCGCGACCGCGACGAGCACCGGTGCCGGGCCGGTCCGTTCGCCGTACTCGGCGGTCAGCTCGTACACGCGCCGGTCGAGCGTCTCGAGGCGTTCGACCACCGACTGCTCGCGCGCGCTGCGCCGGCGCACGGCGGCGTACTCCGGGGTCGCCAGCGCGGCGAGGTCGAGCTCGTACCACGCCAGCCATGACGGCGTGGCGCCGTCGATCGCCCGGTACCGGTAGCCGCTGCGGACACCGGGCACGGCGACCCGCGCCGGCGCGTGCTCACCGTCGTACCAGTCGTGGAACTCGTCCTCGCCGACCGCACCCGGTTCGGAAAGCACGTAGAGCAGCCCGTCCGTCATCCGTCACTCCTCGCCCTCGCTCGGGTACCGTTCTCGTCAGGCAGCAACCAGGGAAAGGGACGGCAGTGTCGAGAGAAGACCCCGACGTCATCGACTCGGTGGAGAAGGCGTTCCGGTTGCTGCAGGTCTTTTCCGCCGAGCGCGCCGCGATGACCGTCAGCGACGCCGCCGCGGCCACGGGGTTCACCCGCGCCACGGCCCGCCGCATCCTGCTCACGCTGGAGCGCCTGGGGTTCGCCGAGGCCGACGACCGCCACTTCCGCCTCACCGCCCGGGTACTGCGCCTGGGCTACGGCTACCTCGCCGCCCTGCCGTTCTGGGAGCACGCCCAGCCGCACATGCGCGCGCTGGCCGACGAGCTGCGGGAGTCGTGCTCGATGGCCACCTTGGACGGTCCCGAAATCGTGTACGTGGCCCGGGTCCCGGCGTCGCGGTCGATGTCCATCACGCTCAATGTCGGCTCGCGCCTGCCCGCCTACCCCACGTCGATGGGCCGGGTCCTGCTCGCGGCACTGCCCGAGGCGGACCTGCGGTCCTATCTGGACAATGTGCACCTGGAAAAACTCACGCGCCACACCATCACCGACCCCGCGCGGCTGCGGGCCGAGCTGCACGAGGTCGCCGAAGCCGGTTTCGCCGTGGTCGACGGGGAACGGGAAGAAGGCGTGCGCTCGGCGGCCGCGCCCGTGCGCGGAGCGGGCGGACGGACGCTGGCCGCGCTCAACGTGTCGGTCAACGCGGCCCGCGTGTCGCAGGCCGAGCTGCGCAAGCGGTTCGTGCCCCGGCTGCTGGAAACGGCCGACGCGATCACCAAGGACATCGAGGGCCTGCACTAGACCTCCGGCGAGCCGGCGTCCGGGAAGTCGAAGCACTCCGCGGGATTCGTCACGAGCAGCCGTTCGCGGGCGGCCGCGTCCGGCGCGATCTCGGCGATCAGGTCGACGAGATCGCCGTCGTCGGGAACGAAGCCGGTGGTGTTGGGGTGCGGGAAGTCCGTGCCCCACACGACGCGGTCCGGCGCCCGCGTGGCCAGGAGCCGGGCCAGTGCGGCGGAATCCGCGAGGCTCGGCGGCGCGGTCGCGATGCGGTCCGTGCCGCTCAGCTTGACCCACACGGTCCCGGTCGCCAGCAGGTCCAGCAATGCCCGCACAGCCGCGCTGTCGAGACCCTCGCGCAGGTCGACCCGCGCGAGGTGGTCGATCACCACCCGCACCCCCAGCGACCGCACCAGGTCCGCGTGCTCGGCGATGCCGGCACCGGCCACGTGCAACGCGAGGTGCCAGCCGTGGGGCCCGACGAGCTCGAGAACGCGATCGATCTCGTCGCGCGCCGGTGCCGGGCCGAGGTGCGGGGTGAAGTTCAGGCGCGCGCCGCGGACCCCCGCCTCGTGCAGCCGCTTCACCTCCGCTACGGACGTGTCCGGCCGGATCAGCGCCACACCGCGGTAGCGGCCGCCGGAGGTCTCCAGCGCGTCGAGCAGCGCGGCGTGGTCGGTGCCGTGGCACGCGGGCTGCACGAGCACCGCGCGGTCGATCCCGAGCAGCCGGTGCAGCGCCCGCAGGTCTTCCTTCGGCGACTCCGGCGGCGTGTAGGACCGGCCCTCGGCGTACGGGAACTTCGCCGTCGGGCCGAAGACGTGGCAGTGCGCGTCACAACTGTTGGCTGGCAACGGGATCCGCGGCGCGTGCGGGTGAGGGTGCGGGCCCGGGTTGTGCGGGTCCGTCACTGGCCGACCTCCAGCGCGACCAGGAACCGCGACACGAGGTTGTACGCGCCCACGGTCACCGTCAGCTCGACGATCTCCTGCTCCGCGAAGTGCTTCTGCAGAGCCAGGAACACCTCGTCCGGCACGGCGACCTGCTTCGTCATCGCGTCGGTGTAGGCCACCACGGCCAGCTGCCGCTCGTCCAGGAGGCTCGGGTCGGCGCCCTCGCGCAAAGCCTCGATCTCCTCGGCCGGCAGACCGGCCTCCGCGGCGACGAGGGCGTGGGCGGTCCACTCGTACTCGGCGCCGTTGAGCTCGGCGACCCGCAGGATCGCCAGCTCCCGCACCGTCGCGGGGAGGACGCCCTGTTTGCGGATCGCGCCGAGCAGGCTGTTCCAGCCGTCGGCGAAAGGCGGGCTGTGCAACAGCATGCGATCGAGCGGGGTCAGGCGCCCCCCACGGCGCGCGCGGATGCGGTCGGCGACTTCGCCGCTCTCGTCCGCGTAGTCCAGCCTGGCCATGTGCGATCTCCTTGTGTTCGTCAGACGTACACTTGAACGTCTGACGAACGAGTATGGCCAGTGCCGAGGGGACCGGTCAACCCGCGAAGGCCGCACCGGGACGAGATCGACGCCACGTTCACCGCGCCTGGAGCGGTCCACTGAACGATTTGCGCAGGCTCGGCGGCCCGACAACCCGCAGGAGCGTCGCGAGGATCTTGCCCTTCGGTGTCGACGGGGTGCGGGTGAGTTCGACGTCGACGCGGGTGCCTTCGCCGGCCGGCTGCAGCCGGAAGACCCAGCCGCCGCCGGGGCCGAAGAGCTTGGAGTCGAGTGTGGTGGCGGTGACGCTCGCGGCGTCCCATTCGTAGCGCGCGCGTTCCCACGCCGCGCTGGTCCCTTCCGTCACTTCGGCCCAGGTGGCGCCGAGGGCGTGGACCTCGAAGTGCTCGGCGTCGATCGAGGGCCAGTGCTCGGCGCGGGCGGGGCCGAAGTCGGTGAGCACGGCGAGCGCGGCGGCCGGGGTGAGGGCGGAGTCGAGGTGGAAGCGTATGACGGGCACGGCGTTTCCCTTCGGAAGTGGTGGCGTCATCGTCGCCGCGGAACCGGCCTCGTCACCCCAGGGTGAGACACGGGTCGGCACCCGGGCCAGGGTGCACCCCAGGGTGTCTCCCTGGCTCCACCGCCGGCCGGGTCACGCGAGGGTGAACGGCATGAGACGACTGATCCTGCTGGCGGCCGTGCTGCCGCTCGCGGCCGTGCTGGTGCCGGCCGCCAGTGCCGCTCCCGGTGCCCCGGCCACCACGTGTGCGGCCATGCCCGTGTCCGCGCCACCCGGCGCCCAGGTCGAGGCGGTGACCGCGACCGCCCACGAGGGCGGCACCGTCACGTTCCCCGCCGCTCCCCCGCTGCACCTCGCGCCGACGACGCTCACGGACGTGCCGGCCTGGTGCGACGTCACCGTCACCCTCACTCACCCGGGCGCCGGTGACCACGTTGCCGTGAAGATCTCGCTGCCCAGCGACCGCGCGAAGTGGTCGGGCCGGTTCCAGGCCACCGGCGGCAGCGCGTACCTCGCCGGAGACTTCGGCAGCCCCCTGGTCGCCGCCGTCAAGGACGGCTACGTCGCCGCCGCGACCGACGCCGGCGTGGGTTCCGACCCGCTCGACGTCAGCGGCTGGGCCCTGAAGCCGGAGACGCCGGCGCTGCTGGAGGACTTCTCGTCGCGCTCGCTGCACGACCTGGCCGTGGTCGGCAAGGACGTGGCGAACCGCTTCTACGGCAAGCCCGTGAGCTACGCGTACTGGAACGGCTGCTCGACCGGTGGCCGGCAGGGGTACGTCGAGGCCCAGGACTACCCGAAGGACTTCCAGGGCATCCTCGCCGACGCGCCGGCCATCAACTGGGACCGCTTCGCCGTGGCCTCGCTGTGGCCCCAGGTCGTGTTCAACGAGGAGAAGACGCAGCCGACGCAGTGCGAGCTGGAGGCGTTCAACACCGCGGCGGTCGCGGCGTGCGACACGCTCGACGGCGTCAAGGACGGCGTGATCGGCAACCCGCAGGCCTGCCACTGGGACCCGCGCAAGCTGATCGGCACGAAGGTGCTGTGCGAGGGCAAGGAGCTCACCATCTCCGCCGCGACGGCCGAGGTCGTGCGCAAGATCTGGGCCGGGCCGGTCTCGCCGTCCGGGCAGCAGCTCTGGTACGAATCCAACAAGGGCGCACCCTTCAGCGGACACTCGCAGGCCGGCATGCCCTTCTTCGTCGCCGACAGCTGGGTCAAGTACTTCGTGAAGCAGGACCCGACGTTCGACACCACGAAGCTCACGTACAGCTCCTTCGCGCAGCTGTTCCGCGAGTCCCAGCAGAAGTTCCACGACGTCATCGGCAGCGACGACCCGGACCTCTCGGCCTTCGCCCACGCCGGCGGCAAGCTGCTGAGCTGGCAAGGCCAGTCCGACGAGCTCGTCCCCACCCAGGGCACGGCCGACTACCGCGAACGCGTCAACCGGCTCATGGGCGGCAACTCCCGCGTCGACCAGTTCTACCGCCTCTTCCTCGCCCCCGGCGTCACCCACTGCGGCGGCGGCCCCGGCGCGCAGCCCACGGACGCCCTGGGCGCCCTGGTGAAGTGGGTCGAGCACGGTCAGGCCCCGGATACCCTGGCCGCCGCCGTCAAGACCACGGAAGGCACCACCCTCGCGACCCGCAACCTGTGCCGCTACCCGAAACTCTCCCACTACACCGGCCACGGCAACCCCGCCTCGGCTACGAATTACCGTTGTAGCTGACGGGTTTTCTTCCCCTCGGTCCCGGCTCTCCTCGGAGGGCCGGGGCCGCTGTCACTTCAACACCCCACCCAGCTCACGCCGCGACGTGATGCCCAGCTTCGTGAACACCTTCCGCAAGTGCCACTCCACCGTGCGCGGGCTGAGGAACAGGGCGGCCGCGATCTCGGGGTTCGTGCGGCCGGCCAGGGCGAGGCGGGCGATCTGCGTCTCCTGGGAGGTGAGTTCGTCCCACGAGCCCGAGGTGCGTTTGCGGACCGTCTCGCCGGTGGCGGACAGTTCGCGGCCGGCGCGGGCGGCGAAGGCCTCGGCGCCCATGGCGGTGAAGGCGTCGTGCGCGGCGCGCAGGGGGACGCGGGCTTCGCTGCGCCGGTTTTCGCGGCGCAGCCATTCGCCGTGGAGGAGGCGGGCGCGGGCGAGGGGGACGTCGAGGCGGCCGGTCGACAGGTGCTCGACGGCGGCACGGTAGTGGTTTTCGGCCTGCCGGCGCGGCCCGGCCAGGGCCTCGGCGAGGGACTGCGCGCCGTGGGCCCAAGCCGTGTCCGCCGCGGCGGTCAACGGGGTGAGACGTTCCCGAGCCGAGGCAGCCACACCAGCGTCACCGGCGTGTGCGGCCGCCTCCACCAGCTCCACGAGCGCCCGGTTGTGCACGCCGAGATCGTCGTACTCGACCACGCGTCGCGCGGCCTCCAGCGCGGCCGAATACTGGCCGAGTCCGTTGTACAGCACGGCTTTCGCGTGCCAGGCCTCCGCGAGCAGCCGGCCCTCCCCGCTCACCTCGGCCTCCTTCTCCGTCGCCGCGATGTGCTCCAGCGCCGGCAACTCGCGGCCGCGGTGTGCGGCCAGGTCTAGCGCCACCGACGGAGCCGCGAGAAGACCCGTGGCTTCCGCGAACGCTTCGGCTTCCGCGACGAGGCCGGCCGCCTCGGAAAAGAGCCCCGCCCGCAACAGCGCCGCGGCACGAAGGACCAAAGCGGACGGCAACAGAGCAAGCGACCCGGTCTCACGCGCGAATCCGAGCGCGCGCGAGGTCAGGCTGTCCCAAGCGACGTCGTCCCACAGCTCGATCGCGACCGGCACCGCGAGCCACACCAGACCCGGATCAGCCGCGGCCAGCGCGACCCGCAGCATGGGCGCCGCGGCGCAGCCCTCCGAACGCCACGCCGAAAGCCCGGCCAGAAACAGACCGGCCGGTTCGTTTCCGCCGGCCACGGCCGGATCACCGAACTCTGCGCCCAGCCGCCCCGCGTGCATTGCCGCACCCGCCGCCAGCAAGTACGTCTCCCGCGCCGCCGCGAGGTCCAGCTCCTCGAGCCGGCGCGCGGCCGCCAGCAACGGCGGCCCCGCCGCCCGCCCGCGGTTCACCGCGAACGCCACCTGCGCCCGCAACCGCTCCACCCCCGCGCGGTGCAACGGATCCAACGGCCCCAGCTCGGCAGCCGACAGCAACTCCGGCACCTGCATGGGCGCACCCGACGCGAACCGAGCCCGCGCCGCCTCCAACGCCCGCGTCGCGCGCGTCTTGGGGTCCGGCGTCAGCTCGGCGGCCCGCTCGAAAAACGCCGCCGCCCCCGCCGGCCCGCCCCGGGCCAGCGCCCGGTCGGCGGACTGCTCCAGCTCGGCGGCGACCGTCTCGTCCGGCCCCACCGTCGCGTGCGCCCGGTGCCACGCCCGCCGGTCGGGGTGCTGCTCCGGGTCGGTGGCCTCGGCCAGCGCGCAGTGCACGTCCCGCAGCTCCGCCGCGTCGGCCGAACGCCACGCGGCCGAGCGCACCAGTGGGTGCCGGAATCGCACCCGCGCGCCGAGCTCGACCAGCCCCGCAACCTCCGCGGGCGCTGCCGCACCGGGTTGGACACCAAGATGTTCGAGCGCCCGCCACAGCAACGTCACATCCCCCACCGGCTCCACGGCCGCGGCCAGCAGCAGCCGCCGCGTGTCCGAAGGCAACGCCGAAATCCGCCGCGAAAACTCCTCCTCCAGCCGGTTCACCACCGGCTGAGCGCCCCGCGTCCCGAACCCGAACGCGAGCTCCTCGGGCGTCCGGTCCCGGCAAAGCTCCATCAACGCCAACGGGTTCCCGCGCGTCTCGGCGACGATCCGGTCCCGCACGCGCTCGTCGACCCTCCCGGCGAGCGTCCGGTCGAGCAGCGCCCGCGCGTCCGCGTCGGCGAGTCCGTCGACCCGCAGCTGGGGCAACCCCTCCAGCACGGCGTCGTCCAGGCGCGCCCCGAAGACGAGCGCGACCGACTCCGCGTCGAGCCGCCGCGCCACGAACGTCAAGATCACCTCGGACATGCGGTCGAGCCACTGCACGTCGTCCACCACGCACACCAGCGGCTTTTCCGCGGCCGCCTCGGCGAACAGGCCCAGCACCGCGAGCCCGATCAGCAACCCCTCCGGCGGGCTCCCGGCCGCGAGTCCGAACGCCGTCGCGAGCGCGTCGCGCTGAGGTCCCGGCAGCCGGTCGAGCAGCCCGAGCAGCGGCGCGCACAGCCGTTGCAGCCCCGAGAAGGACAGCTCCGACTCCGACTGCACCCCGACCGTCCGCACGACCCGGCACGGCGGCGCCTGCCCCGCGAGGTGATCGAGCAGCGCCGTCTTCCCGACGCCCGCCTCGCCGCGCACCACGAGCACCCGGCTGCGCCCCGCGCGCACGTCACGCAGCAGCTCCTCGAGCGCACCGCATTCCCGCTCGCGTCCCCGAAGAACCCCGTCCACGGCCACCTCCCCCGGCGGACGCTACACGCGTGTTCTCAGGCCGGCGAAACGCGGAACACCGGCCAGCCGATCTCCGTGCGCCACGACCGCGGATCCGGGTCGTCACGCGGGCCGCACAAGTAAGTCTCGTGCACGGGGCCGGCCACGGCGAGCGCGTGCTCCACCACCCAATTGCCCAGCCGGCCGTAGGTGACGTCGATGTCGTCGTGCTCACCGGCGTGCACTGTCACGGCGAGGTCCGTGGCCGGAAGTGTGTGCGGCACAACGCGACCGACAGCCGGCGCGTCGGGCACCGGCCGGTAGACCAGGGCCGTGCCGCGCCCGGCGGTGAACATCTCGTTGTCGTACAGCCCACCCGGCGGCGCGAAGCCTTCGCGTCCGGCCACGGCGGCGTCCAGTTCGGACATCGCGGCGTCGTACCACTCCAGCACGTCGTCGAGGTCCACTGTGGCCTCGATCGCCGCGACGGTCCGCGCGGGCACCGAGCGCAGCTCGACGGCGAGCTCCTGGACGTCCGGCTTCAGCAGCTGCCGCAACGACGTGACCGCCGCGCGCGTGCGGTCCAGCCGGTCCTCCAGCCGTTGCAGGTGGCCGGCGATGAGGTCGGCGCGCGTTCGCGGATCACTCGTGGCCAGAATGTGCTTCACCTCCGCGAGCGGCACGTCGAGCTCGCGCAGTCGGTGGATCACCTGGGCGTTCGGGATCTGCTCGCGCGCGTAGTAGCGGTAGCCCGTGGCGTCGTCGACCGACGCGGGCGCCAGCAGCCCCGCCTCGTGGTAGCGGCGCAGCGTGCGCACGCTCAAGCGCGTGAGCTGGGCGAACTCGCCGATAGTCAGACCTGACCGCATGGGGCCACTGTGCACCCTCTCCCGGGGAGAGGGTCAACTCGGGTTTGACTCTCTCCCCGGGAGAGGGCCGACGGTGGGGTCGTCATCCCGAGTCGAACCCAGGAGAGCCCCGCATGACCACCGCGCTGCCCCAGACCGTCACCGGCTACCTCGCCGCGCACGAAACCCGCGACGCCGACCGCGCGCTGCCGCACCTCACACGCGACGCCACCGTCGCCGACGACGGCCACACCTACCACGGCCCTGCAGAGATCCGCGCCTGGCTCGAGGCCGCCGCGAGCGAATACACCTACACCAGCACGCTCATCGCCACCGAGCGCGTCGACGACGAACACTACGTCGCCACGCACCACCTGGAAGGCGACTTCCCCGGCGGTCACGTCGACCTGCACTTCCGCTTCACGCTCGCCAACGGGCTGATCTCGCGGCTGGTCATCGAACCCTGAACCCGCTCGCGGAAAACCCCGCGACACCACGGGATCCGCGCGGCTAGAGTAACCGTCAAGGTTCAGGTGAGCCCGGTGCGCAGGCAACGGTTACTTCACTGGTGCCACAGGTTCGATTCCTGTACACCGTCGCCGATCTTTCTCGGGCGCACCCGAACCGGACCGAAAGCTTCTTCAGGAGCAACAGTTTCAGGTGTGCCCGGTGCGCAGGTGACGGTTACTTCCGCTATCAACGGGCATGTTGCGGGTTCGAATCCCGTCACCCCGACTCATCGGGGTGTAGCTCAATCCGGCAGAGCAGCTAAACGTACCGTGGCCGACTTTTTCTCGGGCACACCTGAAACTGTTGCTCCCTCCCACGACCGAACACACAAACAGAGGGGGTCGACCCATGGCCAAGTTCAACATCCTCGGCGCACTGCGGGCGGCCCGCTCGTCGATCTCCAGCGAGGCCGTCGCGAGCGGGCGCACGTACGAAGGCGGGGCCGGCTACGCGCGCGATGCCAGGAGCGAGCTGTTCCTGCTCGCCGTGACCAACCTGGTCGGCGAGCACACGTTCTACGAGAGCGCCGAGCAGCGCGACACCCGCTACGCCGAACTCGTGCGCGCGGCGACGCTGGCCGATCCCGAGTGGACGGTGCGCTTCCTCGCGTGGCTGCGCCGGGAGGCGAACCTGCGCACCGCGGCGCTCGTCGGCGCGGCCGAGTTCGCCGCGGCGCGGCGGGAAGCCGGCCTCGAAGGCCTCTCGCGCCAGGTCGTGAACAGCGTGCTGCAGCGGGCGGACGAGCCGGGTGAGCTGCTGGCCTACTGGACGAGCGTCCACGGCCGCACCCTGCCCAAGCCGGTGAAGCGCGGTGTGGCCGACGCCGCCCAGCGCCTCTACACCGAGAGCTCCTACCTCAAGTGGGACTCCGACGCGCGCGGGTTCCGGTTCGCCGACGTCCTCGGGCTGACGCACCCCGGCCCGCGTGTCGACTGGCAGGACGCGCTGTTCGAGCACGTCCTCGACGTCCGCTTCCACGCCGACCGCGAGATCCCCGCCGCACTGCGGACTCTCGGCGCGCACCGGGAGCTGATGGCCTGGCCGGTCGAGCGCCGGCGCGAGCTGGTCGAGTCCGCCACGGCGCCCGAGGCGCTGCGCCGCGCCGGGATGACGTGGGAGTCGCTCGCCGGGTGGCTCCAGGGGCCGCTGACCGCGGCCGCGTGGGAGTCGATGATCCCGGCGATGGGTTACATGGCGCTGCTGCGCAACCTGCGCAACTTCGACCAGGCCGGGGTTTCCGACGAGGTGGCGCAAACCGTCGCCACGCGGCTCGCCGACCCGGAGCAGGTCGCGCGGTCGCGGCAGCTGCCGATGCGGTTCCTCTCGGCCTACCGGGCGGCGCCGTCGCTGCGGTGGGCGTGGGCGCTGGAACAGGCGATCACGCACTCGCTCGCCAACGTCCCGGTGCTGCCGGGCCGCACATTGATCCTGGTGGACACCTCGTGGTCGATGACCTCGCGGTTCTCGAAGGACGGCACGCTGAAGCGGTGGGACGCGGCCGCGGTGTTCGGGCTCGCGCTCGGGCAGCGGTGCGAAAAGGCCGACGTCGTGTCGTTCTCCGACGACACCCGCGAGTTCCCGCTGCGGCAGCGGGAATCGCTGCTGAAGTCGGTGGACCGCTGGACCGCCGACGGGTACTTCCTCGGCAACGGCACCGACACGCACCTCGCCGTCGGGAAGCACGAGCGCGGCCACGACCGCGTCGTGATCATCACCGACGAGCAGGCCGCGCCCGGCGATGTCGGGAAGTCCGTGCCCGCGGCCACGCCGCTGTACACGTGGAACCTCGCCGGGTACGAGCGGGGCCACGCGCCCAGCGGCGGCCGCAACCGGCACACGTTCGGCGGCCTGACCGACCAGGCCTTCCGGATGATCCCGCTGCTGGAGGCCGGGCGCAACGCAGACTGGCCGTTCTGACTGTCGCGATCGGACGGTGGTCCCGGTTGACCACCGTCCGATCGCGACAGTGTGCCTGCCGGGAACCTTTGCCAACCGGTACAGGAAATCCGGCTCCGATTGGACCGGTCACACGCGCGGGCGCGGACCTAGCCTGGCCGTATGATCCTTTCACCCGGTTCAGCCAGCACCTACGACAACCTGCTCACCCGCACGCCGCCGTTCGTCCCCGAGGGCTCGCACTTCATGGTCGGCACCGTCTCGATCCCACCGGGCGACCCGGGCAGCGGCCCGCACCGGCACTCCGGTCCTGTGTTCGGCTACGTGCTCGAGGGCGAGATCCTCTTCGAACTCGAAGGCGAGGAGCCCTACCCGATCAAAGCCGGGGAGGCGTTCTGGGAGCCCGGCGGCGAGGTCGTGCACTACCAGGCCGGCAACCTGCGCGAGGACATCGCGAGCAAGTTCGTGGTCTGCATGGTCTGCGCGCCCGACGTGCCGATGCTCACGTTCCTCGACGAGGACGAGATTCGCGAGCGCGACCACCTGCGCCATCCGAAGGCCCGTCGCTCGGCCTGAAAGTCTGTCCGGCCTGCTGTCTCCGGCGTGGAGGCGGCAGGCCGTTCTCGTCAGCTGCGGCCGTAGGCCTTGCGGGCCAGCCGGGCGGCTGAAGGAGCGTGGCTGTCGGCTTCCGCCCGGATGTCGGCGATCGTCTTGACCGCCAGGGCTTTGCGCCACTGGAGCTCGGCGTGCTGCATGGCCGAGTCGACCGCGCACTTGCGGCGAAACGCGCTCTGCGGCGCCTCCTGGCCCATCCCGTGCTGCCGGATCTCGGTGCACTGGAACGCGTGGTCCCGGCCCTCGATGGCGGCGACCACGTCCATCAGCGTGATGTCCTCGGGCCGGCGCGCGAGCACGAACCCGCCGCGCGCGCCCGGGAGCGAACGCAGCAGCCCCGCGCGCACGAGCGCCTGCAGCTGCTTGTTCAGGTACGCCACCGGAAGCTCGTAGCTGGCCGCGAGGGACGCGGTGGACACCGGTTCGTCGTCGTCGAGCCACGCGAGCGACAGCAGGACGTGAACGGACCACTCGACACCCTGGTTCATCCGCACGGCCGTCACCCTAGACAATCTGGACCCTGGAAGTCAAGGTTCCGGTTGCGGGCACGGGAGCGCACCTGCCACCATCGGAATCCCCTGCAGCGCACGAGGAGCGGCGAAGTGACCGAAGTGGCCGGTGGCGGACTGACCGACGCGGTGGCGGCGTTCGAAGCCATGCGCCCGCGCCTTTTTGGCATCGCCTACCGGCTGCTGGGCACGGCGGCCGACGCGGAAGACGTAGTGCAGGACACGTGGATCCGCTGGCAGGGCACGGATCGCGATGCGGTGCGCAACCCCGAGGCCTTCCTCGTCACCGCCGCGAGCCGCCTGGCGCTGACCGCCGCGACCTCGGCCCGCGCGCGCCGCGAGCTCTACGTCGGCCCGTGGCTGCCCGAGCCGATCCCGACCGCCGACGGCACCGACGTCACAGTGGAGCGCGGCGAGGCACTCGAGCTCGCCGTGCTGGTGCTGCTCGAACGGCTGACGCCGCAGGAGCGCGCGGTGTACGTCCTCAAGGAGGCCTTCGACTACCCGTATCGCGACATCGCCGGGTTCCTCGACATCAACGAGCAGCACGCGCGCCAGCTGGGCCACCGGGCTCGGGGCCACGTGACCCGCGAACGCGGCGCGCGCGTGAGCCCGGCCGAGCGCGACCGGCTACTGCAAGCGTTTCTGGCAGCCGCGCAGCGAGGTGACCTCGAAGGCCTGCAGAGCCTGCTGGCCGAGCACGCCGTGGCCTACTCGGACGGTGGCGGCGTCGTCACGGCAGCCCGCAAACCGATCTGCGGCCGCGATCGCGTGGCGCAGTACCTGGTGCGAACGGTCGGGATCCACGGGCAGCAGGTCGACACTTCCGTCGTGGCGGCGAACGGGCAGCACGTGGTCCTCGTCTCCCGCGCTGGTGAACCGCTGGCGGCGTGCTGGGTGGACGCGTCGCCGCTGGGCATCGACCAGGTCTGCTTCGTCGTGAACCCGGCGAAGCTCGCCCGGCTGGCCGCGGCGGTCGCGGGGTGAGCTCGCTCGGGATCGACCTGCACCTCGAGGCCGGCGGCGAACCGCGGGCGCGCTCGATCGAGGCCGCGCTGCGCGAGGCGGTGACGTCCGGGCGGCTGCCGGCCGGTACGCGCCTGCCCGGCACCCGCAGCCTGGCCGACGACCTGGGGATCGCGCGCGGCACCGTCGTGGAGGCCTACGCGCAGCTCGTGGCCGAGGGCTGGCTGGTGAGCACGACCGGGTCGGGCACCCGCGTCGCCGAAACCCGGCTCCCCGTGGCGAAAGCGATGTCGGAGGTCGAGCCGCGCCTGCTCGACCTGCGGCCCGGACGGCCCGATCTGAGCCTGTTCCCGCACACGTTGTGGTCCGCCAGTGTGAAACGCACGCTGGCGGCGGCGGGACCGTCCAGTTTGGACTACGGCGACCCGGCCGGCTCGCGTCTTCTGCGCGAAGCGGTCGCCACCTATGTGTCGCGGACGCGAGGTGTCCGCGCCGAGGCCGAGGCGGTCGTGATCACGAGCGGCTTCACCCACGGCCTCGCCTTGCTGGCGCGAGCGCTGCGGGAGTCGGGGATGTCCGTGATCGGCACGGAGGACCCCGGCCTCGTCCACCACCGGCGCCTCATCCACGGCGCGGGTCTCGCGACCGCACCGCTGCCCGTGGGTCCGGAGGGCGCGGATCCCGCTGTTCTGGACCGGGACGTCCGCGCGGTCCTGCTCACGCCCGCGCACCAGCACCCGCGCGGCGTCGTGCTGAGCCCCGATCTGCGCACGGCCTTCCTCGACTGGGCCCGCGCCCGCGACGGCTTCGTCATCGAGGACGACTACGACGGCGAGTTCCGCTACGACAAACAGCCCGTGGGCGCGCTGCAGGCGCTGGACCCGTCGCGCGTGGTCTTCGCGGGCAGCACCAGCAAGTCCCTGGCGCCCGGCCTGCGCCTCGGCTGGCTCGTGCTGCCGCCGCGGCTGCGCATCCCCGTGCTCGACGCGCTCGCCGTCACCGGCGCGTCCGTCGGCGCCCCTGACCAGCTCGCCCTCGCCGACCTGCTCCAGCGCGGCGACTACGACCGCCACGTCCGCCGCGCCCGCCAGACCTACCAGAAGCGGCGCACCGAGCTGGCCACCCGCCTCGCCACCCTCACCGACGTCCCCCTCGACGGCGTCCCCGCCGGCCTCCACGCCCTGCTCCCCCTGGCGTCACGCCACGAGGAAAAGCGCCTCGTCGACGCCGGCCTCCACGCGGGCCTCCGCCTGCTGGGCCTGCACACCTCGGGCTACTGGCACGGCAGCGACAACCGCGCCGGCCTGGTCCTCGGCTACGCCACCCCACCGCAACACTCGTGGCACCCGGCGCTGGACACGCTGGCGCAGCTGCTGGAGGGCGCGGAGATCGCCACTTGGTGACCCGGCTGTTTGTCGGCTTGGGCATTCGGTCGGCTTGGGCATTCGGCCTGGCACCTCATGCCGAGCCCCGCCCGTGGCCGCTGCCGCCGGGCACCCGGACCACACCGGTGCGCCGCCGCGGCCGTCGGCACAGCTTGAAACCTTCCGGCCGCGGGTCCCGCACAGCCCTTGCCACTGGGCCGTCAGGCGGCGCCGGCGGCCCCTGCTCCAAGCCGGAGCCGAGCGAAACAGGCCACGCCCTGCGCCGCCCCGACGACCCCCGCCCAGGGTGCAACCCTCCGGCACAACCGCCGGGCCGTCAGGTCACGCCTGCGGACCCTGCTCCCAACCGGAGCCGAGCGAAACAGGCCACGCCCTGCGCCGCCCCGACGACCCCGGCCCAGGGTGCAGCCCTCCGGGCACGCCGGCTCACGGCGGCCGGAACGCCAGGCCACGCCAGTGCGCCCTGCTCCACACCAGAGCCGAGCCAACCGGGCCGCGCAGTGCGCTGAGGCCGCGGTCAGCCCAGCTCGAACCCCTCCCGCCACGAAGGCCGGCTCGGCAGCCAGCCCAGGTCCTTCCGAGCGTGGGTGTTGTCCGCTCCCCGAGCCCACGGCGTGCGCTCGCCGTCGGCCCGGGCGGGAGGCGGCGCCCCGACGGAAGCGCAGAACGCCGGGACCCACTCGTAGCCCGCCGCGGGTTCGTCGTCGCAGACGTTGACCGGGCCGGTGGGCCAGGTGAGGGCGGCGAGCGCGGCCGAGGCGGCGTCGTCGATGTGGAGGAAGCTGGTGACGTCCGCGGTGGCGGCGAGGGTGCCGGCCGCGGCGAGCTGGGCCATGAGGCCGCCGGCGGTGTACCAGGTGTCCGGGCCGTAGAGCGTCCCGTAGCGCAGGACGACCCATTCGGGCAGCTCAGCCACCGCCGTCTCCAGGCTGGCGACGCCCGACACCGAGCCGAGCCGGTCGGGGGCGCCGGCCAGGTCGAGCGGCGTGTCTTCCGTCGCGGGCGCGGCGCCGGGTTCGTAGGCCCACGAGATGCTCTGCGCGACGATCCGCCGCACTCCGGCGGCCTTCGCCGCGTCTACGAGGTTGCGCGTGCCGACCTTGCGCACCTGGGCGTTCGCGGTGCGATCGCCCGAGCCGAGGTCCGTCAGCTGGTGCATCACGACGTCCGGTGCGGCGGCGCCGACGACATCGGCCAGCCCGGGCGCGTCGTACACATCGCCGAGCACGGCCGTGGCGCCGAGCGCGGTGATCCGGTCGGCCGACCCGTGGCCGCGCGCCAGGCCGACCACCTCGTGGCCCTCCCCGAGCAGCGCCGGCACCACCCGGCGCCCGACAACGCCGGACGCACCGGCGAGGAAGATCCGCATCTTTCCCTCTCAAACGATCTCGTGTGGACAACCCGGCGAGATCCAGTCAACCCGCGCCCACGCCGGACCGGTAGTCCACTTCGCCCCCGCGCCGTTGGACCGGTTCCCGGCGCCCGGAGGTGTGGATCACACACCGTCCTGTCACGTTCGCCGGACCTGCGCGGTCTGGGCAGTGATCCACACCCAGAGACGAAATGAGGCAAGACCGATGCGAGTGGCTGTCGCCGGCGGGACCGGGCTGATCGGCGCGCTGGTGGTGCGGAAGCTGACCGCGGCCGGGCACGAGCCGGTGGTGCTGGCGCGTTCGCGCGGCGTCGACCTGACGACCGGCGCCGGGCTCGGCGGGCAGCTCGACGGCTGCGAAGAAGTCGTCGACGTCACCAACGTCATGTCCGTGCGCAGGAAGCCCGCGGTCGGGTTCTTCGCTTCCGCCACGAGCAACCTCCTGGACGCCGCCGCGACGGCCGGGGCGCGGCACGTGATCACGCTCTCGATCGTCGGCGTGGACGACGTCGACCTCGGCTACTACTTCGGCAAGCGCAAGCAGGAGGAGCTCGTGCGCAACGGCCCGCTGCCGTGGACGATCCTGCGGGCCACGCAGTTCCACGAGTTCCCGGAGCCCCTTGTGGACGGTTCCCGCGGGCCGTTCGTGGTGGTGCCCCAGGAGCTGTCCCAGCCGGTTTCGGCGGACGAGGTCGCGAGCGCGCTGGCCGCGCAGGTCGGGCGGGAGCCGGGCGGCTACGTGCGGCCGCTCGCCGGACCCGAGCAGCTCCAGATGGCCGACATGGCCCGCCGGCTGGTCAAGGCCCGCGGATCCCGCAAGATCGTGCTGCCGGTGCGCCTGCCGGGCGCGGTCGGCAAGGCCATGACCGGCGGCGCGCTGCTCCCGCGCGAAGACTACGCCCGGGGCGAGCGCACGTTCGCCGAGTACCTGCGCCGCGTCGCGAACCGACTGTCCTGAAAGGTCTGCCATGAACACCCTCGCCATCCGGGCCGCCCTGGTGATCCCGTTCCTCGACGAAGTGGTCGTCGGCGGCTGGAACCAGCTGTTCCCCGAAAGCTTCTACACGACGTTTCCCACGGTGGACCTGAACCCGCCGTTCAGCGAGCACTTCGCCCGCGACTTCGGCGGCGCGACGCTGGCCATCGCGCTGGTGCTCGGCATCGCGCTGGTCAAACCGAAGACACACTACGTCGTGCCCGCCGCGGCGGCGTTCTCGCTCTTCGCCGTGCCGCACTTCTTCTTCCACCTGTTCGACACCCACCCGCCGGTGAGGTGGCAGGCCGTCGTGCTCACCACCGCCAATGCCCTCGTGGCGCTCCTCGGCCTGGCCGCGATCCTCCTGGCCGTGCTGCGCGACCGGCGCGAGGCTACTGCGGCTTAGCCCGGTACGGGTCGAGCGCGTCGGTCGGCCCCTTGCCGACGAAGTCGCCGGTCGCCCGCAACATCTCGCGTTCGACCGCCAGCCGCACGGGCAGCGTCAACCGCCCGGCGATGAGGTCGACGGCAGCGGCCACCGCGACAAGCACGTGGCCGCAGAGCAGGCTGACGAAGAAGTCGACGTTCGTGCGCCCGTCCTCCACCTGCTTGCGGACGGGCTCGGGGACCACGGCGTTGAGCTCGTGCCACAGCACCTGCGAATCGAGCCGGTAGCGGTGGTGGCCGTGCTCCTCGAACCGCCGGATCGCGTTGCCGAGCCGCGTGGCCGCGACCTGCCGCTCGTCGAGCAACACCACGACGTTGATCAGGCTCGGCAGCATCCACCCGACCAGCAACGCCCGGCAGCACCGAGGGCACCCTGAAGAATCCCGGTCATGCTCTACCCGCGCCCCCGCAGCCGGCACGCCAACCTCCGCCAGGCCGACTCGCGCACGTCGTCGTAGGGCCCCGGCACGCTCGGCCGCCCGCCCCCTGCCTTCCGGCGCCGCGTCGTACACCTCAGGCTCGAACGGCGGCCCACCGCACGACGGCTGCGGCCGGCCCGACGTGGGCTGCGGCGCGAACGCCTGCTCCCCGGCCGGCCGCCACAAGGTGGGTCCTCGTCGAGGAAAGCCGGACCCGGTGGCTGGACACCCTGTTGACCACCCGGCCACGGTGGACCGTCAGCTTTCCCCGGCCCGAGGGGTTCGACATCGAAGCCAACGCCGCCGAGCGAAATGGACCGGGCGTCGCCACGCGGAATCCCCGACGGTGGCGTCGGCGCGTCCGGATCACCGAACCGCGGCGAGTCCTCGTCGGGAGCGTCGGGATCCGTAGGTCCGTCGTTGTCCGACGTCGTCATCCGCCGCCCCCTGTCGTTTGCGCGAGCGCGTTCACCATAGTGGAAAACGCCCGCGCTACAGAGGGTCAGCGCGAAATCAGACCGGCCCCAGATCCGAGGACAGCCAGTGTTCCGGACGCATCGAAATCACGATGTGCTCTCCGAGGTGGGTGCGCTCGAAGTCCAGGAAGGGCGCGACTTTCTCCGGCGGCAGGTACCGCGACACCATTTCCTGCGTTTGCTCGTTGGTGCTGGGGCCGGTACCGGTGACCGGTCCCTCCACCGAGACGTACCGAACGGTGGGCGAGATCCGTTGCACCATCAGGGTGAAACGCCCCGCCACCTCGATCGCGCGGGCTTTGCGCGCGCCCGGGGGCGTGCGGATCCACAGGTCACCGCCCGGGGTGTACTGGTACCAGATGGGCACGACGAGCGGGGCGCGGTCGGGGCGTTCGACCACCGACAACGCGCCGACCTGCGGCTCGGCCAGGAACTGTTCGCGTATTTCCGCTGTCAACACCATGACAGCGCAGGCTACGCCGGGGATCCGACAAGAACCGTCGCACATGGCCGAGAAGTCCACTGTGGACGAATAAATTCAGTCCGATCGAGTCAACCCTGTAACGCTCATGAAATCCTCCTCGATTGAACTGGGGTAACCCTTTCGCGAGACCGAGAGGAACGGGGAAAATGACACTCGCCAAAACAGATGACCGCGATCTGACGCCCGCGCCGTGACCGCGTCCGGGCAGGACACCGTGCTGGTCGTGGGGGCCGGACCGGTGGGCTTGACCGCCGCCGCCGAGCTGGTGCGCCAGGGCGCGCGCGTGCGGGTGGTCGAGCAGCTGGCCGAGCCCACCACGCAGTCCCGCGCGGTCGTCGTGCACCCGCGCACGCAGGAGCACCTGGCCGCCATGGGCGTGCTCGCGCGGATGGAGCGCGAGGCGTCCGCGATGACCGCGCTGGAGATGTACGCGGGCCGCGACCCGAAGCAGCCCACCGTGCGGCTGGACACCGAGCACCTCGCCACCCGCTACCGCCGCATCCTCGACCTGGCCCAGCCGCGGACCGAGGCGCTGCTCGCCGAACACGCGGCCGACCTGGGCGTGCGGGTCGAACGCGGCGTGACGCTGGAGAGCCTCGAACAGGACTCGACGGGCGTCACGGCAACCTTCACCTCCGCGGCCGGGCGCGACCGGTCCCGCTACGGCTGGGTGGTCGGCGCCGACGGCGGGCACAGCACCACCCGCACGGCCGTCGGCACGCGGATCGAGGGCGTGTTCGAAGGTCAACATTTTTTGTTCGCCGACGTCGCCGCCGAGTCCGAACGCTCACCCGACACCGTGCGAATGTTCGCGCACCCCGACGGTATCGCCGGCGTGTTCCCGATGCCCGAGGGCCGCACACGGCTGTTGTTCGAAGTCGGACCCCCGGCGGCCGGCGCGGTCCCGACGATCGCCGAGACGCAACAGCTCGTCGACCAGCGCGCGGGCGGCGCCTGGCGCGTGACGGACGCCCACTGGCTCACGTACTTCGAGATCCACCACGGCCAGGTGCCGCGCTACCGGCACGGCCGCGTGCTGCTGGCCGGCGACGCCGCGCACGTCCACAGCCCCGCAGGCGGTCAGGGCATGAACACCGGCATCCACGACGCGGTCAACCTCGCGTGGAAGCTCGCCCTGGTCACCACCGGCGGCGCCGATCCTGGGCTGCTCGATTCCTACCACGCCGAACGCCACCGGGTCGGCGCGTCCGTGGTCAAGCAGACCACGCGCATGACCGACGTCATGACGGTCAACGGTGCCGAACGCGGGCTGCGCAACCTCGCGCTGTTCCTGGTCGGACACCTCCCGCCCGTGCGCGAGGAGCTGATCTCCGGCATCGCCGAGGTCGACATCCACTACCGCGCCAGCCCCATCGTCACCGGCCGCGCGACCTCGCGGCGGCACCCACACCCGGGCGACCACGCGCCCGACCTGCCCGGCCTGCGCTCCGCAAACGGCACGCCGACCTCACTCGACGAGCTGCTGCGCCGGCCCGGCCACCTGCTCCTCACGAGCGTCCGGGACACGGCGGTCCTCGACGAGTTCCGCGCGGCCCTGGCCGGGCTCGGCACGGTCGTACCCGTCGGCCCCGGCGGCCTCCAGGACCCGGACGGCTCGTTCACCGACCTCTACGGCACCGGCGGCCACGGCCTCGCCCTCATCCGCCCCGACGGTTACCTCGGCCTCATCACCCGTGAGGGAACTCCCGCAAAGCTGTCCGGATACGCACAACTCCTGATGCACGGCGCTCAGGCTGCGGTGCCCAGTGGTAGGTCCCGCACATCCTGAAACCCGAGTTGCGGGCCGCCACTCGTCGCGGGCAACGGCAGACCGCGCGGCCCGGAATGCCAGCCGCGCAAGGAGAACTTGTCGACGTCGAAGCCGCTGCGGGAGCCGAACAGCCGGGCGAGCTCCGCCGCATCCCGCGTGAACCGCGGCGGCGAGACGCTGCACTGCGCCGCGAAGGTCACGAGGGACTGTCAGCGTAGAGGCGCGGCGGCGAGCCCGGCGCACGTCGCGGCCAGCAGGCGGGTCAGCGTCGGGGTGAAGTCACCGGGGCCGACGATCGACAGCGACGCGTCGGCCCGGTACGCAGCGGCGAGCTCGGCCCCGGGATGGGTGACCTGCCACAGCGTGGCGGCGAGGGCGTTGGCCGCGGTGACGACGTCGATCGCCGTGGCGGCAAGGGAAGGCGTCGCAGCTCCGATGGCCGCGGTCAGGACGTCGATCGCCTGGCGGCTGCCGCGCTTGAACTCCACGACGTGGTCGACATCGACGTCGTGTTCCAGGTGCAGCGGGACGTTGGCGAACAAGTCGCACAGCAACGGATCGGCGGCCAGGCAAGCGACGAGCACCTCCGCCAGCTCCGCCGGCGAGACCGTGCGGCCGCGAAGCTCTTCGGCGACGGCGTTCGCCCAGCTCGCCCAGCCGTCCGCCGCGAGCCGCAACAGCACGTGCTTGTGCGAGGGGAAGTAGCGGCGCATCGCGGAATGGTGCACGCCCACCTGGTCGGCGATCGCCGTGAGCGTGACCGACGCGACGCCCCGCTCCCGCGCGAGCGTTCGCGCCGCGTCCACCAGGGCTTCAGCACGCTGACGCTTGCTCTCGGGCGAACGCGCGCGCTGGAAGGAAGTCACCCGCCCAGAATAACGCACGACGTGTGCGTTGACAGGACGAGCGCGGCGAGAATAGCGTCTGATTAACGCACAAGGTGTGCGCAATCAGCGGGAGGCTTCCATGACCAGCAAGGTTCTCCTCGTCACCGGCACCACGTCCGGGATGGGCCGCACGATCGCGCTCGACGCCGCCGCGGCCGGGTACACGGTCGTGGCCACCGGGCGCGACGAGCAGCGCATGGCCGAACTCGCCGAGGAGGCGAAGGCCCGCGGGGTCGAGCTCGACATCCGGTTCCTCGAGATCACCGACCACCCCGCCGTCTACGCCCTGATCGACGACGCGGCCCGGACGCACGGCCACCTCGACGCCGTGGTCTCGCAAGCCGGCGGCATCTTCGCCCTCGGCACGGCGGAGCAGATCACGATGGACGGCTTCCGCTTCGTCCTCGAGACGAACTTCTTCGGCAACCTCGCCGTCATCAAGGCCGCGCTGCCACACTTGCGCGCGAGCAAGGGCCGGCTGATCGTCACGACCAGCGCCAACGGGCTGGTCGGCGCGCCGTACAACGACGCGTACGCGGCTTCGAAGTTCGCGCTCGAAGGAGCTGTCGAGTCGCTCGCTCCGGTCGTCGCGCGCTACGGCGTGCGGACCACCATCGTGGAACCCGGGCCGGTGGCCACCGACGTGATGGCCCCACGACGCGGTGGAGAACAGCCCGTACCCCGAGCCGTGGGACTTCCTGTCCCGGGTCATCGGCAACACCGGCGGCGTGCAGGCGGTCGAGGAGGTCGGCCCGCAGATCCTCGACCTGCTCGGCCGGGACAACCCGCCGCTGCGCTTCCAGACCGCGCAGTGGGCCCGGGACTTCGTCGCGCCGAAGCTGTCCGCGGACCTCGACGGCAAGAAGGTCTACGAGGCTTCGGAGGCGTACATCGGCCTCGCCGGTTAGTACTTATTGCAGCAGCGGCGGGGTGAGCGCCCGGCGGTGGCGCGTGACGAACTGCCAGCCGAGGAAACCCAGTGCCAGCAACAGGTAGCTGTTGCCGATCACGTGCTCCAGCGGCCCCCAGGACAGCTCGCGGAAGTCGTTGTTGGGCAACAGCGAATGCGGCGCGATGATGAAGATCGCGATCACGGCCGCCAGGCCGGCCACCGCGCGGCCGGTCGTGGCGCGGGCGGCCAGCACGATCGTCGCGGGGACGATCCACACCCAGTGGTGCGACCACGAGATGGGTGAGCACACGAGGATCGCGGCGGCGTTGAGCAGGAAGGCGACCGGTTCGTCGGCGCGGCGCATGGCCGCCGCGGCGAGGAGCAAGGCGGCCAGGGTCCCCACGGCGACCAGGACGAGCGTGGGCGTCGCGGGGAGGCCGAAGCGGTGGACGGCGCCCTGGATGGTCTGGTTGGTGGCGAAGATCGAACCGCTCATGCCCGACGCGCCGGTCAGCCCGCCGCCGAGCCAATAGGCCGCGGAAGCCTGGGGCGCCACCACGAAACCGACCGCGCCGGCGGCGGCGAACGTGACGAGGGCGGTGGCGAGCGCGCGGAAGTCCCTCCTCAGCAAGAAGAACAGCAGAAATCCGGCGGGCGTGATCTTCACGGCCGCGGCCAGGCCCACCAGCACCCCGCGCGGCAGGCGGGTTTTCGGCCCCAGGCAGTCGATCACGACCAGCGCCATCAGCACGAGGTTGACCTGTCCGAACCACAGCGTCTCGCGCACCGGCTCGAACGCCAGCGACGCCGCCCCGACCACGACCGCGGCCAGCACCGCGGTGTGCCTTTCGGCGCGCGGCCGCACGACGACGTAGACCGTCGCGCCCAGTGCGGTCAGCGAAATCGCCAGCATCAGGACGGCGGCCACCGGCGTGGGCACCGCGGCCGGCACGAGGAACAGGACGGCGGCGAACGGCGGGTAGATGAACGGCAACGTCATGCCCGACCGCGTCGGCGGCAGCGGGCCGTAGAGGTCGCGGCCGTGCGCCAACGCCTGTGCGCCGAGCCGGTAGACCTCCAGGTCCACCGGCCACAGCGTGCACACGACCGCGAGCACGCCCGCCACGAAGACGACCGCCGCCGCCACCAACGCCACCACGACCCCCCGGCGAGCGGCCGCCTCGTCAAACAGGTGTTTCAGCACTCCGGCCGGTGTCGCGTGCCCCCCAGGGCCTCGGAACGTGATCACCCCGTGATCATCCAGGGCGCGTGATCGTTTCACCGAGTCGGGGGCTGTTCGTCACGCGCTGAAGCGGCTTGGGCGGGCCCGCCGCGCACTCGCCCAGGCGGTGGCGGGCACCAGGCCGGGACCCGATCGGCGCCGGAATCAGGGGCCGCCCGGGCAAATCGGCTCTTCGGTCCGGACCACGCCACGAGCCCACGGCTGCGCCCGACACACCCCGGCCGCGTCGGCAATGCACACGCCCGCCGGCATCAGCGTCACTCGGCGCCGGTAATCACCGCGTGGCCGCACGAGCCCGGCGCTGCTCGCGGGCTCCAGGTCCGGACCACTCCGGGTCAGCGGCTCCGGCGCGCAGCGGCCGCCGACACCATCCCCAGCGCCAGATCCGCGTAGTACTCCCCCAGCTCCTCAGGCGAATCCGCCCCGTCCAGCCGGTACCACCGGACCAGGTCGACGCCCAGCGAGAGGATCGCGCGCACGACCCGGTGGGCGTCGACGTCGGGGAAGGCGCCGGTGGTGGTGCCGTGGGTGAGGGCGTCGTGGAAAACCGAGGTGGACCGGCGGCGCAGGTCGACGATCACGTCGTAGTGCGCGGGCGTCAAGGCGCCCAGTTCGTACTGGCTGACGCGCGCGGCGACGTGGTGGCGGGCGTGCCACGAGACGAAGGCGGCGACGAGGGCGCGCAGGTGCGCGACGGGGTCGGCGTCGGGCGGGACGCGGTTCAGCACGTCGAGTGAACTTTTGTGCCCGGCGCGGGTGATCTCGAACAGCACTTCCTCCTTGGAGCTGAAGTGCACGTACAGCGCGGCGGGCGAGAGGCCGGCCGCGGCGGTGATGTCCCTGGTCGTGGTGGCGTGGAAACCCTGGGCGGCGAAGCAACGCACGCCACCGGTGAGCAGGCCGCGCGCGGCTTTGCCGAAGCCGGCGTCCCACAGGTCGGGTGAGTCGTCCGCCAGGTCGGGGAGCGCGGATCGCTGGGCGCTCATCGGGGGTCCTTTCCGCCGGAAGGGGCCCTTGCTCCGCCCCACGGCTGTGTGTATCGTCGCACACCACCAGCGATTATGACTATGCGCTTAGTCATTATCCCAGGTAGATGTGTGCCAGGTAGATGTTCTGCCGCGATCCGCCGTCGATCGGGAGGAGGACACCGTGGACGTGTCCTGCGCGTTCCCCACCGCCCTGGACTCTCCGGACCAAATCGCACTGGCCGAGCGACTCGGCTACCACCGGGCGTGGGTGTACGACACACCCCAGCAAAGCCCCGACGTGTGGATGACCCTCGCCCTCGCCGCCGACCGCACCGAGCGCATCGGCCTCGGCCCGGGCGTGCTCGTGCCCAGCCTGCGCCATCCCATGGTCAACGCCGCGGCCACTGCCACCCTCGACGCGCTCGCCCCCGGCCGCGTGGCGGTCGCGTTCGGCACCGGCTTCTCCGGTCGTCGCGCGATGGGGTACGGCGCCGTGCGCTGGGCGTTCATGGAGTCCTACCTCCGCGCGTACCGCGGCCTGCTGCGCGGCGAAACCGTGGAGTGGGAAGGCGCGCGGATGCGGATGCTGCACCCCGACGGCCACGCTCCGGCGCGGCCGGTCGACGTGCCGATCCTCGTCGGCGCGCTCGGCCCCAAGGGCAACAAGGTCGCGACCGAGCTCGGCGACGGCCTGTTCGCCACGTTGCAGACGCCCGAGTTCATGAAGGACCACCCCTGGGTCGCGTTCCTCGAATGGGGCACGGTGCTCGACGAGGGTGAACCCACCGACTCCGCCCACGCACGCTCGGCCGCCGGCCCGGGCTGGGCACTGTCCTTCCACGGCGCCTACGAGTTCGGCGGCCCCGACGCGGTGCGCACCCTGCCCGGCGGGGCGGAATGGCTCGAGGTGGTGGAAAAAGCACCGGAGGAACACCGGCACCTCACCATCCACTCAGGACACTGCGTCGACCTCAACGAAGCCGACGGCGCCGCCTGGCAGGCCGGCGGCAACTCCACGCTGCGCGAGGTGACGCTGAGCGGAACCCGCGACGAGGTCCGCCGCAAGATCGACGACTACGCCTCGCGCGGCGTCACCGAGATCGTCTTCCAGCCATGCGGGCCCGACATCCAGGGCGAGCTCGAGCGTTTCCTCGACGCCGCCGCCGGCTGACCCGAACCCACTTCGTCCACAGGGGAATCATGAGCCGCGAAACGACTACCGTCCTAGAAGGACTGTCCTACCTGGAGTGCCCGCGCTGGCACGAAAACCGCATCTGGTTCGCCGATTTCTACACCTACCGCGTGTGTTCGGCCGCCGAAGACGGCACCGACCTGCGCACAGAAGCCCAGGTTCCGCACCAGCCGTCGGGCCTCGGCTGGCTGCCCGACGGGCGGCTCCTGGTCGTGTCGATGCGCGACCGCCTGCTGCTGCGCCGCGAGCCGGACGGCACGCTCGTGCCCCACGCGGACCTCACCGGCCACGTCAAGGGCCACCCCAACGACATGGTCGTCGACGCCCGCGGCCGTGCCTTCGTCGGCGAGTTCGGCTTCGACCTCATGGGCGGCGCGCCGCTCGAATCCGCGTCGCTGCTGCGCGCCGACCCGGACGGCACCGTCACCACCGTCGCGCGGGACCTGTGGTTCCCCAACGGAAGCGTGCTCACCGACGACGGCGTGCTCCTGGTCAACGAGACCTTCGGCAACCGCGTCACGGCGTTCGACGTCACCGACGACGGGTCCTTGGCCAACCGCCGGATCTGGGCGCAGTTCGGTGACCTGCCGACCGGCGCCGATCTCCCGGCCGCGCTTGCGCAGCTGGTCGTCGGCCCCGACGGCTGCTGCCTCGACGCCGAGGGCGCGCTCTGGATCGCCGACGCCGTGGGGGCCCGGGTGATCCGCGTGCGCGAGGGCGGCGAGATCACCGACGAGATCACCACGGGCACCGGGGTGTTCGCCTGCATGCTCGGCGGCGCCGACGGCCGCACCCTCTACCTGTGCACCGCCCCCGACTTCGACGAGAACGCCCGCAAGAACGCCCGCGAAGGCCGCCTCGCCGCGGCCCGGGTGGACGTGCCCCACGCCGGGCTTCCCTGACCCGTCAGGGTTCCAGCTGCACCGGCAGCCGCGCCTTGCCGGAGAACACGATGGTGGGCAACGGTTCCAGCGTCTCCCCCGGTTCGGCGAGCTCGAGGGCGGGGAAGCGGTCGAAGAGCGCGGACACGGCGACCGTCGCCTCGGTGAGGCCGAGTGCCCCGGCGATGCAGCGGTGCGCGCCGTGGCCGAAGGCGAGGTGGTCTTTGTCCGGGCGGTGGACGTCGAAGGCCTCGGGCGTTTCGCCGTGTCGGCGAGGGTCGCGCCCGGCCGCGCCGAAGCCCAGGAGGATGGCCTCGCCGCGGCGGACGAGGACGCCTTCGCCGAGATCGATGTCCTCGACGGCGTAGCGCAACGGCATGTGCTGCACGGGAGCGTCGGCGCGCAACGTCTCGTCGAGGGCTTCCGGCCACGGCGTCTGTCCGCTGAGGACCGACGCTCGCTGGTCCGGGTGAGTGGCGAGGTCGAAGATCGCGTTGGTGATCAGGCCGGTCGTCGACGGGATGCCGCCGGCGATGGTCACGGCGAGGGCGAGGACGCGTTCCTCTTCGGTGAGATCGGCCGCTTCGACCAGGGTGGTGGCCAGATCGTCGCCGGGAGTGTCGCGTTTGCTCGCGAGCAGTGCGCCCAGGAACCGCATCACTTCGGCCACGCCGGCCGCCGCTTCCTCCGGGTCTTCCGACGGTGTCAGCAGCCGGCCGATGACGGCGGCCATCTCGGCCCACGCGGCGGGGGCGACGCCGAACAGATCACTCAAGGTCTCGCACGCGACGACGTACGCGTAATCAGCCCGGACATCGACGACCTCCCCGGCCGCCGCGAGCTCGCCGAGGAGGTGCTCGACGCGCTCACGCAGGCGCGCCTCCAGCGGCCGCGACCGCTGCGGCCCGAACGCGGCCGCCATGATCGTGCGCAGCCGCCGGTGGTCGGCGCCGTACGCGTTGAGCACGGTCGGCGCGATCAGGAACGGGGCCAGCGGCCAGTCCGCAGGCACCGCGGCGAGCCCGGGCCAGTGCTGCCGCGCGTCGCGGGACACCCGGTCGTCGGCGGCCAGGCTCTTCACGAGGTCGTACCGGGTGACCGACCACGCGGTGATCCCGCCGGCCAGGTCCACTCGCACTGCCGGCCCTTCCTCCCGAAGCCGGTCGGCGTCCTCGTGGACGGACCGGCCGGTGAGGTCGAAGGGACATGTCTGCGGAACTGCGGTCATCGGAAGACTTCCTTCGGAACAGGGCCGGATCGAACAGGGCCGGATCACTGACGCACATTTTTCGCGGCACGGCGACCAGGAGTTGTTCGATTGCGCACCGCCTTTGCGCGCCCGCGCACACCGGCCGGACGCCGGAATCGCGTCCGGCCGGTGAAGTTCTCACACCGCCTGTGCTTCGATCACCGCGTAGGGCGCCTGCAGGTGCGTGAGCTTGGTGCGGCGCAACCCCGCCCCGCTCAGGAGCGCGTCGAACTCGGCCAGCGACCGTTCACGGCCGGGCAGCATGGTCAGCATGTTCAGGTCCATCAACGCGCCGATACCCGGGTCGGCGGCCTCGCCCAACACGATCTCGACGATCGCGAGGCGCCCGCCGGGCGCGAGCGACTCGCGGCAGTTGCGCAGGAGCCGCACGTTCTCCTCGTCGCTCCAGTCGTGGAGGATGAACTTGAGCAGGTAGAGGTCGGCCGCCGGCACCGCCTCGAAGAAATCGCCCTCCACCACGGAAAACCGGTCCGCCAGCCCACGCAGGTCCGCTTCCGAGCGCGCGTCCGGCACCGCGTGGGCCAATTCCACCACGGAACCGTGCAAGTGCGGGTGCTCCGCCATCAGGGAGAGCACGAACGCGCCGTTCGCGCCGCCGAGGTCGGCCACGGTCTTCGTAGCGCTGACGTCGAGCACCGGCACCGCCTCGGCGATCACCGGGGTCGACAGGTCCGTCACCGCCTTCGAGAACAGGGCGCCTTCCTCGGAGTTCTTGGTGAAGTACTCGAAGATGCTGCACCCCAGGGCCGACTCGACCCGCGATGAACCAGTGCGCACGACCTCGGTGAACGCGCCCCACGGCTGCCAGTGCCCGGGCGCGGCCCACGCGCGGGCGAGGTGACCCAGCGAGTTCGGCGCGCCGGGCAGCAGGGTCGCCAGCAACGGCGTCGCGGCGAAACCGCCGGCGGCGTGGGTGACCAGGCCGAGCGTGACGCCGGCCCGCAGGAGCCGGTAGGTGGCGGCCGCGTCGGCGTTCTCCTGCTCGGCCACATAGCCGGCCGTCCGCGACGCTTCGGCCAGGTGCCGGGCGATGTTCAACTCGGCGAACGTCGCGGTGATCTGGGTGACGAAGCCTCCGGTGACCATGCCGAGCATGGTCGAGAAGTCCTCGGCCGTGGGTGACGGGGTGTTCGCGGGCATGCTGCCCCTTCTCGGATCGGGTTCGTTCGGGCTGGGGGCGGCCGGCGTCGCCTCGCCGGCTTCAGCAGGCGGACGAAGAACGCTTCCCCGGATCGTCCGGCCTGCTGTCGGCTCGAAGGCAACCATCGACACGCAGTCCGGACTTGTCCGATCGCGAACAGAACTTGATCGGCTGCGAACGCGATGTCCGGTCGGCCACCCCCGTCTGCCGGACCGCGCAGAGTGCGGCGCCGATGCGGGCGGAGGGTGGTTCGGCGCCCTACGCTGCCGTGATCAGCACGTTTCCCGCGAGGAGGTCGCATGGGGGCTCCGACGGCAACGCCTTCGGCGCTCGAGTTCGAAGACTGGCACGACCAGGTCTGCCGGCTCGTGCCGCTGAAAGCCGGGTGCGCCGACGACACCGCGGCCTTCGCCGGCACCGTCGAGTCGACGACGCTCGGCTCGGTGCTGCTCACGACCGTGTCCGCCTCGGAGGGGTTCGTCGAGCGCACGCGCCGGCAGATCCGGTCCGACGACGTCGCCGTGTACAAGTTCGGGCTGCAGGTCGGCGGGACGTGCGTGCTCGAACAGGACGGCCGCCAGGCCTTCCTGAAGCCGGGTGACCTGGCGATCTACGACACGTCGCGGCCGTACCGGATCTCGCTCGCCGAGGACTTCCGGATGACGGTGGCGATCTTCTCGCGTGAGCTGGTGCAGCTCCCCCGCGCCGACCTGGCCGAGGCCACCGCAGTCCGGTTTCCCGGCAGCACGGGCATGTTCTCGCTCGTCGCGCCCCTGCTGGCGGGGCTGGGGCGGGACGTCGGCCCGGCGACGACGTTCACCGCGAACCACCTCGGCGACGCCGTCGTGGACCTGACGACCGCGGCCTTCGCCCAGCTGATGCAGCGTTCCGTCGACGGCGAGTCGTCCGCGTCCCAGCAGGCGCTGCTCGCCGGTGCCACGAAGTTCATCGACGAACACCTGCACGATCCGGACCTGTCCACGCAGCTGATCGCGGACGCGCATTTCGTGTCCACTCGCCACCTTCAGAAGTTGTTCGAGTCCCAAGGCACGTCCGTCGCCGCGCGGATTCGCACCCGGCGGCTGGAACGCTGCCGGCACGACCTCACCGCGCCCCAGCACCGGCACGTGCCGATCGCCGCCATCGGGCGGCGGTGGGGGTTCTCGGATGCCGCGCACTTCTCGCGCCTGTTCCGCAGTACTTATGGCCGTTCTCCGCGCGAATACCGCCGCGACAGCGTGCTCGCCGAGTAACAAAGCTCAGCGATGACGTACAACCACAGCGTCATCCGACGGGCGCGGTGAGTGGCTGTCGAAATCTAACTTGATCTTGTGAATGATCCCCACAGCCGACGTCCGTTTCCGAACACAACGCGTGCGATCGCGATCATGCTCGCCGCTCTTGCAGTGGGCGTTGTGACTGCGTGTTCAACGCCCACCACGCCGACCGCCGCCACCCCGAGCCCACCACCCCGGCCGGCGCCCGCCGCGGCCGCGACCAGCTGGTCACCGGCACCCGTGGTGCCGCTCGCCTCGCAGCCGCCGCCGGCGCTGGTCGTGGACAGTCCCCTGCCCGACCAGCTCGCCATGGGGCTGGTGGTGATCCGCTACCGCGCGGAGAACCTGCGGATCGTGCCCGCGTACGGACCCGCCGCGCTCGACGTGTCGCCGCGGATCGGCCACATCCACGTGACCGTGGACGACGCGCCGTGGCACTGGGCCGACGCGAGCGGCGAGCCGCTGATCCTCCAGAGCCTGCCGCCGGGGCCGCACAAGGTGTGGATCGGGCTGGCGGACCCGACGCACAAGATCCTCGACAGCAAGACGGTCGCCTTCACCATCCCACCCCACGCCGGCGGCCACTAGCCGACGGCCCGCACGCCGGGCTCAGCCGACAGCCCGCACGCCGGGCTCAGGCGGCGAACTCCACGATCAGCCGCGCCAGCTCATCCGGCTGGTCCTCCGGCACGAAGGCGCCAGAATCGGCGACCGTGACCAGCCGGGCGTCGCGCAGGACAGCCGCGAGACGGTCGAAGAGCGAAGCGGGGAAGATCCGGTCGTCGGCCGCGCGGACCAGCAGCACGGGCTTGCCGAAACCGGGCAGTGCCTCGGCGGCGGCCAGCGTGTACCGGGGGTGCACGCTGAGGAGAAAGCGGCGCAGGTCCCGGCGGATCTCGCCGCTGTCGTAGGCCGGGCGCAGGTAGGAGTCCAGCACCTCGGCGGGGATCCCGCGCTTGGCCAACGCGCCGAACGCCGACGACTGCCGCTGCACGATCGGCAGCCGCAACAGCCGGCTGCCGATCCAGGCCGCACCGGGCAGGCGCATCAGCCGCGGCAGCGCGTCGAACGGTGCGGGGAAGAACTCCTCGAACGCGTCACACGGCGTGAGCACGACCCGGCCGATCCGGCCCGGGCTTTCCGTCATGAGGATCTGGGTCAGTGCCCCGCCGGTGTCGTTGGCGACCACGGTCACGTCAGTGAGATCGAGCGCGTCGAGGAACTCCCCGATCAGCCGGGCGACGCCGGGCGGTGTCAGGTCCGCGTCCGCCGCCAGGGGCACGCGGTGCGCACCGAGCGGCCAATCCGGGGCGAGACATCGAAACCCCGCGTCAGCGACGGCCGGCACGACCTTGCGCCACAGGTTCGCGTTGACGAGCAGCCCGTGTACGAACACCACCGCCGGACCCGACCCACGCTCGGAGTACGCGACCCGGCCGCCGGGCAGGGCCACGCTCTTGCCGGTGCCGAGCATGCCGGCCTCCTCGGTGCTCGACGGTGCCGACAGTCCTTTGTGGATCATGCCGGTGCCGCCATCGTCACAGAACACCGCGCGGCCTTCAACACGCCTACCCCCATTCCAGGGTGGACCTCAGGCCGGCTCGGGGATTTCGAGGTCGTCGAACCCGGGGATGAACATCACGACGTGGGTGATGAGCTCGCCCTCGAACGTCAGCACGTCCCACCCGGTGATGGGCTCGGTTCGCCCGGGCACGGGTTGGCTCCACTGGTAGAGCGCGTAGTCCTGGTTGCGCTGGATCGATCCCAGGACCGTGAACTCCAGCCCGCCGAAGAGCCGGTGCAGCTCGGTGATCCGCTCGTTCAGCGCCTCCCGGCCGCGCAGCACCCGATCCGGCTCGACCACCGTCACGTCCTCGGTGTACACGCGGCCGAGCGCCGCCCCCCGCTCTGGGGTGTCAGCGATCATCCAGGCAGCCAGGTGCCCCTCGACCAGCTGGTCGACGTCTTCCATCCGCGTTCTCCTCGTCCATGGGTCCGAGATCCAGAGAAGCACGAATTTAGGGGACGTGTCAATCAAACCGCGCGGCAGGCGTGACCGGTCGGTAAATAATCATGACGACCGGGTCTTCCCGGCCGACGTGCGCCGGATCACGGATCATCCCGATTGTCGCCTGATGGAAGGCTTTTCTCCGCGGGCGGCGTCGGTCTACGATGGACGATTCTCCTGGGGGAGGAGGGTGGGCGAGGGATGTTCCAGATTCCGGTGACCGCGGACATGCGGCGGTGGACGGTCCGGCTGTGCGAGGAAGTTGCGGTGTTCGCGTGCACACCGCTGGTCGAGGACCACACGGCGGCGCGCGCGCTGCCTCGGACCTGGGACGGGCGCGGGCTCGGCCTGCCGGAGCACGACGTCGCGGGGTTCGCCGCGGCACTGGGCGAGATCATGAAGACGCCGCTGTTCTGGCGGGCCTACCGCGGCACCGCTCGCGTCCCGGAGCAGCTGTGGGCCAAGCCGCACCGGGACGACGAGGACGGGTTCGTGTACCTGAGCGGGCCGTGCGGCGAGACGTCCGAGGTCGTCGGCTACCGCCCCGTCTACAGCTTCACCATCGCATTGGCCGACCTGCGCGGGCTGCGGATCCGGCTGGCCGCGTACCTGCGCGACAGCCTCGTCCGCGCCTGATCGTTATCCCGGTTCAGCGGGGCGGGTGGGAGGGTGAGCGACATGGACGACCAGTGGCGATCCGTGGACGACCTGGACGCCGACCCCGCGTGGTCGGTCACGCGCAGCCCGACGCACGGGCAGTGGCTCACGGCGGAGTGGGCGTCGGGACCGTGGCTGGTCGGCCTGACCCCCGTCGACTCCGGCGTGGTGGCGGCCATCCTCTGGTCCGGCGACGACGTGATCGGCCACGCGCGTGGCAGCGAAGCGGCGATGTGCGCGACCTGCCGGACCTGGATCCACGGCCTGCGCACACGGGACGCCGCACCGGCACCCGTTAGACGCGACGCCGCCGAGCTCAACGTCTGACGATCGTCAGCGTGCCACCCCCGCCGGAGGGGCCGGCCGGTCACTCCAGCCGGTAGACGCGTTCGGCGTTGCCGCCGAGCACCGCGTCGAGCACGCCCGGCTCGAGCCCGAGGCCGGCCACGGCCTTGAGGTTGACGCCGATGCCGGGCGACGCGGGCCAGTCCGTGCCGAAGATCCACCTCGCCGCGATGCGGTCGAGGTCGAACCGGTCGTAGTACTGCGGCAGCTTGCGCGGCGGCAGTCCGGCGATGTCGAGCCAGACGTTCGGCCTGGCCAGCGCCATGAAGCCGGCGACCTCGTAGCTCCAGCCGCGGCCGCCGTGCGCGAGCACGACGGTGAGGTCCGGGAAGTCCCGCAGCACGTCGTCCATCAGCACCGGGTCGCCGCGGCGGCCGCTCGCGCCGGGGAACGAGCTGGGGCCGGTGTGCGTGATCACCGGGATCCCGCGTTGCTCGCACTCGGCGTACGCGGGGTAGAGCTCCCGGTCGTTCGGCGCGAAGTTCCCGTGGACCGGGTGGATCTTCAGGGCGACCGCGCCCAGGTCCAGCTGCCGGCGCAGCTCGGTCGCGACCGGGTAGTGCAGGTGCGGGTTGACGTTGGCGACCAGACGGAACCGCGTCGGGTTGTACTCGAGGACCGGGAGCAGGTCCTCGGCCGGCTGGATGCCCGTGACCCGCGCGCTGTGCTCGGTGAACAGCAGCGCGCGATCCACCCCGCCGTCGGCGAACAGCGCGTCGATCCGCTCCGGGATGATCGCGCCGTCGGGCCCGTACACGGACTCCACCTCCGCCCGGTCGGAGGCCGGGCTGAGCCAGGTGTCCCAGCCGAGCTTCAAGGTCGGGAGCCGCGCCAGGTGCACGTGAGCGTCGACGATCATCCGCGCGATCCTGCCAGTCGAGTTCCGGTGAACGGTCAGCTGGTTCTACCACGGGAAGTGCCCGGGATCGCGACCACGTCGTCACCCCGGCCGGTCAAGGAGCACCGTCCTCGATGATCAAGCCGCGAGCTGCTGGACCAGCAGCGTCGTGCCGATCGCGATCATGGCCCCGCCGGAGAAGCGGGACACACCACGGGCCCAGCCGGGCCGCGTCGACAGCACCACCCGGGCGCCCAGCCCGACTCCGGCGTAGACGAGCCCGCAACTGAGGGTGTGCACCAGGCCGAGCACGAGGATCTGCCCGGCCACCGGCCACGTCGCCCACGGGTCGGTGAACTGCGGCAGCAACGCGAGGAAAAGCAGCAGCGCCTTGGGGTTCAGGCCGCTGATGCCTGCGCCTTTCGCGACCTGCCGCACCCACGAACCGGCCTCGCTGTCCGTCGCAGACCCGGGCGTTGCCGGGCGGAGCAGCGCCGACACTCCCAGCCAGATCAGGTACACCGCGCCCACGGCGGTGAGCACCGTCAGCACAACGGGCGAGCCCGCCACCAGCGCGGCGACACCCGCCGCGACCACGGCGGTCAAGGCCAGGTAGCCGACGAGCAGTCCGCCCACCGCGAGCGGGATCGAGCGTTTTCGCAGGCCCGCGTTGATCAGGTAGGCCCAGTCCGCGCCGGGTGTGAGCACCAGCAGGAACGACACGCCCCAGAACGCGAAGATGCCGCCGATCGCCATCGATGTTCCTTTCGCCAGATCCCCCACCTGGGGAAAGGCTATGGCGCAACGTCCGGAAGATGATTCCAAAGTTCCCCGGATCCGTCGCTCATGAGGGAGAATTTCGGCCATGGACGCCTTGGACCGGAAGATTCTTGCCGAGCTGCAGCGCGACGGCCGGCAGACCATCACCGAGCTGGCCGAGCGGCTGCAGCTCAGCCTCTCGCCCTGCCACCGCCGGGTCCGCGCCCTGGAGAAATCCGGCACCATCGCCGGGTATCGCGCGTACGTGAACGCCCAGGCACTGGGGCTCGGCTTCGACTGCCTGGTGTTCGTGACGATGCGCGAATCCGACGGCGCCACCGTGGCCGCGTTCGAAGAGGCCGTCGCCGAGGTCGAGAACGTCGTTCAGGCGCAACGGCTTTTCGGCGACCCGGACTACCTGCTGCGCGTGGTCGCCCGCGACCTGCCCGCGTTCCAGCAGCTCTACGACAAGCGGCTCGCGACACTGCCCGGCGTTCAGCGCATCAGCTCGACGCTGGTGATGAAGAACGTCGTGGAGGACCGGCCGCTGCCGCTGTGAACGGGCCACGACGGCGGACGAACGGGCACAGTGGACACCCGAGCCCCGTCGGCTCCGGTATTCTCGCACTGTGCACAGTGGACAAATCAGCAGCTTGGGTCTGCTTCTCTCGGGCGTCGCGAGTGTCGTCGCTCCGGGCAACGTCGCCGACACCCTTCGGATCACCGCCGCGGACCCGCGCGGCACCACGGAAATCCGCGCCGGGCTCGGCGGCACCTACGCGGCTCTCGGCGGCTGGGCGCTCGCCAGCAAGCAGCCGGCCGCGGACGTCGCCGTCGGCGCCACCTGGCTGGGCGCCGCCGCCGTCCGGCTCGGCTCGCTCGCCCTCGACCGGCCGAAGACCGACGCGAGTTACTGGGCGTTCCTCGGTCTGGAGGTCGGGCTCGGTTCCCTCGCGCTGCTGTCCGCCCGCTCGCGCCGGCGGGCCCGGCGCCAGAACGCGGGTCAGCCGAGCCGGGCGTAGTCGATGATCGCCTCGAAGTCGAGCCCGCGCCGGGTTCCGTAGCCCGGTTCGCGTTGAGCGGCGCCTCGCGGTAGTAACGCGGGCAGGGATGTTCCTCGATGTAGGCGTTTCCGCCGATCGACTGGGGGACCTCCTCGGTCACGCTCGACACGCGGCGGCAGTTCCAGAACTTCGCGACCGGGGTCAGCAGCCGGCTGACGAGCCGCTCGGTGCCCTACATCTGCGGGTTCGGCGCCTTCAGGACGGCCTGCTTCGGCGGCGCGTTCGAGGTGGTGTTCGGAACTTCGGCGGTGTTGCGCCTGCCCGTCACCGTACTGGCCCGGAAACTCCTGACCCTCGTTGAAGGAAATCCAGGCCTGCCTCGACGACGTCGTGCACAGAACTAACCCGTGACCCCCACCAGCCGGAGCGCGAACCGGCTGTACTGCCACACCAGTGCGTCCTCGGACTGTTCGCCGTCGGCGCGGTACCAGACCGCGACGCCCATGCCCAGGTCGAGGACCGCGTACGAGGCCAGGCGAACGGAGTCCACCTGGAACGCGCCCGCGTCCACACCGGACTGGACGACCTCGCGGAAGCAAGCCTCGTACTCGGCGCGCAGGGCGAGCACGCGGGTGAGGTGCGGCTCGGCGAGGCTGCGGATCTCGCGGGTACCGACGAAGGCTTCCAGCCGGTGCCGGGCGTGGTAGCGGACGTGGGCCTCGGTGGCGCGGCGGAGGCGTTCGACGGGGTCGGTGACACCTCCCACCGCGGCGCGGTGCGCGGTGAGCAGGTCCTCCATGGTCGTGACCATGATCGCCACCAGCAGGTCCTGCTTGGCGGCGACGTGCTTGTACAGGCTGGGACCGCGGATCCCCACGGCCGCCCCGATGTCACCCATGGTGGTGCTCTCGAACCCCTTGCGGGTGAACAGCTCGAGCGCGGCCTCACGGATGTGGCCGGACCGGTCCATGCGACCTCCCTTCGGCTAACGCAGGATAGCCCACGCGCCGCCACCAGGGTGACTGGTGCCACCGCACTGTGACACAGCACAGGAACCCGCCTATAGTCAGCGGCTAATAGTCATTAGCCGATAGGAGAGCGCCGTGGCCGTCGACCTCGCGCCCGGGCCGGAGGTCGCCGACCTCGCCGAGCGCACCGCGAAGTTCGTCCGCGACGTGGTGATCCCCGTCGAAGAAGAGCACAAGGGCGTGGTGCATTCCGAGGACGTGCGCCGGCAGCTGCAGCAGGCCGCCAAGGACGCGGGCGTCTTCGCTCCGCACGTGAGCGCCGAGTACGGCGGCCACGGTCTCGACATGCGTGGCCGCGCCGCCGTGTTCGAGGAGGCCGGCTACTCGCTGCTCGGCCCGCTCGCGCTGAACATCGCCGCGCCCGACGAGGGCAACATGCACATGCTCGAGGCGATCGCGAGCGACGAGCAGAAGGAGCGCTACCTGCGGCCGCTCGTGACCGGCGAGATCCGCTCCTGCTTCGCGATGACGGAGCCCGCCCCTGGTGCCGGGTCCGACCCGGGCGCCCTGGCGACGCTGGCAGAACGCGTCGAGGACGGCTGGCGCATCACCGGCCGCAAGTGGTTCATCACCGGGGCCGAGGGCGCCGGGTTCACGATCTGCATGGCCCGCACGTCCGGCGAACCCGGCCACACCGGCGGCGCGACGATGTTCCTCGTCGACGCGGACACCCCCGGTATGAAGGTGGTCCGGCACATCGACACGCTCGACGAGAGCCTCTTCGGCGGCCACATCGAGCTCGACTTCGACGGCTGCGTCGTGCCCGAGGACGCGGTGCTCGGCGAGGTCGACGAAGGCTTCCGCTACGCGCAGGTCCGCCTCGGTCCGGCGCGGATGACCCACTGCATGCGCTGGCTCGGCATCGCCCGACGCGCACAGGACATCGCCGTCGCGCGCGCGGCCGAGCGCGAGCTGTTCGGCTCCCGGCTCGGTGACCTGGGCATGGTGCAGCAGATGATCGCCGACAACGAGATCGACATCGCGGCCTCGCGCGGCCTCATCCTGCAAGCGTGCTGGGAGCTCGACCGCGGCGGGCACGCATCGCAGGAGACGGCGATCGCGAAGACGTTCTGCGCCGAGGCGATCTGGCGCGTGGTCGACCGCGCGGTGCAGATCTGCGGCTCGCTCGGCATCTCCGGCGACGTGCTGCTGGGCCGGTTCCTGCGGGAGGTCCGCCCGTTCCGCATCTACGACGGCCCGTCGGAAACGCACCGTTGGGCCATCGCGCGCCGCGTGCTGCGCCGCCAGTCGAAGGCCGTGCGATGACGTCCGCAGTGGACGGCCTGGACCTGAAGGCACTCGAGGCGTTCTTCGCTGCCGAGGTCCCCGGCTTCGGCGGGCAGCTCAGTGCGGAAATGCTGCAGGGCGGGCGATCCAACCTCACCTACGTGCTCACCGACGGCCGCAGCCGCTGGGTGCTGCGCCGGCCGCCGCTGGGCGGCCTGACGCCCTCGGCCCACGACATGGGCCGCGAATACCGCGTCGTGGCGGCGCTGCGCGACAGCGACGTGCCCGTCGCCCGCGCGGTGGTGCTGGGCGGCGAAGACGTGCTCGGCGTGCCGTTCTCGGTGGTGGAGCACGTCGACGGCGTCGTCATCCGGACCACGGAACAGCTGAACAAGCTGGCCGACGACGACATCCGGCGCTGCGCGGAAGGCCTCGTCGACGTGCTGGCCCGCCTGCACGCCGTCGACCCCCACGCCGTGGGGCTCGGCGACTTCGGCCGGCCCGAGGGCTACCTGGGCCGGCAGGTCCGCCGCTGGCACGACCAGTGGTCACGGGTCCGGACCCGCCCGTTGCCCGACATCGAGGCGCTGCACGCGCGCCTGGAAGAGACCTGCCCGGCCGAGAGCGGCGCGTCGATCGTGCACGGCGACTACCGCATCGACAACATCATCCTCGCCCCGGACGACCCGGCGACGGCCCGCGCGGTCGTGGACTGGGAGATGGCGACGCTGGGCGATCCGCTCGCGGACCTCGGCCTGCACCTGGTGTACTCGGACCCCGCGTTCGCGCCCGTGCTCGCCGGTGCCGCCGCGTCGACGAGCGATCGGTTGCCCGCAGTCGGTGACCTCGCGCAGCGCTACGCCGAGATCAGCGGCCGCGACCTGGGCCGGCTCGACTTCTACCTCGCGCTGGGCTACTTCAAGATCGCCGTGATCGCCGAAGGCATCCACGCGCGCTACCAGCAGGGGCTCACGCGCGGCTCGGGCTTCGAGTCCGTCGGCGGCGCGGTCGCCCCGCTGGCCGCCGCCGGGTTGCGCGCCGCCGCGCGGATCGGGCGGGTGTGACCGTGACCGGAGTGCTCGACCTGTTCCTCCTCGACGGCAAGGTCGCCCTCGTCACCGGCGCCAGCTCGGGGCTGGGCGCGGGGTTCGCCCGCGCGCTTGCCGAAGCCGGCGCCGACGTCGTCCTCGCCGCCCGCCGCACCGACCGCCTGGCCGAGGTCGCCGAAAGCGTCCGCGACCTGGGCCGCCGGGCTGCCGTGGTGGCCGCCGACGTCGCCGACCCCGCTGCCTGCGACGCCCTGGTGCAGGCCGCGCTCGCCGAGTTCGGGCACATCGACGTGCTCGTGAACAACGCCGGCGTCGGCACCGCCGTCCCGGCTCTGCGCGAGACACCCGAGGAGTTCCGCCGGGTCGTCGACGTGAACCTCAACGGCGTCTACTGGGCCGCACAGGCATGCGGGCGCGTGATGGCGGCCGGGTCGAGCATCGTGAACATCAGCAGCGTGCTCGCGCTCATCAAGTCCTACGCGCCGCAGGCGGCCTACTCGGCGAGCAAGGCCGGCGTCCTCGGGCTGACCCGCGACCTCGCGCAGCAGTGGTCGGGCCGCCGCGGCATCCGCGTCAACGCCATCGCGCCGGGATACTTCGCCAGCGAGATGACCGAGGACATCCCCGAAGACGTGCTCCTGCCGTTCGTGAAGCAGCACAGCCCGCTCGGTCGACTGGGCAAGCAGCACGAGCTGGACGCCGCCGTGGTGTTCCTGGCCAGCGACGCGTCCTCGTACATCACCGGCACGACCCTCGCGGTGGACGGGGGCATGTCCGGCCACTGAGCTCAGTTGGCGGCCCGCCGCCCGGCGAGAACGTCACGGGTGGCGGCGACGAAGGCGTGGCAGGCGGGATCGGTTTCGTCGGCGTGCCAGGCCAGGGCGAGGCGGCTGGGCGGCAGCCCGGTCAGGGGCACGTAGGTGACGCCCGCTCGCGGGAAGTAGGTCTCGGCCACCGCCGCGGTCAGCGTGATCGCGCGACCGGCGGCGACCGCTTGCAGCTCTTCGTCGACGTCGCCGACCTCGACCAGCCGTGGTTTGAGCGCGGCCGGCCGGACGCCTCCACCGGACCAGAACTCGGCCCACACCGGGTCGGCCGTGCGCCGGACCGCGACGGGGTCGCCGAGCAACTCGGTCACGTCCACGCTGTCGCGCCCGGCGAGCCGGTGCCGCGACGGCAGCCCGGCGACGCGGAGTTCAGTGCCCAGGACCAGCAGGCGCAGCCCGTGGGAACGGAAGGGCGGGCGTACGAACGCGAGCGACGTCGTGCGGTCGCGCAGCCCGGCCGAGGGGTCCTCCCAGCCGTGGCGCTTGAGCTCGACCTCGACGCCGGGGCTGTGCTCCCGGAAGCGGTCGATGATCTCGGCGGTCAGCTCGCCGGCCGCGACGCCGTAGAAGCCGACCGGCAGCACCCGCCCGTACGCCGACTCCCGGGCCTCGCGTTCCGCTTCGCCCAGGAGCCCCAGGATCTCGCGGGCGTGCTCGACGAACCGCGCCCCGGCGTCCGTGCACGCGACCGAGCGGGTGGTCCGGCGGAACAACGCGACGCCGAGGTGCCGCTCGATGGCCTTGACCCGCGCGGACAACGCCGGTTGCGACACGTGCAGGTGCTCCGCGGCGCGGGAGAAGTTGAGCATGTCCGCCACCGCGACCACGTAGCGCAGGTGCCGGGCTTCAAGATCCATAACTCGAAAGTACTCAATCCGCCGCGGCCGGTCTTTCCCCTCAGGGCGTTCGGGGACTTAGCCTCGAAGGTGTTCGCGAGGGGAGGACGGACCCGAACGGTCGGCCCTCGCCGGAGGAGGAGGCCCGATGTCGGTGTCGGACGAGGTGGAGACCACCACCGTGCCGTTGCGCGCGTGGCCGGTCGCGACCGTGTTCGCGCGCCTGGCGCTGGCCGCCGGTTTTCTCTCCGCGGTGGCCGACCGCTTCGGTCTCTGGGGCGCGCTGCACACCGGCAACGTGGCGTGGGGTGGCTTCGCTGCCTTCACGGCGTACACGCACCAGCTCGTGCCCTACCTGCCCAACAGCCTGGCCGGTGTCGCCGCATGGGCGGCGACCGTCGCGGAGCTCACTTTGGGCCTCACGCTGCTCGCCGGGGTCGCCGTGCGGTGGTCGGCCTGGGCGGCGACGGCCCTGCAGCTCGTGTTCGCGTTGTCCATGATGGTGTTCCTCGGCTGGGAAGCGCCGCTGAGCGCCTCGGTTTTCAGCGCTTGCGCCGCGGCTCTGCTCCTGGCTCTCGCGCCCGTCCGCACGTTCGCGTTCAGCCTCGACCGGCTCTTCGCGACCACATCCGAAAAGAGGTAACCCGTGACTCTCCTCGACGACGACATGCGCCGGGTGGTAGCCGACGCGAAGCTGTCCTTTGTGGCCACCGTCCGCCCCGACGGCGCGCCGAACCTCTCGCCCAAGGGTTCCGTGAGCGTGTACGACGACGAGCACCTGGCGTTCATGGACATGGCCTCGCCGGGCACCATCGAGAACCTGCGGCACGATCCGCGGGTCGAGGTGAACTCGATCGACTTCTTCCGCCGCCGCGGCTACCGCTTCCGGGGCACCGCCGAGATCCTCCCGCCGGGCGACCCCGTGCACAAGTGGCTCGCCGACTGGCTGCTGGCGGCCAACGGCCCGGGTTACCCGTTCCACCACGCGGTGCTCATCCACGTCGACGAGGTCCACCAGGTCCTCTCCCCCGCCTACACCTTCGGCGGTGCGACCGAGGAGGCGCTGGTCCCGGAGTGGAAAGCCCGCTACAACGCCGCGTACCCCGAGTGATGCGGGCAGCCGGGATCGACCGCTTCGGCGGCGACGTCCGCCCCCTCGACTTCGACGCGCCCGCGAGCCCGGGGCCGGACGAGGTCGTGGTCGCCGTGCGCGCCGCCGGCGTCGGGAACTGGGACGACATCGCCCGGACCGGCGGCTGGGACCTCGGGTCACAGCCGCCGATGGCCCTCGGCGTGGAAGCCGCCGGCTTCGTGGCCGAGGTGGGTGGCACGGTCCGGGACTTCGCCGTGGGAGACCGCGTCGCCGTCCACTCGGCGCCGCTGCGGGCGCAGGGTGCGTGGGCCGAGCGGTTCCTGGCGGGGGCCGCGGAGGTCGCCGCGCTGCCCGACGAGGTGGATTTCGCCACGGCCGCCGCGTTCGCCGTCCCTTCCCTCACCGCCGACCAGGCGCTGCGCGACGCCGTCGAGCTCGAGGACGGCCAGACTCTGCTCGTGCACGGCGCCGGCGGCGTGACCGGCCGCCTGCTCGTCGCGCTGGGCGCGCACTACGGCGCCCTCGTGATCGCCACCGGCAGCCCGTCGGGCGCCGAAGCCCTGACCGCCGCGGGGGCCGCTCAGGTGCTGTCCTATTCGGACTCTTCGTGGCCGGAGACCGCCCGCGAGCTCGGCATCGACTGCGCGGTCAACGCCGTCCCCGGCCAAGCCGCTCTCGCCCTCACCACGGTCCGCGACGGCGGCCACCTCGCCACCATCACCTCCGACCCGCCCGCCCCGGCACGCGGCATTCGCCCCACCGAGGTCTACGTCGCCCCCGACGGCCCGCGGCTGGCCGCCCTGCTGCGCCTGCTCGCCGCGGGCACCCTGCCCCTGGACGTCGGGGCGCGCTTTTCCCTGCCCGACGCGGCGGAAGCGCTGGCCCAGGTCCGCCGCGGTACGCACGGAAGCGCTGTCGTCCTGACCTTCGGTTGAGGTTGTCCAGGCGGACAGGTGCGGGGTTACGGGTCGTAACAGCTACGCCGGCAGGGCGCCGTCCAGGAGGGCCTCGGCGGCGGAGCGCGCGAAGTCGAACGCTTCGGTGCTGTTGAGCGAAGTGGACAGTGCCATGGCGCCTTCGAACAGGACCGCGAGCTGGCGGCCCAGCAGATCCGGGTCCGGGGCGCCGGCCTGGCGGGCGGTGTCGATGATCTGACGCAGGATCCGGTGCTTGTGCTCGATGACCAGCGGCAGCCCGGGGTGGTCGGGTTCGGCCAGCTCCACGGCGGCATCGTGGAAGGGGCAGCCGCGATAGCGGGCGACGAGGCCGGGGCGGTCGAAGAGCCCGACCAGCCGTTCGTGGGGGCTCAGGGCGGTGTCGAAGAGCTTGTACTCGTTGTTGCCGTCGCCGGTGTCGCGCTCGGTGGTGGCGGTGATGCCGTCGAGGTAGGCGGCCACGAGCAGGTCCTTGCCCGGGAACAGCTGGTAGAGCGTCCGCTTGGACACGCCGGCGCGGTCGGCCACCTCGGCGATGCCGGTGGTGTTGATGCCCTGGCGGTAGAACAGGTCGGTCGCCGCCGCCAGGATCCGCGATCGCGGGCTGATCGCCTCCTGTGTCATGTCACCACCCTCTCAGGGTACCGATCAGTACCTCAGGCTCAGCATATTCCTCGTTCTCGCCGGTTTTGATGTTCTGGTGGCGTGATTCTAGCCATAGGTTCAACGGGTACCGATCGGTTTTCTCTCCGGCTAGCTTGTTGATTGAAAGTCAGCACTCGACCGCAGAAGGAAGACCTCCATGACCACGCACACCACCGCCCCGACCCAGCACGTCACCGTCAACGGCGACCGCATCGCGTACCGCCGCTTCGGCACCGCCACCGGCACACCGGTCCTTTTGCTGCAGCACTTCCGCGGCGGTCTCGACAACTGGGACCCGCTGCTGACCGACGGCCTGGCCGCCGACCGCCCCGTGATCCTGCTGGACAGCGTCGGCGTCTCCGGCTCGGCCGGCGAAGTCCCGGTGACCTTCGAGGCCATGGCCGACTTCGCCGCGGACTTCGTGCGCGTCCTCGGCCTGGCGCTGGTCGACGTGGTCGGCTTCTCCATCGGCGGCGCCGTGGCCCAGGCCTTGACGTTCCGGCACCCCGAACTCGTGCGCCGCCTGGTGCTGCTCGGCACCATCCCGCCGGCCGGCGACATGAGCGAGGCCGAAGCGAAGGTGCTCGACGTCGTCATGCACCCCGACCTGACTCTGGACGACTACCTCTACCTGTTCTTCGGCCGCAGCGCCGCCGCCAAGCAGGCCGGCCGCGAGTTCTGGCAGCGCCGCCACCAGCGCACCACCGACTACGACCCGGAGGCCACCCCCGCCGTCGGCGAGCGCCAGCAGCAGGCCGTGGTGAGCTGGGCCCAGTGGTCCGAAGCCGACCGCGACGCCGCCCTGCAGGCCATCACGCAGCCCACCCTGGTCGCCAACGGCGACCACGACATCATGCTGCCGACGGTCAACTCGCACCTCCTGGCGAAGCACATCCCCAACTCGCAGCTGATCATCTACCCGGACTCGGGCCACGCGTCGCAGTTCCAGTACCCGAAGGCGTTCCTGGCTCACCTGCGCCAGTTCCTCGACGCGGAGGTCGTGTTCAGCTGAGCCGCGGTCCGGACCGGACCGTCACCGTCCGGTCCGGACCCCTGGCGCCCCACGGCGGTCGCGCTCGTCTCGGCTGTGACGGCGAGCACCGGAATACCGTGAACGGGCGGCCGCCCAGCCCCTACACTGTGCGCGTGTCTGCGCAGGTGGTCGCCGGGCGTTATCGGCTGGAGGAGCGCCTCGGCGCCGGCGGGATGGGTGTCGTCTGGCGGGCGACGGATCTCGAATTGCGGCGGACGGTCGCGCTCAAGCGGTCGCTCGACGGCGACGGCGGGCAGATCCGGCGTGAGGCGCGATTGGGCGCCTCGCTGCACCACCAGCACGTCGTGGCGGTGTTCGACTCCGTCGTCGACGGGGACGACCGGTGGCTCGTGATGGAGTATCTAGCGGCCCGAAGCCTGGAAGAGGTCGTCCGCGCCGACGGCGTCCTGGAACCGGAGCGGGCCGCGGCCGTCGGGGCGCAGATCGCGTCCGCGCTCGTCGCGATGCACGCGCGTGACATGGTGCACCGCGACATCACGCCCGGCAACGTCCTGGTCACCGAAGACGGCACGGCCAAGCTCGCCGACCTCGGCATCTCCCGCTGGGACGAGGTCACGCTCACCGGCAGCGCCAGCGTCGGCGGCACCGCGGGGTACCTCGCGCCGGAGGTGGCGAACGGGTACGCCGCCGGCCCCGCCGCGGACGTCTTCTCGCTCGGCGCGACCCTGTTCGCCGCCGTCGAAGGCGTTTCCCCTTGGGGCAGCGGCGAAAACGGGCCGTTCGGGCAGCTGCGGCGTGCGGCTGAAGGCAAGGTGGAGACCGCGCGCAACGCCGGCTCGCTCGCCCTCACGCTGGCGGTGATGCTCGACCGGCAGCCCGCGAACCGGCCCACCGCCGCCGAGGTCGAGGCCCTCCTCAGCGGCGCCCCGACCGCACAGCTGCCCCGCCGACGCCGTCCGCGACGGCTGAAGCTCGTCGCCGCCGGCGTGCTCGGCGCCGTCGTCCTTCTGGTGGCCGGTTTCCTCGTCTTCACGCGCAGCGACGCGCCGCCCGCGAACGCGACGTCCGACCTCGTCGGCGACCCCCGCACCGCCGACCCGTGCTCGCTGCTGACGGTGAACTCGCTGGCCCCGTACGGCAAAGTGTTCCTCGAACCCAACCTCGGCACGTTCTCGCGCTGCGACCTCGACACCACCCTGGCCGACGGCAGCACGATCGTCACCAGCCTGGAGCTGACCGCGCCGGAGGAGTACCCGCAGGTGCCGCCGGTCCGCGGCCGCCTCGGCGACATCCAGCGCCCGAACGCCGACCCGGGCCAGTGCCGCCGCTACTTCGTCCTGCCCGACCTGCGGCTCGTCACCGTCAGCACCGTCCGCGCCGACGGCGGCGCCTCCCCTCAGCTGTGCGCCATGTCCGACGCCGTGGTCGGCGACGCCTACGCACGCGTGGTCCGCGGCCCCATCGCCCGCCGCGCCCAGCCGTTCCCGCCGGCATCCCTGGCGCGCGTCGACGCCTGCACCCTCGTCGACGACGCGACCCTCCGCCGCGTCGCCGGCCCCGATTACCCGACCGACCGCTACTTCGCGAACTGGGCGTGTTCCTGGGGCGAGGACGCGGAATCCGTGGACCTGTACTACGACCGTCAATGGCCCCTGGCCACCGACCCGCCCGACGGCCAGACCCCCACGACCGTCGGCGGACGCCCCGCGTATGTCGATCCACACGACGACGACGGCGACGTTTGCGACGTCACCGTCGTCTACCGCACCTACACCCCGGCCCTGCCGACGGTGAAGGGCACGCCGGCCCAACGCGACGAAGTCGTCCTCGTCGAGCTCACGGACGAGGCCAACAAGGGGAAGCTCGACGTCATCTGCGCCACCGCGAAGTCGATCGCCGCGGTGGTCGCCGCGCGGCTGCCGTCAGCGTGAGGCCGCGCGGTCAGGAAATGCGTCGCAAGGTGCCGCGGGGGCCGCGGATACTCCGGCGGTGACCGATTCCGCGCTGCTACGACCCCGCGCCCTGAGGCCCGGAGATCTCGTCGTCATCGCCTCGCTGTCCGGGCCGCTGCCCGAGATCGTCCTCGACGTCCTCGGCGATCGCCACATCCCGGTCCTGGGCAACGTCGAGTTCGGGCACGCCGGCCCGAACCTGCCGATGCCGGTCGGCCTTCGCGTCGCTCTCGACGCTGGGCAGCGGACGCTGTCGCTGCTCGAACCGGCGGTACGCGCGTAGCTCAGGAGCCCAGCCGGGTGGTCAACTCCGCCACGCCGTCACCACTGAGATCGGGGAGGAACGCCGCACGGCCCGCCATCACCATCACCAGCGACAGCAACGGCCCGGCGACCTCCGGCCCGGCACCTTCGGCGAAGTCGGCGTCCGTGGCCCGCACAGTCAGCCCCGCGGCCACGGTCTTGCTGTTCACCGCGAAATTCTTGGTCGCGAAGAACCGGGCGACCGCGAGCAGCCCTTCGGCGTCCGGCGCGTGCTTCAACCCCAGCGGCCGGCGAATGTCCTCCGCGTGAACGATGACCTCGCCCAACCCCGCCGGAGACGGCTTCACCGGCGTCGCGATCGGACCGACGCGGCGAAACCGCTCAAGCGTCTCCTGCGGGGTACTCCCCCGGAACTCTTCGAGCCGCCGCCGGTTGTGCACATCCCCGTCGAACCGGGCCCCGATCATGCTGCGAAACCAGGCCCACCGCGACAGCGTCGCCGCCGCCCCGAGGTGGGCGACGACCTCCTCGACATCCCACTCGGCGCACAGCGTCTGCGCCCGCCACTGCTGCGGCTCGAGCGCGCTCAGGTCTTCGACGAGCGCGGCCAGCTCACGCGCCTGGAACTCCGGCAGGTCGTTCACGCCAGTGACCATAGCCGCCGCACCCGCACCGCGAGGCCCCTGCGACACGCGCTGTCCGTCCGGGGGCGGCGAGGACTGTCCGGCGATCATCGGTGCGAGCGTCCGGATTCTGATGGGTACGCTGGATCCACGTGCCGGAGGAGGTTGCGGTCTGCATGGGTGATGGGCATGCGCCCGGACGGTCCGAGCAGGAGGACAGGCTCGGCGCCGAGTGGGAGACGCACCGGCCGGCGGTCTTCGGCGTGGCCTACCGGCTGCTGGGGAGTGTGGCCGATGCCGAGGACGTGGCCCACGACGTGTGGCTGCGCGCGGCCGGATCCGATCTGCACGAGGTTGACGACCTGCGGGCCTGGTTGGTCACGGTCGCCGCACGACGGTCGTACGACATCTTGAAGAGCGCTCGCTCGCGCCGGGAATCCTATGTGGGGCCGTGGCTGCCGGAACCACTGCTGACCGGGCCGGACGCCTCGGAGCCGGTGCTCGTGGACGAGTCCGTCGGTGCAGCGATGCTGCTGATCATGGAGGAGCTGAGCCCACCGGAGCGCGTCGCCTTCGTCCTGCACGATGTCTTCGGTTTCGAGTTCGCCCGGATCGCGGAAGTGCTCGACGTCTCCGTGCCGGCGGCCCGGCAGCTCGCCTCCCGGGCGCGACGCCGGGTGGCCAAAGCGAAGCAGTCCCCTTCGCCCGCGCCGAAAGCGGAGCGCGAACGGGTGCTGGCGACCTTCCGCGCCGCCTACGAATCCGGCGACCTGGCCGGCCTCGTGCGGCTCCTGCACCCGGACGCCGTCTACGTCACCGACGGCGGCGGCAAGATCTCCGCGGCACGCAAGCTCATCCACGGTGGTGAGCGCATCGCCGAGGTGATGGTGCGAGTGGGTCGCCAGTGGCGTCCGGACCACATCGACTTCGCCGAGGTCGGCGGCGAACCCGCCCTCGTGTTCCGCCGCCAGGGCCGCGTTTTCTCCGTCGACACGGTGCAGATCACCGACGGTCTGATCACCGCGTACCGCAGGGTCATGAACCCGGACAAACTTTCCCGGGTCTGAGCTGTCACACCCGCGGGGGCTGCCTCGTCTCCCTGCCGAGAACGCACGACGCGCCCGGACGGCGCGGCTCGGACCACACGAAGGAATCGAAGGAACTGTGACGAACACGCAGCGCGTCCGCATCGACAAGCAGCACCCGGCCGCCTACAAGGCCCTCATCGCCCTGTCGGCGGAGGCGGACAACGGCGCCGTCGCGGCCGGGCTCGACCCGCTCCTGGTCGAATTGGTGAGGATCCGCACCTCCCAGATCAACGGCTGCGCGTTCTGCCTGCGCATGCACAGCCGTGACTCCCTCAAGAAGGGCGAAAACCCCGACCGGATCGCCGTGCTGCCCGCATGGGAAGAGACCGAGTACTTCTCGGCGACGGACCGCGCCGCCCTCCGCCTGACCGAGGCGATCACCCGCGTGCCGGACGGCCACGTCAGCGACGAGGACTACGCCGACGCCGCGGCCGACCTCACCGAAGACCAGATCTCGGCCGTCTCCTGGCTGGTCACGGTGATGAACGCCTTCAACCGCGTCGCCATCACCAGCCGCTACCAGGTCGCCGGCTGATCTCGCCCACGCCAGTCTGCCGGGCGCCGGCGGACTGGCGGCCTCGGCCGTCCCCGCCCCCGGCTTTCGCGTGCCACCACTTCCGCGGGCCGACATTCCTTGGGCGGCTGCGAAATCCTCCGGTTACACCTTGGGCGGCGGCCTCAGCCCGACCCTGGGCCGCGCCCACCGCTACGCCACCGGGGTCCACAGTGGACATTTCGGCGAGCCACGGGATCCGGAACGTCCCCGGCCGACGCAACGAAAGTCACCAGAACATGCCCACGCTCCTGCACCTCGACAGCTCGATCTGGCCCACCGGCACGTCCACCTCGCGTGACGTGACGGCCACCTTTCGCGGAGAGTGGGAGGCCCAGCACCCCCTCGGGACGGTGATCCACCGCGATCTGGCCGCCGACCCGCTGCCCCACCTCACCGACGACGTGTTCACCGCCGGGAACGAGGACCCCCTGCGTGCCACACTGGCCGGCGAGCTCGAACAGGCCGACGTCGTCCTGATCGCCGCCCCGATGTACAACCTCACGGTCCCCAGTACGCTCAAGGCCTGGATCGACCAGGTGATGGTCCCCGGTCGCGTCATCGGCGAGCAGCCGTCCGCCGCGGGCACCCCGGTTGTGATCGTCTCCAGCCGGGGCAGCACGTACCGGCCCGGCACCCCGCGCGACGGCAGGGATTTCGTCGTGCCCTACCTGACCACTCTCTTCGCCACCTACTTCGGCATCACCGAAGTCGAGTTCATCATCCCCGAGCTCACCTCCGCCGTGAAGCGGGCATGGGGGCCGGAACCTGTTCGCCGGTACGAAGCGTCTCGGGCCCAAGCACACGAGGACGCCATCACCAAGGCCAAGGAGCTGGCGGCCCGCTTCGCCTGAGCCGCGCCGACGATGACGTCCGAGCCGGCGAGTGCTGAGCCACACCGGGCCGGCCAGGTACCGTGCGGCGGTGACCACGCTCGACGATCGCGGCGGTGCGCCGCTCAGGCGGCTGCACTGCGCGCCGCACCCGGGGCGGGAGTACCTGCCCATCGAGCTCGCCCTGCGCGACATGCGAGCGGCGCACGGGAGGGACCCCGAGACGGGCGACGGGCCGGGCACGCGGTCGTGGGTCGGGGTCTGCCTGGGCATGATCGTGCTCGACACGTTGTCGGGGACGTCCGCGCCGGCGGGGCAGCGATTCAAGCGGCTGCTGATCGAACACGGCGTGGACCACGACGACGCCGTGGTGCTGTGGATCATCCGCAACTCGCTGCTGCACGGCTACGGCCTGCCCCGTCCGGCCGACGTGCGGCACCGGCGCGTGGAGGTGACCGGCGAGACCGACGCGTTCGCACTGGACACCGGCGACACACGGCTGGTGCGGCTGAGCGCTCCGGTGTTCTGCAGCCACCTGGTGGAACGGGTCGCGGCGTCGGTGCCGCACCGATGGGACACGAGCCTCATCCACACGCACGAAGCCCCCGCGGACGTTCGCTACGTGCCGTCCCCCGACCGCGGCGGCCACATCGGGTAGGGGACTCCTGCTCGCGGGGCCCCGGTTTCAGAGAGAGCCAGTCGCCGCTTGCAGGCCGAGACTCGTGGCCGCGACGGCGATCCACAGGACGCCGCCGAGCAGGAGCGGGCGGGGGCCGGCGCGGCGCATGTCCGCCAGGCGCAGGGAAAGGCCGATGCCCGCCAGTGCGGTGGTGATGAGGAACGTGCCCAATGTGGACAGTGCAGGGTGCCAGGACGCAGGCACGACGCCAAGGCTGTCGAGCGCCGCGGCGGCGATGAAGCCCACCAGGAACAGCGGGACGATGCGCCGCCACGGCATGGTGCGGATGCTGAACCCGGCCCCGCCCGCGTTCTGGCGGGCTTCGCGGCGGGCGGTGAGGAACGCGAGCACGATCACGATGGGGATGAGCGTGAGCGTGCGGGTCAGCTTGACGACGATGCCGTACGAGCCGGCGTCGCCGCCGTAGGCGAAGGAGGCCGCGACGACCGAGGAGGTGTCGTTGATGGCCGTGCCCGCCCACAGGCCGAAGCTGTGCGAGCTCATGCCGAGCAGGTGGCCCAGCGGCGGGAACAGCAGCACGGCGGCGATGTTGAAGGTGAAGATCGTGCCGATGGCGTAGGCGACGTCCGTCTGCTTCGGCTTGATGACGGCGGTGGTGGCGGCGATCGCGGACGCGCCGCAGATGCCCGTGCCCACACCGATCAGGGTGCGCGTGTCGCGATCGATGCCGAGCCGGCGGCCCAGCAGCCAGGCACCGCCGAGGGCAACGGTGAGCGTGCCGAGCATGACGGGCAGAGACTGCACCCCGACGCGGACCACTTCCTGCAGCGACAGCCCGGTCCCGAGCACGACGATCGACAACTGGAGCACGGGTTTCGAGGCCACGCCGTAGCCCGGCGCCCACCGCTGCTCGCGCAGCCCGGGCACGACCGCCGCGGCCAGCGCGCCGAGCAGGATGCCGAACACGGGCCCGCCGACGATCGGGACCAGCGAGCCCAGCGCGGTCGCGACCCCGGCGACGAGAAGCGCCACCAGCAGTCCCGGAACGGCTTCGGCGACGCGGTTCCGCGCCGGGTGCCGGTCGGCGACCCGGTCCTGGGTGGCGGTCACCGGGCGCCCGCTCGTTCGCGTGTCCCCATCGACACTCCCCTCCCGAGTCCGCCCGTGCCAAAATGTACGTACATTCAACGTAGATTATGTCCGCACATTTGGCTACCGGTAGTGTCGGGCGAGACAGCCCGGAGGAGGCCATGGCCCCACGAACGCTGAGCCGCTCCGGCTCCGAACCGCTCTGGCGCCAGCTCCAGCGCGAGCTGCTGACCAGGCTCGATGCCGGTGAGTTCACCGAACAGTTCCCGGGCGAGCTCGCGCTGGCCGAGGAGTACGGTGTCAGCCGCCACACGGTGCGCCAGGCCCTGCGCCAGCTGCGCGCCGACGGGGTGGTCGTCGCCGAGCGCGGCCGTCAGCCGCGGGTCGCCCCGCCGGCCGAGATCGCGCAGCCGCTGGGCGCGCTGTACAGCTTGTTCACGTCCGTCGAGGCGGCCGGCCTCGCGCAGCACAGCATCGTCCGCACGTTCGACGTCCGCGCCGACGCACTCGTCGCCGAGCGCCTCGACCTCGAAGCCTCGACGCCGCTGGTCTACCTGGAGCGCCTCCGCCTGGCGGGCGACGAGCCGCTCGCGATGGACCGCGTGTGGCTGCCCGCCGACATCGCGAAGCCGTTGCTGCAGGCCGACTTCACGCACACCAGCCTCTACGGCGAACTCGCCCGCCGCACCGGGATCCGCCTCGACCACGGCCGCGAAGAGGTGCACGCCGTCATCCCCACCGCCGCCGAACGCACCCAGCTCGCCTGCGCCCACGACGTCGCGGCCTTCGCCATCAACCGCCTGAGCCACTCGCAGGGCCGCCCGATGGAGTGGCGCCACACCCTCGTCCGAGGCGACCGCTACGCATTGACGGCCGAGTTCTCCGCCGCCGGGTACCGGCTGGTCAGCCAGTCCTGAGGCGCCACGCGGCCGCGAACCGCACCAAGTCGGAGATCACTCGCGCTCACTCGGGCGTCACCCACCGGTCATCGAGTTCTTCCGGAACCGCGCGGGCGACGTGCCCACCGCGGCGCGGAACGCCTCCACGAACGCCGATTCGGATCGGTAGCCGACCTCCCCCGCGATGCGCACCACGGACCGGTCGGAGTTCGCCAGCAGGTCGGCGGCGACCATCATGCGGACGGTGGTGAGCAGCGTCGCCACGGTGCCCCCGGTGCGCGCGGTGAACCGCCGCACGAAGGTGGCACGCGACATCGAGGCCGCCGCGGCCATGCGCTCGATGGTCCACGGTTCACCGGGCCGTTCGACGACCCCGGCGATCACTTCACCCAGCACGTCGTCACCCATCGCGGTCCACAGCGCGGGCGTCCCGAGACGTTGCTCGGGGCGGCTGCGCAGCGCCATCGCGAGCAACGCGCCGCACACCGAGGAGACGATGGCGCTCGTTCCCGGGCCGTCGAAGGCGGCTTCCGCGCGCAGGACCTCGGCCAGGGCGAGCGCCGAAGCGTTGAGCGTGACGTGCAGGAGCGGCGGCAGCAGGCGGAACAGCAGCATTCCCGCGGCCGTGTCGAAGTGGAAGTGGCCGCAGAACAGGTCGTGGTCGGGCTCGGCGCCGACGGTGCGGCGAGTGGTGAACGCGGCGCCCTGCTCGTCTTCGAACGGCAGCTTCCGCCCTGAGGTCACTCTCACGTGGTGGGCGTCGCCGTGCGGGAGGACGAGTAGATCCCCGGGGGCGAGGTCGACGGCAGCCGCCGCCGTGGTCACGGTGCACCTGCCCTCGAGCGCGACGTAGAACGGCACCTGCCCGGGCGCCGCCGCTTCGTGGTCCACAGAGAACCGGCCGGCCATCAGGCACCGCACGTCGATGCTGCTCTCCGGGTGCACGAGCCGGATGAGCCGGCTCAGCGCGTCCATGAGCCGATTCCGGTGAAACGTGAGCCGTTCACGCGTGGTCCCCTCCTCCGGTGCAGGCAATCATCCAAGGGCCTCGAGCGTGAACGCCACCGGACCAGTCGTCGCGCAAGCGTAGTCTGCGAAGCGCAGGTTCGACGCGCTTCGACCAGTGTCCACACGCAACAGATTCACGAGGTATTCGGGAACGTCGCGAGAAACGGAGGCAAAGCCATGCCGACGATCACCACCGACGACGGTGTCGAGATCTTCTTCAAGGACTGGGGCACCGGCCAGCCGATCGTGTTCAGCCACGGTTGGCCGCTGTCGGCGGACGACTGGGACAACCAGATGTTGTTCTTCCTGCAGCAGGGCTATCGCGTCATCGCCCACGACCGTCGCGGTCACGGCCGCTCGTCGCAGGTCGCCGACGGACACGACCTCGACCACTACGCCGACGACCTCGCCGCCGTCACCGCCCACCTCGACTTGCACGACGCGATCCACGTCGGACACTCCACCGGCGGCGGCGAGGTCGTGCGCTATCTCGCCCGCCACGGCGAGGCCCGCGTCGCCAAGGCCGCGATCCTGTCCGCCATCCCGCCGCTGATGCTGCAGACCGACGCGAACCCGGGCGGCCTGCCCAAGAGCGCCTTCGACGACCTGCAGGCGCAACTGTTGGCCAACCGTTCGGCGTTCTACCGCGCGGTGGCCTCGGGCCCGTTCTACGGCTTCAACCGGTCCGGCGCCGAACCCGACGAGGCGATCATCCAGAACTGGTGGCGCCAGGGCATGATGGGCGGCGCGCTAGCCCACTACGACGGCATCGTCGCGTTCTCCCAGACCGACCAGACCGAAGACCTGAAGAAGATCAGCGTCCCCGTCTTCGTCGGCCACGGTGACGACGACCAGATCGTCCCCTACGCCGACGCCGCCTTGCTGTCGTCGAAGCTCCTGCAGAACGCCACGTTGAAAATTTACCCGGGCTTCCCGCACGGCATGCCGACCACCAAGGCCGACACGATCAACGCGGATCTCCTGGAGTTCTTCCGCTCCTGACCGGCGCGCTCCGCTCTACCTCGCCCCCGTTGTGGGCGAGGTAGAGCAGGGCGTCCGCATTGTCGTTTCCTGTGTGGACAGTCCGTCGGCCGCTCGCCTGGTCAGCGCACAGTGAGCCGCGTGAGGCTTGCCGTCGGGTTCCCGGTCACGTGAACGGCGACGTAGCGCGCCTTGCCGGTGAGGGGAACCGTGGCGGCGCGGCGCACAGCCGGGGTTCGCGCCGCGGTGTAGGTGCGGCCGTCGACGCTCGTCTCCACCGTGAAGGCGGGTAGGCGGCCGCCGGTCCAGGTCAGTTCGGCGGTGGTGACGTCGTGGGCCGCGCCGAGGTCGAGGACGAGGCGGCCGTTCGGGCCCGGGCGCCACGAGGTGCGCGGGTCGTCGTCGACGGCGGCGGCAGGGGTGGTCATGCCCGGCGGGAGGGGTTCGGCGGGGAAGGTGACCGCGCCCAAAGCCAAGTCCGGCAAGGGGTACGGGCGGGTTCGGTGGGCCGTGACCGTCACCGGGTGCCGGGCGGGGAGGACCACGGGCCGCCACGGTTCGCCCGCCGGCTGCACGGAAAGAACCACGGTGCGGTCGGCGGTCAGCCGGAGGGTGGCGGCGTCGACGACGGTTGCGCGCACGCCGGCGGGCAGGGCGTGGCCCGCGCCGCGCACGGTGAACCGCGCCGGTTCGACGCGGGCTTCGGCGGGCGACGCCGACACCGACAACGAAGTGCCGGTCGCGGTGACGACCTGCGAGCCCTGGTACAGCGCCGCGGCTCCGTCCAAGGCGGGCAGGGTGAGGGTTCCCGACGTCGTCGCGGCGGAGAGGTTGAACAGCACGAGGTGCCCGTCGAGCACGGAAACCCGCAGTGCCGCGGAACTCGCCGTCGGGCGGGGCGCGCGCACCGCGGCGGCCAGGTCGCGCGGGTCCGGATGGCATTCGACGTGCAGGGGCGCGGAATCGCCGTCGGACAGGATGATCCGGTCGCCGGTGACGGTGGCCGGGTGTGGTGAGCCGGATACGACGAACCCGGCGCGACCGTCGACGTCGAGCCAGCCGCCGGTCGTGCTGACGGCGGGCAGCGGGTAGGTGCCGGCCGCGGTCCACGTGGTGCCGTCGGCCGAGGTTTCCACGCGATAGCGACGGCCGGCGGCGGCCTCCCAGGCCACGCGAACGCGGTCGAACCGTTGTGGCGCACCGAAATCGAGGGCGAGCCAGCTGTCAGCCCGCGGGCGGTCGGCGGTGGAGACGGCCCAGCGCGTGGTCGCGTCGCCGTCGTTCACGTACTTCGCCTCCTTGCCCGGCGAAGCCGAAGACGCCGAAGCCGTGGCTGCGCGAGCGAGGTCCGGGCTCGGCGCCCCGTCGCGGACTTCGAACGACCACACCGAATATCCGTACGCCGGATCCGGCTGCACGCCAAGGATCCGCACGTACCGGGCCGTCACCGCGGAGAAAGTCACGTCGTCGGTGCGCCCACCGCCGGACGGCGGCGCCGGCGCGACGGGGACGGTCACCACGCCTTCGGCGGTGCGGTAGGTCCGCTCGCCGGTCAGGCCCGGTACGCCTGGCATGGCGAGGTTGTACACCGACACCACACCCTCGCCGGCGCCCAGACCAGTGCTGGAGTAGACCGCCACGCCCGTCGGCAGGGTCGCGAAACCGGCGTAGCCGTTGTCGAATTTCCACACCGCGGCACTCGCGTCGAATCCGTCGCGGACCTTCGCCCACGTCGTCGCGTGCCGTTCCCGCACGGCCAGCGCGGTGGAGGGCAGCAGCATCGGCGTGGCACCGCTGACGCTGAACAGCCAGTCGTCGTGGTGCGGCTGCCACGCGAACTTCGTGAACCCCGGTTTGCTCACCGCCGCGGCCCACGCGGCCGGGCTGCGGTGCGCGAGCAGGCCGGGCCCGTCACCGAAATCCGCGACGCCCGCGGCGTGCGCGTCGAACTCCGCCTGGCTCACCGGACGCACCGGGCCACCGTGGTTCGCGCGCCATTCGTGCAGCAGGTAGCTGATCGCGATCTCCGCGCGTGCCTCCGGCTCGTACTTGGGCTCGCCCGAGAACTTCGTGACGCGATCAGCGGGCGCGTAGGCCTGGTACGGCTCCAGCCGTTCGGCCAGCTGCGCCTCGGCACGCGCGGCGTAGCGGTCGCCGAGCACCTGCGCGCGAAACGCCAGCGGGATGACGTCGCGGCCGTACAGGTGCTCGCGGTCGGCGACCATCGGCATCAGGGGTTCGCCCGCGTCGCTGGCCATCAGCAGCATCGTGCGCCACAGCAGCTCGCCGTTGGGCTGTGCGGTGAGCACCTCCGGCAGCGGCCGCCCGGCCAGCAGGAAGTGCATCGCGTTGCGGCCGGAGGTCCGCCAGAGCTCCTCCTGGTAGTGCGGACCGAAGGAACCGTGGTTCTCCACCAGGAAGGTGTCGTAGAGGTTCTCCGCCGTGTTGGCCGAGATGGGCACACCGTCCACCACGCGCGGGTTGGCCAGGTCAGCGGCGGGCAGCGCGGTCTCGTTGCGGCTCCACCGCCCGAACCACTCGCGCCACACCGCGGCGCGGGGATCCGTTGCGGCCCAGGCCATCCCCGGGGCGAGGGCCTGGGCGTACACGCCCATCTCCTCCAGCTTGGTGTCGCCGACGTGCCCGCCGGCCAGCCCGTTCGGCGTCCAGTCGCCGGACAGCGGGTCGTTGCCGGTACCGAGCCCGGCGGTGTACGCGGCCTGCCCGGTCGCGATCTCGTCCAGGTTCGCGCGCGTGGCGGCGTCGAGGTCGGGCCACAGCAACCGACCGGCCAGCTGGAAATAGGACTGGAACGTGGTGTCGAAGAACAGCCGGCGGCCCCACTCGGTGCCGCCGGTGATGAGATTGCTTGCCGCGAAGTGCCGGATGGTGTCGACGGTGTGCCGGTGCAGCACCTCGCGCTCGACGCCCGTGACCGCCGCGTCGTACCCGTCTCGCGTGAGCAGGACGGCGTTGCCCAGAACCACGGCGAACGTGAAGTCCTTCGCCGGATAGATACCGGCCACGGGGTCGAACTGCTGCTCGGCCCACCGGGTGTGACGTAGCAGGACGCGCAGGTACGTCGCGGCGACGTCGTCGGGCGCTCCCCCGCTGCGGGCCGGGGCCGGGGCGTCGGCCCGCGCCGCCGGAGTCACCAGGCCCGCGCTCACCAGCGCGAGCCCGCTCGCTCCGAGTCCCTGAAGCACCGCGCGCCGCCTCAGCGCCATGTCCGCCCCCTCGTTGACAACCTTGTCATCGCGTCGGCGCCGATTCTGCTTGCCGAGGCGGCCGGCGGGCAACGCCGGACGGGAAACCCGTCCGATTCAGGACAACTCAACCGGCGTCGGACCCGTTCGCGGTGCGTCCCAGCCGCAGAGCGGAAACGAGGAAGAAGATGCCGCCCAGGGTGGCGTAGCCGGCGAGGGTCGTGAGGGACGCACTGTCCTTTGTGGCCTGCAGGACGAACGAAGCGCCGGCCACGACCGAGATGCCGCCGCTGAGAATCACGGGCCACTGGCCGCCCAGGGTGCGGCGCAGGAGGCCGACGGCGAGCTGCACGAGGCCTGCCACGATCGCCCAGGCGCCCCACACGCCGAGGACGGCGGGGATGCCCGACGAGGCCGCGACGGCCAGGCCCACGGCGGCGAGCAGGCTGATCACCACGTTCACGTACAGGCCCGCGACCGGCTTGCTTCCCTTCGCTGAACGGGCGTCGACGACGGCCGCGGCCACGTCGAACAGCGGGTAGAGCACGAGCAGTGTGGTGCTGACCGGACCGAGGCTCGACCCGGTCACGAACAGGAGCGCGGCCCAGACCACGGCGAACGCGAAGCGGATGAAGTACAGGCGCCGCAAGGGTTTCGCGATACTCGCAGTGGCCGGAACGGTGCTGGTGGTCATGGAGTGCTCCTTCGTCGTGGGGCCGTGCGAGGTAGACAGATCGTTCTATCTTGTGATGAGGACTATGGCAGCCGCGAAGCCGAGTCGTCAAGACCGACCGTTCTATCTGCTACCGTGGAACCAGCGACGAGAGGTGGACGGCGAAGTGTCCGAAGCACGAGCCCGGCTGCTCGCTTCGGCGACGCGGCTGTTCTATTCGGAGGGTCTCCACTCGGTCGGCATCGACCGGGTCATCGCCGACGCGGGCGTCACCCGCGCCACGCTCTACCGGCACTTCCCGAGCAAGGACGACCTGCTGGTCGCGTACCTGACGGCGGCCGACCAGGCGATCCGTGCCGACGTCGAGACCGCCCGCGCCGGCAAGCCCTCCGGGGCCGACGCCGTCCGCGCGGTCGCCGAGTCGATCGCCGATGGCATCCGCACGCCGGGATTCCGCGGCTGCGCGTTCCTCAACGCCGTCGCGGAGTACCCCGATCCCGCGCACCCCGTCCACCGGACCGTTCTCGCCCACCGGCAGTGGTTCCTGGAGGTCATCACCGAGCTGCTCGCGCAGGCCGGCGAGACGCCGCCCGAGCCGGCCGCGAGGCACTTCGTCATGCTGCGGGACGGCGCCATGGCGGCCGGCTGCCTCACCGATCCGGCACCGGTCTGCGAAACCTTCCGCCTCGGCGTCGAGGGAATCCTGAAGTACCGGGACACTCCGGTCGTGGCCCCGAAGAAGACCGGCCGGGCCTCGTAAGTCCGGGCCTCGTCGCGACGCGCGGGCCGCCACCCTCGATCGGCCTGCGCGCGCCGGCGGTGAGCGCCGCCACTATTGAATGAACATTCATTGACGCCCGGACGCACCCGTGTCATCGTCGTATTAAATGAACATTCATTAGTGGAGGTAGCCATGACCAGCACCCTCGCCCCGGCCCACTGGACCCCCGACCGGATCGGCGACCTGCGCGACCGTGTCGCGCTCGTGACCGGCGGCAACAGCGGCATCGGCCTCGAGACCGCCCGCGTGCTGACCCGCCACGGCGCTCGCGTCCTCCTGGCCGGCCGCAGCCAGGAGAAGCTCGACGAAGCCGTCGCCACCCTGCGCAACGACCAGCCCACCGCGCGGCTGGACACCGTCGTGCTGGACCTGGGCTCTCTGGGCTCGATCGCCGAGACGTCCGGGCGGCTGGCGGCCACCGAGACGATCGACCTGCTCTTCAACAACGCCGGCGTCATGAACGTGCCGCAGCGCCGCACGACCTCGGACGGGTTCGAGCTGACCGTCGGCACCAACCACCTCGGGCACTTCGCCCTCACCGCCGGACTGCTGCCCGCGCTGCGCCGCGCCGAGGCCGCCCGAGTGGTCACCGTCAGCGCGATCGCCGCGACCTGACGCTCCGGCCGGCTCGACGACCTGATGAGCAGGCAGCGCTACGGCGGGATGAGCGCGTACGCGAAGTCCAAGCGCGCCAACGTCGTCTTCACCCAGGAGCTTTCGCGGCGACTGGCCGGTACCGCCCTGCGCGCGGTGTCCGTGCACCCCGGCTCGGCCGTGACCAACCTGCAGCGCCACTCCGAAGGCGTGGTCTCCCGGGCGATGATCGCGTTGCTCCGCAACGTGGCCATGGGCTCCCCGGAGGGCGCGGCCTGGCCGTCTCTGTACGTCGCGACCAGCCCCGAAGTGATCAGCGGCGCCTTCTACGGCCCGGCCGGCCGCGACCAGACCTCCGGCACTCCGAAGCCGGTCAAGCTCCCCCGCGGCGCGGACGACCCGGCCGAAGGCGCCCGCCTCTGGGCCGAAAGCGAACGCCTCACCGGCGTCACCTTCGCCCTCTGACCTCCCGAAAGGACCTGATCCCATGACCGACCCGACCTTCGACCTCCGCCGGCAGGACGTCGACCCCGCGCTCCTCGAGGCCCAGCGCGAGGTGAACGCCGTGCTCGCGAAGATGCCTCACCCGGACGTCCGAACCCCCGAAGGGCTCGCCGCCCTGCGCGCCGGCACCGCCCACAACCCCGGTGTGACGGACCTGAGCCCCACCGAACGCCACGTCGACGGCCCCGCCGGCCCGCTGCGGCTGCGCGTGTTCACGCCGCCCGAGCCACGCGCGGTCCTCTACCGCATCCACGGCGGTGGCTGGGCCGCCGGAGCACCGGAGGACGACGACCTCGTCAACGACCGCCTCGCCCGCGCGACCGGCGCGATCGTCATCAGCCCGGAGTACCGGCTGGCGCCCGAGGTCACCGTCCCCGAGCAGATCGAGGAGACCGTCGCCGTCGCCCGCTGGCTCGCCCGGCACGCGGCCGCGGAGTTCGGCACCGGCCGGCTGCTGATCGGCGGCATCTCCGCCGGCGCGCACCTCGCCGCGGCGACGCTGCTGGCCCTGCGCGACGCCGGTGACCCCGCGTTCGGCGCGTTCGCGGGCGCGTACCTCGACTGCGGCATCTACGACCTGGGCCTGTCCCCCAGCGCCGCCGCGGCCACCGAAGACAGCCTCGTGCTCACCCGGTCCTGGATCGACGGCCTGCCCGACCTCGCCCTCCCCCACCACACGCCCGAGCAACGCCGCGCCCCGCAGCTGTCCCCGGCGCTGGCCGACCTCACCGGTTTCCCGCCCACCCTGCTGACCGTCGGCGACCTCGACCCACTGCGCGACGACGCGATCCTGCTCGCCGCCCGCCTGCGTCTCGCCGGCCGCGACGCGCGGCTGGAGATCTGGCCCGAAGCCCCGCACGCGTTCACCAACATGGCCACCCCGCTCGGAAACGTCGCCCTCGACAGCGCCATCGCGTGGATCAACGACCTCCTCGAGCCACCGCGCACGGCGCCCGACCCCGCGGCCCTCGTGCACCGGTTCGTCACCGAGGTCGTCAACGGCGGCGACCTCAACGTCGTCGACGAGCTCTGGCACGACGACCTCGCGTGGCACGCCGGCAGCGCCGGCGACCTCCACGGCCTCGAGGCCTACAAGGCGTCCCTACGCGCCGCGATCGGCGGTGCCTTCACCGGCATGCACCTGACCGTGCACGACACCCTCGTCGACGGCGACACGGTCGTACTCCGGTTCACCAACAGCGGCACCCACACCGGGCCATTCCTCGGTGTCACCGCCACCGGCCGTCACGCGAGCTGGTTCGGCATCGGCATCTACACCGTGCGGGCGGGCAAGATCGCCGAGGCGTGGTTCGGCGAGGACATGCTCGGCCTGCTGCGGCAGCTCAGCGAGAATGAACATTCATTAGGATGACGGCATGGCACGGACCCGAGACCCCGAGAGCAAGCGGCGGCAGCTGCTGGACGGCGCGCTCACCGAGTTCGCCGAGCACGGCATCGGCGGCGCCCGCGTGGAGCGCATCGCCACCCGCGCCGGGGTCAGCGCCGGGCTCGTGTATTCCTTCTACGACGGCAAAGAAGGGCTGTACGAGGCGGTCTACGACGCCATCGTCGAGCAGGTCGTCTCCGGGATCCCGATCGACGCGGACGACCTGCCCGAATACGCGGGACAGCTCTACGACGCGGGACTGCGGTACCCGGACGTGATGCGCTTCATCACCTGGTACCAGCTCGAACGCGGCGGCGTCCGGCCCGTCGTCGCCAAGTCCATGACCGATAAAACGGCGGCGATCGAGGACGCGCAGCGCCGCGGCACCGTGACCGATCGGCGGACGCCCGGCGAGCTGCTCGCCCTCGTACTGACCATCGCGAACATGTGGCAGAACCAGGGCGAAGACGTCCGCGGCCTCGTCCCCGAACCCGAACGCCGCCGTCTCGTCACCGACACCGTCCGGCGGCTGGTGGACCCGGCACACTGACGGCGGTCCGTCCGCTGTCCATCCCGCTGTCCATCCACTGTGGAGCGGAATCCGCGCCGCACACGGCCGTGACGGCACGCGGGCACCGCTTCACCCGAATCGGAGGAGTACCGCGGGCCCCGGACGTGATTCGGTGACGGCGATCGCCCGGGGGCGGGCGCGGGACCGCGGAGGGCTCATGACCGGAGACACGCAGCCCCGGGTCGTCGCGGGCAGGCTGTGGGCCGGCGGCGGCGCGACGGCACTGGTCGCGGCGCTGGCCGCCATCGTGGTGGTGCTCATCGCGCGCGGTCTGTTCGACGTGCCCGTGCTGGCCCCGGAAGGCAAGGGTGCTTGGGGCGGTGTCGGCACGGTGGCCTACGCGGTCGGCGCCGCCGTCGTCGCCCTCGCGGCGACGGGACTGCTCCACCTGCTCTTGATCAGCACGCCACGCGCGAAGTCGTTCTTCGTCTCGATCATGCTGCTCGTCACCGCGATCGCCGTCGTCATCCCCCTGGGCCTCGACGCGGACCGCGGCGCCCGGATCGCGACGGCCGCCGGGAACCTCCTCATCGGACTCGTGATCACGAGCACGCTGTCCGGCGTCGCCGGCGCGGCGGTCCGGGCGCGCCGGCCGGTGCGGTGAGCTCCGCCCCGGGGCACCGGGGAACCGATCCCGGCGCCGGAATTCACCTCCGCCGGGTGATGTCGCGCGGGGCGGTCGATGGGAACGCTGCCGGTGACCGCGTACGTCAGTTCTCGCGGGCAGAACCCGCGTCCGGGGCAGGCCGGGGGACACGGCCGGAAGCCGCTCGACCCTGGCAACCGATCCGTTGTGGACGGACCTCCCGGTCATGCGGGTCTCGAGCATCGGAGGCGTGATGGCACTGGCTCAATCGGACTACCCGTTCCTGGACGTGATCTGGACCATGCTGGTGTTCTTCGGCTGGGTGGTCTGGTTCTGGATGCTCATCGTGATCTTCGGCGACCTCTTCCACCGCTCGGACGTCTCCGGCTGGGGCAAGGCGGGCTGGACCGTGCTCGTCCTGGTGCTGCCGTTCGTCGGCGTGCTGATCTACCTCATCGCGCAGGGCAAGCACATGGGCGAACGCCGCCAGTCCGAGGCGGCGTCCAACCAGAAGCAGTTCGACGACTACGTCCGCTCGGTCGCCGGCAACGGCGACAAGGGCGCCGCCGGCCAGATCGCCGAAGCGAAGAAGCTTCTCGACACCGGCGCCATCAGCGCGGAGGAGTACGAATCCCTGAAGGCCAAGGCACTCGCTCGGTGAGCGCGGGCCGGCCAGGCCCCGCCGGCAGGCCGAGGCCGGCGGGGCCGCTCCTGCTCTCCGCCGCGACCGGATGACCGGGCGGGCCGGTTTCCGACAAGGCGCAGGCGGAGGTGGGCGTGGCCGAGCAGGTGGTTGACCGAAGCGCCGGGCGGCGCCGGGCGGCGGGCATCTACGGGGTGATCGTCACCGCGGCCATCCTGACCGCCGTGGGCGGACAGCTCTCCACCCTGTCGCTGGCCGTCGCGGTCGTGGTCACGCTGCTGGTCTACTGGACGGCCGAGGAATACGCGGAGCTGCTGGGCGAAGAAGTCGAAGACGGCAAACTGCCGAGCCGGGCGCAGGTCGCCGCGGAGCTGCGGGCCACATGGCCCATGGTGACGGCCTCTTTCGGCCCGATCGCCGCGCTGCTGCTGGCCCGGCTCGCCGGCGCCTCCCCCGTCGCCGCGGCCAACACCGGACTGGCGGTGGCCGTGGTGGTCCTGACCTACCACGCGTGGTCCGCGGCGCGGGTGGCCCACCTGCGCGGCATGGCGCTGATCGTGACGACCTGCGCGGCGGGGCTGCTCGGCGTCGTCATGATCCTGTTGAAGAACCTGATTCTCGTCCACCTGCATTGAACGGCACCCAGTCGGCGCCCGTCTCCTCACGGAACGCCGCCACGGCGGCGCCGACAGTGGGGTAGAAATGAGTGGGGTCCATGGTGCGGGTCAGCTCGTACCGGTCGATCTTGCGCCGCACCGGGTCCTTGACTTCGGCCATGACCAGGTGGATATCGCGGGCGTTGAGCTCGTCGTCGAGTTCGCGAAGCATGTCGGCCGCGGTCGTGTCCACATCGGTCACCGGCTCGGCGGCCACCAGAATCCAGCTGGGGGCGGGACTCGCCGAAGCCAGCCGGCGGATCTCGGTGCGGAAGGTCCGGGCGTTGGCGAACATCAGCGGCGCGTCGAACCGGAAGATCACCAAGCCCGGAAGCCGCAGTGCGTGCGGGTAGGACCGGACGTCGTGGAAGCCGCGCAGACCCTCGACCTGCCCGAGAATCGTGTGGTAGGGCAGCCACGCGTGCCGGAACACGTTCAGGATCGACAGTCCCACGGCGATCGCGATGCCGGGCAGCACGCCGAGCAGGGCGACGCCGGCCAGCGCGGCGGCCGAGAGGAGGAACTCAGTCTTGCGCTGCCGCCACAGCCGCACCGTCCCGGGCACGTCGGACAGCGACAGCGCGGCGGTGATGACGATCGCGGCCAGTACCGGCTGTGGCAGGTTCCGGAACAGCCCCGGCACCGCCACGATCATCACCGTGATCAGCACGGCGCCGACGACCCCCGTCAGCTGGGTGCGCGCCCCCGCCTGCTGCGCGACCGCGGTCCGCGATCCACTGGTGCTGACCGGAAACCCTTGGAAGAGCCCTGCCGCCAGGTTCGCCACCCCAATGCCCGCCATCTCCTGGTTGCCGTGGACCTCCTGCCCGGTGCGGGCGGCGAAGGCCGAAGCCGTGGAGATCGTGTCCGCCAGCGACACCAAGGCGATGCCCACCGCGCCGGCGAACAGCGGCGCGAGATCGGCGAACCCCACGTGCGGGAGCGTCAGGGGAGGAAACCCGGCCGGAAGAACGCCGACCACCGGCACGCCGTGCTCGGCCAGGTCGAACACGGGGACCACGATGAGCGCGCGCACGACGACGACCAGGACCGCAGGGACTTTGCGCACCCAGCGCTGGAGCACCAAGATCACCGCGAGCGCGCCGAGGCCCACCGCCGCGGCCGCGGCGACCACCTCGCCGCCCGCGATCGCCCGGGCCACCGCGCCGATTTCGGCGATCAGCCCCTCCGCGTCGACGCTGAACCCGCACAGCTTGGGCAGCTGGCCCACCACGATGGTCAGAGCCAGCCCGTTGAGATACCCGATCATCGTGGGCTTCGAGATGAGGTCGGCGATGAACCCGAGCTTCGCGACCGAGGCGACGATCATGATCACCGCGACCATGATCGCCAGCATCGACGCCAGCGCGACGGCCCGCGCCGGGTCGCCGTCCGCCGCCACGAGCGGCAGAACGGTCGCGGCGATCATCGGCCCGAGCGAAGAGTCGGGTCCCAGCACGAGGATCCGCGACGGCCCGAACACCGCGTAACCCAGCAGGCACAGGATCGACGTGTACAGACCGGTGATCGCTGGCAACCCGGCGAGCTCCGCGTACGCCATGCCTTGCGGCACCAGGAGCGTCGTGAGGACGACACCCGCCACTACGTCCTTGACCAGCCACTGGCGCCGGTAGGTCCGCACCACCCGCAGACCGGGGATCCACTGGACCATGGCGCCGATCCCTTCTGCCGACAGCCGGTGCCTGCGATGGTAACCAAGCCACGGGTACCGGTCCTCGCCTCAGAAGGAGGAGCCAGTGCACGGATTCCGTCCACTGTGGAGATCGTCCGCCGACGACCGTCAGTCGGTGACGCCGGCTGCGTCCAGCAGGGTTCGCGCGGTGGCGACGGCCAGGCCGCGCAGGTCGTCGGCGCCGACGCCGGCGCGGCTGCCGGCCCCGTCGTAGAGGACGGCGAGCTGGCGGGTGAGGAAGTCGGCGTCGGTGGCGTTGCCCCGCTCGGCTTCGGCCCGGAAGAAGGCTTCCAGGTGCTCCTTCTTGAGACGGGCGGCCGCGACGCTCGCCGGGTGGGCGGGGTCTTTCAGTTCGAGCTGCGTCGCGAGGTAAGCGCAACCCCGGTAGTCGGGTGACTTCGCGAAGGCTTCCAGCTGCCCGAAGACGTGCAGCAGCCGCGCGCGGGGGCTGGAGCTGAAACCGGTCGGGGGCAACAGGAAGGCCGCGTCGTCGTCGATGCGGCGTTGCAGCGCGGCTTCAAGCAGGGCGTCCTTGCTGTCGAACAGCTCGTACATCGACTTCTTGGAGATTCCCGCCTGCCGGCACAGCGCATTGGCGCCGACGGCGACGCCGTCGCGGTAGAAGAGCTCGATGGCGGCACGCAGGAGCCGCTCGCGCTGGGACTCCCGGACGGCGTTGCCCGAGGACCCGGCCTTCGCGTCGAGTGCGGCGGTTTCGGTGCTCACGGCGTCCAGGTTACCTCGCAAGGGTGGACGCGAGAAACCGACCGGTTTACGTTGGCATTGCGCTGAGGAACCAATCGGTTTCTGATCTTCGCGTGCCCGACAAGGAAAAAGCCCGACCATGACTGTCAACGGATCCGTCGCCTTCGTGACCGGCGGCAACCGCGGCCTCGGCGCCCAGTTCGTCCGCGCACTACTCGACGCCGGCGCGAGCAAGGTGTACGCGGCGGCCCGTGACCCGCGCACCGTCACGAAGAGCCAAGGCCGCCCAGTGGCCGGTCACCAACTCCCTGCGCGTGGAGCCGGCCGGGCAGGGCACCCAGGTGAGCAGCCTGCACGTCGGCTACCTGGACACCGACCTGATCGCCGACCTCGACGACGTCGAGAAGGCGGACACGGCCGAGGTCGCCAGGATCGCACTCGACGGCGTCGCGCGGGGGCAGCTGGAAGTGGATGTGATCGCACCTCCGACGTCGACGACGTTTCCCGTCCACATCGGACAGATGCCCACCCGCCGGGGCCGATTCACCCGGCGACGACCACCGGCGCGCCGGATCCTCATGTTCACCGGCAACCTGACGCCGCTGGCCGCCCTGACGCCGGGCCTCGGCGATCTGGCGATCGGCCTGGCCGCGCCGTAGGTGGCGCGCGCGATGGCCCGCGGCACCGGCTGTCGGTGGGCGTTCTGGTTCAACGTGCTGGGCATCGTCGACCTCGCCTTCGCGTTCGCCCTGCGTCTGGTGAGCGGGTTCGTCCTCGGTGAGCCGGCCGGGTCGTCGGACTTGCTGCCGCAGGCGCTGATCCCGACGACGGCCGTGCCGCTGGCCATCGCGCTGCACGTCGTCTCGCTCCGGCGCCTGGCTGCCGCACCTCGCGACGCCGGGATGGTCGGCGCCGCAACCGCTTGACGGGCGCGCACGACTGACTCACACCGCGTGCCCGCAGTGGGGGCACGCCGGCTGAGCCGCCAAGCCGGGGGCCAGCACGTCGGCCGCCGACACGACGAGCAGGCCGTGCTCGGCGGCGAACGACGCCAGTTCTTCCGGACCGGCCAGGTCACCTGCCTCCCGTTGCGACACGATGCTGCTGAGCACCGCGGCTTCCCGCTTGCCTGCGAGCCGCACCAGGGCGAGGGCGGCCTCGCCGCGCCCGGCGCGGTGCGGGGTGCGTTCGCGGGCCGTCCGGATGGGCACGACGTGGCCGGGCCGGGTGAAGTCGGCCGGAGTCGCGGCGGGATCGGCCAGCAGCCGGATGGTGCGGGCGCGGTCGGCCGCGGAGATGCCGGTCGTCCCGCCGGCGCGGGCGTCGACCGTGACGGCGAAGGCTTCTCCTCCGCACGCCGGCGACCCGGGGTACATCAGCGGGAGCCCGAGGCGGTCGCAGTCCTCGTCCGGCAGGGCGACGCAGACGAACCCGTCGGTGTAGCGCACGGACACCGACACCAGGTGCGGCGTGGCGTCCTGCGCGGCGAACACGAGGTCGCCGTGCGTGCCCGCCACCACCACCGGCCGGCCGGCCGCGATCGCGGCCGCGGCCTGCTCGACGCTCACCGTGTCGAACCGGCTGCCTGCGGAGGAAAGCTGCTGCGTCATCGTCGTCTTCCTTCGTGGGGTCCGGCGGTGGAGAGACGGCCCCCTCCACCGCCGGACCCGGGTCGCTCAGCCGGCGGCGGGCTTCGAGGCGATGCGGTGGAAACCACCGCGGTAGAACAGCAGCGGCTCGGCGCCGTCCTGCGCGTCCGGCGAGCTCATCTCCAACACCCGGCCGAGGACGAGGTGGTGGTCGCCCGCGTCGTGCTCGGCGTCGATCTCGCAGTCGAGCCACACGAGACTCCCGGCGAGGACGGGGTTCCCGGTCGCGGTTTCGGTGTGCGCGACCCCGCTCCACCGGTCGACGCCCTTGCGGGCGAACGCGGAGGCGACCTCCCGGTGGCCGTGGCCCAGCACGGACACGGCGAACCGGCCGACATCCCGGATCAGCGGATACGTGCTCGAAGTCCGGGCGACGCCGATCAGGATCAGCGGCGGGTCCAGGGAAACGCTGTGGAACGACTGGCACGTGAACCCGAGACGCTGCCCGTCGTCCGCGGTCGCCCCGACCACCACGACACCGGAGGCGTAACGCCCCACGGCGTCGCGGTACGCGCGGGAATCACTGACGCTCGTCAACTGTCGCGTCACGGGATCCGCACCCCCTCGGCCAGGCGGGCGAGCTGCCCGATCGTGCGGGCGTAGCGCGCGGCCGCCTCGTCGGCGAGGGCGTCCAGCGCGTCCATCGACGAGGTCTCGAAGTACCACCCGGCTCCCGGAACCACGGCGCCGAGCTCGGTCAGCAGCGGGGCGAAGTGGCTGTCGACGCCCATCGAGTGGGCGGGGCTCCCCCCGGTCATCACGGGGATCGCCGTCACCCCGGCCAGCGCGCCCGCTGCGTAGCGGTCCAGGAAGGCCTTGACCAACCCGGTGTAGGTGGCTTTGTAGGTCGGGCTAGCGATCACCACGAGATCACTGCCGGCGACGCGCTCGGTCAACGCCGACATGACCTCCGACGGCCACGCGAAGATCTCGGCGAAATGGTCGGCGAGGTCGATGACCTGCCGATCCGCATCGTCCTTCACCAGCCGGTCGAGCAAGGCTTCGGCGACTTTCCTCGTCCGCGAAGCGGGCTTCGGATTTCCGACGACAATGGTGGTTTTCATAGCTGCTCCGTTCGGCCCCGCGAGGCCTCGGGCTTCGTCACGACAGTGGGACGCTGACGAACTTCCTGCAGCTGGTACGAGATCTTGTGGCCCGTACAGCCCCGCGACAGCTCATGTCACGGGCCGCGTCTTGGCGCGGAGTGACGATCACGTTAGCGCGGAGTGCGGAGCCGGCACAATAACACCCAGGGGTTATGGCCACGCCGGCGTTCGCGAGCAGAAACTGTCGATCAAATCTTCTCGACGAGAAATGTGGTCACCGTGGACGACAGCATGGTCAAGCCGAATCCCATTCGAGACTCGGCCAACAAGCTCAAGCTGAGCATTTTCGGCGTGAACGGCAAAGGCGCTGCCTTCACCCATCACCCCGACCGGTTCTCCGGCGATTGGGACGAGATCAGCCGGCTGGCCAAACGGGCCGATCAGCTGGGCATCGAAGGCTTCGTCTCCGCGTCGCGCTGGCGCGCGTTCGGTGGCGACGGGCACTACTCGGGCGACGTGATGGAAACCTTCGCCTGGGCCGGCGCGATCGCCGCGATCACCGAGCGGATCAGCATCATCAGCACGTTCCCCATGTCACTGATCAACCCGGCGTTCGTCGCCAAAGCCGAGGCGACGGTCGATCTGATCTCCGGCGGCCGTGCGGGGATGAACCTGGTCTGCGGCTGGTTCCCGCCCGAGTTCGAGTTGTTCGGCGTTCCGATGCAGGAGCACAACGACCGCTACGGTTACGCCGACAAGTGGATGGAGGTGTTCGACAAGCTCTGGTCCTCGGACGAGGGCTTCGATCTGAAGAACGAATACTTCGACGTCAAGAACGCCATGTCGCAGCCGCGTCCGCTGCAGTCGCGCCCCGTTCTCCTCAACGCCGGCGGCTCGCCGCGTGGCCGCGAGTTCGCCGCGCAGCACGCCGAAGTTGCCTTCACCATTCCCGACGATCCCGATCCCCAGGCCGTGAAGGCGCGGGTCGCGGAATACCGCGAAGAAGCGCGCAAGAAGTTCGGCAAGGAGATCCAGATCTGGCTTTCCGCGTACGTCGTGCAAAAGGACACTACCGCCGAAGCCGAGGCCTACGCCCAGGACTACATCGTGACGCGAGGCGACGACATCGCGGTCGCGGACCTGATCGAGGCGAACATCCCGAACGCCAAGACGATGCCGCCGGAGAAGATGGCGGAAATGTCGTACGAGTTCAAAGCCGGCTACGGTGCCTACCCGTTGGTGGGGACGGCAAGCGACATCGCGCAGCGCATGAAGGAGCTCTCCGAGGCCGGCGTCGACGGCCTGATGCTGATCTGGCTGGACTACGAACAAGGGCTGGAGAAGCTCGCCGGCGAGGTGCTGCCGCGGCTCGAAGAAGCCGGTTTGCGCCGGCCCGCCACCGCCGGGTGATCAACGCCGCCGGGACCGCTTGCGAGCGATCCCGGCGGTTTTGTGTTCCGCCGGGGTTTCAGGACATTGCGAGATTGTTCTCCTGCAGGTACCGCAGGGCTTCGAGCCGGGAGCGCACGCCGAGCTTGTGGAAGCTGTGCTTCATGTGCTGCTTGACGGTGTTGAGCGCGATCCCGAGCTCGGCGGCGATCTCCGCGTTGCTCAGCCCGCTCGTGGCCAGCGCGAGCACCTCGCGCTCCCGCTCGGTCAGTCCTCCGTCGGCTCCCGCGGACGGCGAGGTGCCGGCCTGGGGTGTCCCCGAAGGCTCGGACAGGTCGATCGTGTCGATGTCGAGGTTCGCCGCGGCGGGTCCCTCGAGCGGTGCCCCGGGTGCGCGCCGCTCGTAGGCCGCGGCGTTGGCCAGGCCGATCGCGAGGAACTTCGACAGCCGGTGCGCCAGCTCCTGCTCCCAGGTGGTGAACGCCGGACGGCCGGTCCGGCGGGCGAAGGTCGCCGTGCCGACGGGGCGGCCCTCGGCGACGAGCAACGCGTAGAGGCAGTGCTCGAACCCGTAGTCGGCCAGGAGCTGTCCCACCGGTGAGCGCAGGTGGTCAGTGCGGCGGCCGTGCAGCACCGCGTCGTGGACCGGGAACCGCGACGCGGTCGAGCGCTTGAAGTACGGGTTCGCCGGCCCGGCGATGGGCACGAACTCGAGGAGCATCTTCACCGGTGCGCCCGTCAAGGACGCCACCTGTCCCCGGTAGCGGCGGTCGAGCAGGTGGATCGCGCCCGAATCGCACTGCAGGAGGCGCACCAGTTCCGGCAGGGTCCGTTGTTGCACCGTGACCGGACGTAGTGAACCGCAGGCGAGCTCTCCGAACCGGGCCACCTCCTGCCAGTCGAGACCGGTCATCGTGTGCTCCTCCCGCCGGCCGGCGGCTGCCTCGGCGCCGCCCCGCCTCGAGATATTACGGACTCGGCAGCGGCGGCGACCCTTTCGCGACCACGATCGTGTCAGCCGAAAGGGCCGCCGCCGCGCTCAGTGACCGAAGGCCTCGTGCAGCCACCAGGCCCCGCCGTCGGAGGTGATCTTGGCATCGAGCACCAGCGGTCGCCGGGGCGCCGACGACAGCCAGTCCTTGACCGCGGCGAGGTCGTCGGCCGAGCGCACGGTCAGGCCCTCGCAGCCGTGGCCCCTGGCCAGCGCGGCGAGGTCGCCGTCGGGGAAGGTGACGTTGTCCAGGCCCGCGGTCCCGGCGCCGAAGTGGTGCACTTCCGCGCCGTACATCGCGTCGTTGTACACGACGACCAGCAGCGGAATCCCCAGGCGCACGGCCGTTTCCAGCTCCGAGAGCCCCATCAGGAACCCGCCGTCGCCCAGCGCCGCGACGGGGACGCGGTCCGGCCGCGCCAGCGCGGTGCCGATCGCGCTCGCCAGCCCCAGCCCGACCGACTGGAACGCCTGGGTGAAGCAGAACCCGTACTCGTCCGGCACGTCGAGGTACATGCTCGGGTAGCCGAGGAAGTTGCCGGAGTCCACCGACACGGTCCGCTCGGCCGGCAGCAGCTCGTTGAGCTTCGCCGACAGCGTGCGCGGGTCGATGCGGTCCTCGGTGGAGGCGTCGTCGAACGGGAGCTGGTTCCAGCACAGGCCCGTGCGGAGGCGCTCGCCGAGCTCCGGACGCCGGTAGCCCGTCCGCGGCGGCGCGCCACCGGAGCGGAGCAGGGCGGTGGCCGCGCGGGCAGTTTCCGCGACCCCGCCCCACAGTCCGAGGTCGACGCCGCGGTGCCGGCCGATCGCCGCCGGGTCCAGATCGACCTGCACCACGCGGGTGCCGGCCCCGATCAGCGCGCCGTGCCGCGTCGTCCACATGTTCAGTGCGCACCCGAACGCCACGACCAGGTCGGCCTGCGAAACCAGCTCGACCGTCAGCGGGGAGGCGAACCCGCCCGAGACGTCGATGCTCCACGGGTCGTCGTGGAACAGCCCGCGGCTCACCGCCGACGTGGCCAGCAGTGCGCCCGCCTGGTTCCCGAGCTCCCGGACCGCCTCGCCCGCGCCCGGCGAACGGCCACCGCGGCCGACGATGAACACCGGCCGGGACGCCTCGCTCAGCAACCGGGCGAACTCCGCCAGCGGCTCAGGCGCCGGCTGGGGCGCAGCGATCGCGGCCGGGACCGTGCCGGGCTCCTGCTCCGGCAGCTCCAGCTCCTGGACGTCGATCGGGACGTTGAGCACCACGGTCCGCCGCTGCTGCGCGCAGATGGCCAGCGCACGGGCCACGTCCCGCAGGGCCGTCCGGGCCGAGCCCACCCGCAGCGGCACGGCACCGACACCGGCGGCGAGGCCGGGCTGGTCGATGAAGAAGTTGGACGCCGGGTCGGTGGCCTCGGCCGTCAGCACGAGCAGCGGGGTTCGGCTCTTGGCCGCCTCGGTGATCCCGGTGAGCGCGTTCGTGTAGCCGCAGCCCTGGTGCAGCGACAGCACCGCGACCTCGCCGGACATGCGCGCGTACGCGTCGGCCATCGTCGCCGCGCCGCCTTCGTGGCGCGCCGCCACGAACCGCGCTCCCCCGGCCACCAGCGCCTGGGTGAAGTGGAAGTTGCCGCTGCCGACCACCCCGAACGCGGCACGCACACCGTGCTCGGTCAGGTACCGGCCGATGGCCTCGTGCACGAGCATGGTCACTTCGCTCCGTTCTCGACGAGAGCCAGCACGCGGGTCGGGCTCCCGGAGCCGCCGACGATCCGCAGCGGCGCCACGATCAGCAGCGCGCCGGTCGTGGGCAGCAAGTGCAGGTTCTGCAGCTGGGTGATGCCGTACTTGCCGGCGCCGAGCAGGTACGAGTGGACGGGGAACTCGGGATCGAAGCGGAACGCCTGCCCGGCGTCGGTACCGACCGTCTCGACGCCGAACCCGAGGATCGGCGTCTCTTGCGCCAGCCAGCGCGCGCAGTCGGGATCGACGCCGGGGGTGTGCGGCCCGTCGTCGTCGGCGTTGAGGAAGGTCTTCTGGTCGTGCGAGCGCGCGGCCCAGCCGGTGCGGAACAGCAGCCAGCCCTGCGGCAGGGGGCCGTGTTCGCGCTGCCATTCCTCGACGTCGTCGCGGCGCAGCACGTAGTCCGGGTCGGCGGCGGCCTCGCGCGTCTTGTCGATCACGACGGCCGGCGCGACCAGGCGGGCAGGCGGCACGGACGCGACATCCTCCAGCTCGGCGCCGGTGACCCAGTGCCGCGGCGCGTCGAAGTGGGTGCCGACGTGCTCGCCGGTGTGGATGCCGTTCTGGTACGACGTGCGGCCGCGCTCGTCGTATTTCGCCAGCTCCTCCAAGCGGAACCGGGGAATCGGCGCCATGTCCGGCGGAAGGTCGAGCACGGGGGTGTCGGACGAGAGCGGCGCCGTGAGCTCGATGATCGACACGTCACCGCGGGCGAGGGCGCCGACCAGCACGGAGACGGATCCGATGGTCTCAGGCGAAGAAGACATGAATGCATCGTGTGCGCGCCGGCGCCGGCGCACCAATGCCTATCCAGGCCTGGTTATGCCTTCATGGTTATACCGGAGCGGGTCTGCTATACCTCGCCACGGAAAGGGTGAGGCCAGTGGACCGGCAACGTTTCCTCGACGGCCGTCTCAAGATCCGGCACCTCGTGCTGGTGATCGCGATCGCCGAAAACGGCTCCCTGCTCGGCGCCGCCAAGGATCTGCACGTGACGCAGCCGGCGGTCACCCGCGCGCTGCGCGAGACGGAGTCGATCGTCGGGGTGGAGCTGTTCGTGCGTGGCCCGCGCGGGGTGCGCCCGACTGCGTCCGGGGACATCCTGCTCGACCACGCGCGGGCGGTGGTGAGCACGATGACCTCCGCGCAGGACCGCATCGACGGGCTGTTGCGGGACGGGGCGGAACCCGTGCGCGTCGGCACCAACCTCGCCGGTGCCTACGTGCTGCTCCCCTCGGCACTCGTCCGGCTCAAGGCCGAGCACCCGACCCTGACGGCGACCGTGATCGAGGGCCTGGGAGCCGATCTCGACGTCCGGCTCGCCCACGGCGAGGTCGACCTCCTGGTCGGCCGCCCGCCTGCCGTCGCGACCCGGTTTCACCACGCGCCGCTGTACGAGGAACCCGTGGGCCTCGTCGCGCGCCGCGACCACCCGGCCATCCGATCAGGACTGCGTTCCCTGGCCGAGTTGCAAGAGTTCCCCTGGATCCTGCCGGGCCGGCCCACCGCGCTGCGCGACGAGCTCGACGAGCTGTTCGCGCGCCACGAAGTTCCCTTGCCCCGCAACGTCATCGAGTGCTCGACGATCCTGACCATGCGCTCGATCCTGCTGCACACCGACGCGATCACGCCCCTGCCCCTGCTCATCGGCGCCGACGACGACGCTCTTGGCTACCTGCCGATCCGGCTGGAGACCGTGCCCCGTGCCATCGGCATCACCACGCTGGCCGGTCGCACACCGTCGAAGAGCGCCCAGCTCCTGATCGGCCATCTCGTCGCCGAGGCGCAGCGGATCTCCGCGGAGATCGCCCGGCTCGACTTCGGATAACACCCAGGGGTTATGGCCGCGGCGGCGCGAACCGACGATCCTCACCCGAAAGACCCGACGGGGAGGACAGCTCAGTGCAAGCGAACGAAACGGCACGTTCTCTGGCGGTGGCGCGGTGACCGGGGCCGAGACCGCGCAGCAGCCCGTCGACCTCGTGATCGCCGCGGGCGCGATCGCCACGATGGACGCGCGGCGGCAGATCCTGCTCGACGGCGCTGTCGCGATCCGCGGTACCCGGATCGTCGCGGTCGGCAAGCGGGAGACCATCCTCGCGCGCTACCGCCCGGACACGCTGATCGACGAACCCGACAGCCTGCTGACCCCCGGGCTCGTCGACGCCCACCAGCACCCGGCGAGCGGATTCCTCATCGGCGGCGGCTTCATCGACGAGCTGCCGCCCGCGCGAAGGCTGGCGGGTGTCATGGCTCCGCACGAGAAAATGCTGACCCCGCAAGAGGCTTACGCCGGCTCGCTCGCGACGTACGCCGAGCTCATCCGCCACGGAACCACCACCTTCATCGACGCGGGCAGCCCGCAGTCGGCGGAAACCGTGAAGGCGGCCGAGGAGATCGGCATTCGCGGCGTGATCGTGCCCCGCACGAGCGACCTGCCCGGCATGCTCGGCCGGGACCCCGAGACCATCCACTCGGTACTCGACCACGCGGACGAGGTCTACGACCGCTTCCACGGTTCGGCCGGCGGCCGCATCCAGGTCTGGTACGGGCTCGACGACCCGACGTCGGTCAGCGACGAGCTGATCCGGGGCATCGTCAAACACGCCGGTGACCGCGACACGGGCGTGTCCGGCCACTTCATCGGGATGCCACCCGCGGCGGGCACTTCGCAGCCCGAGCGGAACCCCCAGCTCGAACGCTACGAGCGGTTCGGCGTGCTGGAGCTGGCGCCGGTGCTCGCGCACGTCGGGTGGCTGCCGGAGGATGACGTGAAGCGGCTCGGGGCGTCGCCGGCGTTCGTCGCCCACTGCCCGTCGACCAGTTTGCTGGGCGGGCAGGGCTGGGTCGCCCACGGCGTGATCCCGGACCTGGCGGCGGCGGGGACCGAGCTGGTGCTCGGCACCGACGCCGCCGCGATCAGCCGTTTCCTCGACCTGGTGCGGGTGATGTACCTGGCGGCGGTGTGCCACAAGGACGCGCACCGCGACCACTCGCTCATGCCGGTCACGTCGGTGTTCGAGATGGGGACGGTGAACGCGGCGAAGGCCCTGCGCGCGGCGGACCGGCTGGGGTCGGTCGAGGCCGGCAAAACCGCGGACCTCGCCCTGTTTTCCTTGGCCGGCCTGGCTTACCGGCCGTTCCGGTTCGGCAACCCGGTCGCCGACCTCGTCTACGCGGGCAGCGGCGCCGACGCGACGACCGTGGTGATCGACGGTGTCGTCGTCATGCGCGACCGGGTGCTCACGACCGTGGACGTCGCCGAGGTGGCGCGGGCGGTCGACGAGGCCGCCGGTCCGGCTCTCGACAAGCTGGGCGGGCGCCAGGCGCCGGCCTGGCCGATCGGCTGACGTCTCCGGGCGGGGGGTCGGCGCATCATTCCACTATGGACAGCCGACGGATGTTCGACGGCCGGTTGAAGATGCGGCACCTCGTCCTCGTCGACGTGCTGACGGCGGAGGGCAGCGTGATGGCCGCGGCGGCGCGGCTGCACGTCGCCCAGCCGTCGGTCACCCGGGCGCTGCGGGAGCCGGAGACCATCGTCGGCGTCGAGCTGTACGAGCGAGGACCACGCGGGGTCACGCCCACGGTCTACGGGCTGTCGTTCACCGAACACGCCCGCTCCATCTGCACGAGGTGGCGGCCGAGCTGCGTGCGCTGACCGATCCCCCGGTTCAGGAGGGCAGCTCGTAGACCTCACCGCAGCGCGTGCAGGTCCGCGCTTCCCGAGATTCGGCGAAGGCCTTGAGGCCGGCCTCGAAATCCTGGTCCAGCTGCGTGACCGTGAACTCCGCTCGTGGATCAGGTCGTCGCAGTTGCGGCAGTACCACTCGCCCTTCTCCGCAGGCCTTCCGGGCGCACGTGCTCGACGACGAGACCCAGGGTGCCCGGCGGTCGCTGCGGCGAGTGCCGCACGTTGCGCGGCAGCAGGAACACCTTTTTGTTCACCGGCGGCCGCAGGGACTCCTCGTTCGCCTCCAGCCAGGCCGGGAAGTCGACGACCTCCGGCGTGAGGCCCTTCACGTGCGGCGGGTTCGGCTCGAGATCGGTCACGAGATTTCTTTCCACGACGGTTCTGGGCCACAGCATCCTTCTCACAATGCTCGTCCCGGCACGGTTTCCTGTCCGATACCCGTTCGCGCTCGCGGCATACGCGCCGGGCATATCCGCGGCCGCCGGCGCGAAAAAACAAGGTTGACGTCCGCGGGCCCGCCGGAGAAGATGGGTGCACACCAGCGAACGAAGGGGCAAGGTCATGACGAACACGCGAAAGCGAGGGACGCAACGCCGGAATCCGGCCGCCGCGATCGTCGCCGTGCGCTCGTCCGGCCGGAAACCCTTTACCTGGACCGTCAACGGCATTACTGTCGGCTCCCCACCCTGACGCAGCACGTCGCCAGGTCGAGGGAGCCGCCCATCGGGAAACCGATCCGGGCGGCTTTCTCTGTTTCGCGCAGTCGATTTACCGGTGAGCTTCCGGAGAGAGCGCGGCGGTCTCCAAAACCGTTCGCCGAAGGTTCGGCTCCTTCCACCGGTGCTTCGCGCCGCCTTTCCGGTGGCGTGTTCTTTGAAATGTGCACTCTTTGACAATTACACAGCGGAGCAACACTTTTCACGCCGCAGGCTCGCGGCGTCGCGCGGTCGTGGTGAACTCGGCGGACACGTCGGTCTTCCAAACCGAAGCAGAGGGTTCGATGCCCTCCGGCCGCTCGCAGCAGTAGTACGCCTCTTCAGCTCACCAGGCAGAGCACCCGTCTCGTAAACGGAAGGACCGGGTTCGAGTCCCGGAAGAGGCTCGTGTCGCGCGGCACCCGTTGCCGCGCAGGGGGATGAACCTCGCGGGATTCCCTCCCTTTACCGGATCGCTGGCTCAACGGCAGAGCAGCCGACTCTTACTCGGCGGGTTCGGGGTTCGACTCCCCGGCGATCCACTTCGCGCCACGGGCCCGTACGACCCGCGGCGCGAGGGCCGCTAGCTCAACCGCGCAGAGCAGCCGACTTTTACTCGGCGGGTTCAGGGTTCGACTCCCTGGCGGCCCACTCTTCCCCCTGAGGCGCAACAGGCTGCGCACCCGACTGTTGGGAGGTACCAGGTTCGAGTCCTGGCGGGGGAGCTGGTCGTGCCCGAGGTTCCCTGTGGACCCGGGCACGACCCGATGGGAGACGCGCCGGAGCGCAGACGATCCTTGCAAGATCGCCGCGGTGGGTTCGACACCCACGTCTTCCACTCAGCACGATCCGCCCGGCCCGGGCGTGTAGCTCAGAGGAAGAGCGCCCGCCGGACCCGAGAAGGGTCCGGGTTCGACCCCCGGCGGAACGACACCGAAGGACACGAGCCCTTGGTTAGAGGCGCCGGAGGACGGGGCGCGAGTCCAGCCGGCCCACCTCGCCCGTGACCTTCTCGACGGCACCGCGCGCAGTCCGGCAACCAGCGGACTTCACAAACCACACCAGCTTTGCCGCTTTGTCGACGTTCAGTGCCTGCGGCGTCGAACCCGCACCCGTCCCGACACAACGTTCTACAAAAACTTGACGATTGGCGGGATACTCATAGAATCTACCCAGGTGAGCGACTCGACCACGTCCACCTCACCCAAGGCTGGCGCGATGCCGACGGACTCCGTCACACCCACCACGTTCAACGCGGCCGACTACCTCGTCGCCCGGCACCTCCGCGACGGCCGCGGTGCTCGCACCGCCGTGGTCGCGCAGTCAAGACCCCTCTCACTGTGAATGCCACTCGGCAGCAAAGGGATAGGACCTCGGGTTACGCACCCGGCCAGGACGCCTCCCGGCCGCGACCCTGAATGTCCACATCAGACAACCGCCCTGACCAGCACACAACCGAACAAAAGCAAGCCCTGGTCCCATCCCCTGAGAACCCTTGTGCCCGCCCGGACCGGCTCCTATGGTCCGTCAGACGTCTGACGTCTGAGGAGGCAGCGGATGGTGGCGAACCGTGTCGACGGCCCGGCCGGACGAACCGAGCGTGACGGACCGGTGGACTCCCAGGACGACCGCGACCGGCGGGCGGACCGGCGGCACCGGTGGGTGGTCCGCGGCGGGCAGTGGGGCGTCGGCGTGCTGATCATCGTGCTGTGGCAGCTGGCCGGAGAGGTGTTCGGGGCGTTCACGGTGAGCAGCCCGTGGCTGATCGTGCAGCGCATCGTCGAGCTGGTCAGCGGGGGCACGCTGTGGCCGGACCTCGGGACCACGCTGGCGGAGACCTTTGCCGGGCTGGCGATCGGCATGGTGATCGGCGTGGCGCTGGGCGTGCTGATCGCGCCGTCGAAAACCGTCGGACGCTGGTTCTACCCGTACATCATGGCGCTCTACAGCCTGCCGCGCGTGGCGCTCGCGCCGCTGTTCATCGTGTGGTTCGGGATCGGCCTCGAGTCGAAGATCTTCATGGTCGTGACCATGGTCGTGTTCGTCGCCTTCTACAACACCTACCAGGGCATGCGCGGCATCGAGCCCGACCTGCTCGAGATGACGCGCAGCTTCCGCGCGCCGTGGACGGCCCGGCTGCGGTGGGCGATCCTCCCCTCGATCGCGCCCTGGATCCTGACCAGCCTGCGGCTGTCGATCGCGCTGGCGCTGATCGGCGCGGTGATCGCCGAGCTCGTCGGCGCGAGCCAGGGGCTGGGCTACTACATGGGTTACGCCGCCAACGTGCTCGACACCACCGGAGTCTTCGCGGGCCTGGTGATCATCACCGTGATCGCCATGCTCGCCGAACAGCTCGTCGCGCTCGTCGAGCGACGGGTCCTGCGTCACCGCGCCACCCGCTGAGGTCCCCTCCGACCACGTCACAGATGAGGACACCACCGATGACCACCCTCTCCCGCATCACGGCCACCGTGGCCGCGCTCGCACTGGCCGCGACCGCCACCGCGTGCGGCAGCTCGTCGGCCGGCAGCGGCGGCGACTCCAAGACGATCCGGGTCGAGCTGTTCTGTAGCGGTCTGGCGCCCATCGCCGCCGAGCTCGCGCAGAACAGCGGGATCGCGGCGCGCAACGGCATCACCATCAAGCCCATGTGCGTCACCAGCGGCTCCACGGCCACCAACGCGCTCATCGGCGGCAGCGCCGACGTGTTCATGGGCGACATCGGGCACGTCGTGCTGGCGCAGAAGAAGGGCGTGAAGATGCGCGCCTACGCCGTGGCCAACGACCGCTTCTCCTACCTCATGGTCGCCCGCAACGACATCGCCTCGGTCAAGGACCTCGCCGGCAAGAAGGTGGCCGTGACCGCGCCGGGCACGCTGTCGGACACGGAAATGCAGAAGGCGGCGCTGGACGCCGGGCTGAACCCGAAGAAGGACCTGACCGTCGTCAGCGGCGGGGCCGGCGCGACGATGCAGGCCGAGCTCAACGGCGGCCAGGTCGTGGCCGGGATGACGAGCCAGCCCGACACGCTGCAGCTGCTGCGGACCGGAAAGTTCAAGGTCCTGTGGCAGGAGCCGGACTACCACTACGTCGACATCGTGGCGATGGCCGACCAGGACTGGGTTTCCGGGCACCAGGACCTCATGAAGACTTTCCTCGCCGCGATGGACGAGGCGTCGGCGCAGGCCAAGGCCAACCCGGACCAGGCCACGACCTGGATGAAGAAGCAGGGCTACAAGATCAGCGACGCCGACCTCAAGACGATCGTCACCGAGGCCATCAAGAGCGTGCCCGACGGTCTCAAGGCCGAGGACGCGGTCGTCAAGTCCTCGACGGATCTGTTGGTGCGCACCGGGTTCCTCACCGACCCGGTTCCGTCCACTCAGGACATCTTCGACTACAGCCTGCTGCCCGCGAAGTAGCCGGGAGGACCACGATGACCGCGAAACCCGAGGCCCTGGCGCCCTCGGCCGGGTCCGCCACGTCGACCCCGAAGCTCAGCCTGCGCGAGGTCGGGCTCAGCTACCGCACCCCGAAGGGCCGGTTCGTCGCGCTCGACGACGTGACCCTCGACCTCGCCCCCGGTGAGTTCGTGGCGCTCGTCGGGCCCAGCGGCTGCGGGAAATCCACGCTGCTCAAGCTGATCGCGGGCCTGCTGCCCACCACGACGGGCGAGATCCGGCTCGACGGCGCACCAGTGCCCGAAGGCGTGCCGGAAGGCGTGGGCCTGGTTTTCCAGTCCGACGCGCTGTTCCCGTGGCGGACCGTCGCGGACAACATCCGCTTCCCCTTGGCGTTGAAGGGAGTCCCCGCCGAAGAGCAACGGGCCGAGGTGCGCCGGCTGGTCGAGCTGGTCGGGCTCACGTCGTTCGAGCAGAGCTACCCCAACCAGCTCTCCGGCGGCATGCGCAAGCGCGTCGGCATCGCCCGCGCGCTGGCGTACGACCCGGACGTCTACCTCATGGACGAACCGTTCGGGCCGCTGGACGCGCAGATGCGGATCCGCCTCGGCGGCGAGTTCCTCTCCATCTGGGAGAACCTCGGCAAAAGCGTGGTCTTCGTGACCCACGACGTCGAGGAGGCCGTGGCGATGGCCGACCGCGTACTCGTGATGAGCCGCGGTCCCGGCACGATCAAGGAGGAGTTCCGCATCTCCCTGGACCGGCCGCGGCACTTCCAGGAAGTCCGGTTCGAACCCGAGTTCCAGCGCCTGCAGCGGGCGATCTGGCGAAGCCTGGCCGAGGAGTTCGACGCGTGATCATCGACTGCCACAACCACGTGCTGGCCACCGCACTGCCACCCGGCCACGACCGGTTCGTGCGCGAGATGCGGGCGCCCGGGCACCGGCGGGCGGGCCGGCTGCCCGCCTACCGGCCGGCCACCGACGAGGACTGGGTCGGCCTGGAAGGCGACCTGGACCCGATCGACCCGGGCACGCTCGTCGACGACCACGTGAGCGCGGGCGTGGACCGCGCGACCGTGCTGGCCGTCGCGCCCTCGACGTACACCACCTACGGCGAACGCGGGACCATCGACCTCGGCCGCGTGACCGATGTGGACGGTCCGCTGGAAGTGGCCAAGAGCAACGACTACATCGCCTCGCTCACCCGGCGCCACCCCGAGCTCATCGGCATGAGCGCCGTGAACCCGAAGTTCCGCGGCGTCGAGTGGGCGCGCGACGAGCTGACCCGCGCCGTCGGCGAGCTGGGCCTGCAAGGGCTGAAGCTCTACCCCATGTACGACCACTACGCCCCCGCCGATCGCGACCTCGCCTTCCCGATCTACGAACGCGCGGTCGAGCTCGGCATCGGCGTGATGGTCCACATGGGAACGTCCTCGGCCAAGGACACCGTGCTCGACTACGGCCGCCCCGGCGCGCTCGACGAGGTCGCCCGGCACTTCCCCGACCTGCCGCTGCTCGTGTGCCACGCCGGGTTCCCCTGGGTCGACGAGTGCCTCGCCATGGTGGCCCGCCACGACAACACCTACCTCGACATCAGCATGTTCGCCACCAAGTCCACTCAGCGCCAGCTCTATGAGTTCCTCCTGCGCGCGCAGCAGCTGGGCTGCCCGCTGTCGCGGATCTGCTGGGGCACCGATTATCCCGGCGGCGGCAAACCGGCCGTCCTGCTGCCGAAGCTCACGCTCGTCAACGACGTCGCCGACCCCGGCGCACCGATCTCGCGCCTGGACGTGGCGAACATGGTGGGCGGGAACTGGGCGCGCTTCGCCGGGCTGACCGACTGGAGCGAGCAGGAGACGCTGGAGCAGCTGGAGGCGTGGGAACCTCGGTGGCGCGACTCGTGACAGCTCGTGATCACCCGTCTGCCTGGCCCAGGGTGGGTTCAGGACCCGGCGCGAGGTCATTACGCTCGGAGGGTGCCGATCGACTGTGCGTGTCGGCAGCGTTGCCGTACGACGGGCCGTGAGGCCGCCCCGGGGAGGACAACCGATGGTCATGCGTGAGCCGGAGCTGACACCCGTCTCCATCCAGACGGTCGCCGCGGACTCGTATCGGCAGGCCAAGGAGCGGATGCGTGAGGCCATCACGCGCTACGCCGCCGAGGGCCGATACCGCCTGCCGTCGGAGGAAGAGCTCAGCACCGCGCTCGGGGTCAGCCGCGCGACGCTGCGCTCGGTGCTGCAGTCGCTGCAGAAGGAAGGCCGCATCCGGCGCCTGCACGGCAGCGGCACCTTCATCAACCGCCACACGATCGGCATCGCCGCCAATCTCGCCGAGGCCAGCCCCTTCGTCGACCTGCTCACGCAGGCCGGCTACCGCCCCGCCGTCCGCACGCTCGACCAGCGCCTCATCGCTCTCGACGACGAGCTAGCCACCTCCCTGGAACTCCCCGCCGGCGAGCGCGCGCTGCGCATCGAACGTGTCTTCGACGCCGACGGCAAACCCGCGGTCCACAGCGTCGACCACGTCCCCGCCACCTTGCTCGGCGAACACCCCGAAGACAGCGACCCGCGCCGCTCCACCTTCGAGTTCGTCGAAACCGACACCGGCACGCCCGTCTGCTACTCCGTCGCCGAGATCCGCCCCGTCCTCCCGCCCACCGCGATCGCCACGGCCCTCGGCCTCCCCCGCACCCGCCCCGTCCTTCGCCTGCGCCACACCCACATCCGGGCCGACGAGCTCCCGGTGGCGGTCACGGTGGTGCACGTCAACGACGACTACCTGCGGTTTTCGGTGATCCGGACGTATCTCGACCAGTGAGCCCCGGCGCTTACGCAAGGAGGCCTCGGGACCGTCGGTCACACCGCTTGCCGGAAACAACTGCGGTGGAACACCAGCGGTGCGGCGTTCCCGGCGTGAGCCGCCGAGTGCAGGCGCAGCAGGACGAGGGTGTGGTCGCCGGCCTCGAGCGCGCGTTCGATGGTGGTGTCGAACCAGGCGATGCCGTCGTCGAGGGTGATGGCGCCGTGGGCGGTGGTGGTGAGGGGGAGGCCGGTGAAGCGGCTGTCGGCCGGGCCGGCGAGCTGTCGTGCGACGGTGCCGTGGTGGCCGGGGAGGACGGTGACACCCAGGTGGGGCGCGCGCTTCGGGCACGGGGGTGGCCAAGGCGCCGCGCTCGTCGATCGACTGGGCCGAGAGCACCCCGCGGTGGGCCGGGCAGCTCGTGCGGAAGTCGAGTTCGTCGTCCCAGCCACCGGTCGCCCCCGCTGGGCCGGGCAGCCCGGCGAGGACGAGCGCGTCGGGCCACCACGGTTCCGTACCGGCTCCCGACCCGGCCAGCGCGGCCAGGGCCACGGCGCCGGAGTCCGCGCCGGCCAGCACCAGCGGACGGTCGGTGAGGTCGGCCGTCGCAGCGGTGAGTTGGTCGGCGAAGCGGGCCAGATCCAGGTCCACAGCGTCGAAGTCCACAGCGTCGACGATCCGGACGCGGTAGTCGTCGGCGGCCAGCCGCGTGCCGAAGCGCGTGTATGCGGCGCGCGTTTCGCCGCGGCCGGGCACGACGAGCACGGTGCCCCTCGTGCGCAGCTCCGCCCGGGCGGGGAATTCTCGATACAGGCTCACCGGCCGGCTCCTTCCAGTTGGCGCTGCCAGCCGAGCGCGGGCGCGATCTCGGTGGCGATGGTCTCGAGCGCCCGGACCGCCGTGTCGTGGTCCGGGATCGCGGGGTTGAACTGCGTGCTCAGATCGGTCGCCACGGGCAGCACCCGCTCCCGCTCGAACGCCGCGACGATCTCGTCGGGATGGCCGTAGAACGCGTGGAACCGCCGCAACGACTCCTCGAGTCCCACGCCCGCCGGGAAAACCCCGCGCGAGCCGAACCGCAGGGCCGCGCGGTGGACGTCGTCGCCGATCTGCGCCAGCGCGGTCCGCCGGTCGGACGCGGGGAACACCAGGCGCGACAACCCGATGCGCGGGGTGCGCGGCTCGCGCCAGGCCCACGGCGCGTCGGAGACCGCCATTTACCTCGTGTCGGGAAATCCGACGTTCGTGTTCCTGGATGTCGACGTGGACGAGCCCGTGGAACGGCCCATCGAGACCGGGCCGGGTGACTACGTCTTCGTGCCGCCGTTTGTGCCGCATCGGGAGGAGAACCCGGATCCCGAGAACGAAGCCGTCGTGGTGATCGCCCGGACGACCCAGGAGGCGATCGTGGTGAACCTCGACGAGCTCGACTGGTCACAGGTCCGCGTCGGAGAACCACACTGACAGCGCGAACAGTTCAGTGTTCATCCGCGCCCTCGAGCCACGACTCGAGGCGACGGCGCAGCGTGCCGAGGTGCCCCCTCAATCGGTTTGACCAGCGCGGTTTCCGGGCATTGTCCTGGCACGATCGACCGAGGAGGCCCGATGACCGGGAACACCCACTGGCACGTCATCCCGCGCACCGCCGCGCTCTGCTGGCTCACCATGGTCGCCGGGGTTCTTCTGCTCGGCTCCAGCATCCTCACGCTCGCCACGGACGACTCGCGGGTCCCCGTGCTGGAGATCATCGTGTCGGTCGTGGGGGCGGCGCTGATCAGCTTCGCGGTGGCAGGCCTGGTGAAGCCGCAGCTCAGGGGCCGCTGACGAAGAGGTACTGACCACCACCAAGAGGCCGGCGGCACACCACGTTTCACCGGCTTCCGGTCAAGCAGCCAGCTCCCCCCGCGCGCCGAGGAGTGCCAGGCAGTTGGCCCACATCGCGTCCAGGCGCCGGAGGTCGTTGTAGAGCTTGACGAACATGATCTGCCCCTCGAGCTGCGCGACGATCGACCGCGCGGCCTCCCGGGTGTCTGCGACGTGCGTGTCACCGCGTTGTTGCGCCTCGGCGACGACTTCGTGGACCAGATCCACCTGCGCCTCGAAGATCTCCTGCAGCCGCAGGCGAATCGCTTCGGTCTGGTTGCTCAGCTCCAACGTGAGATTGCCGAAGAGACAACCCGAGACTGTGCCGCAGCTGCGCTGGTCGGCCTGCAGGGTGTTCCCGGTCGCCTCGAAGAGGCGGTGCAGCCGGTCGAGCGGAGCGTCCTTGGTCACCAGGATCTCCGACCAGACCGCGAGCTGCCCGGCCCACTGCTGCTCGACAACGGCGAGGGCGAGGGCCTCTTTGGACCCGAAGAAGTAGTAGAAGCTGCCTTTCACCACACCCGCGGCCTTGCACACGTCGGCGACGCCCATTCCCGCGTAGCCGCGCGATTCGAGCAGCGCCTGAGCGGAAGCCAGGATCTTCTCCCTGGCATCACTGGTCCGTCCCATGAGAAAAGCCTACGCTGCCAAGACTTCCGGAGCCAGGAAACCGTTCCGTGGGCCACGAATTCGCCGTGGGAGTCTGCGCCTAGGTGGTGAGTGGTTTTACCTCCTGGCGATGAAGCCGCCGTCGGGGTATTCCTGAAGGTGGACAACCGGTCTACTACTTGAGCGAATCTGCCGAGGTCAAGATGGACTACCAAGCGGTCATCACCCGGGTTCTCGACGCCTGGAAGGACGGCGTCGACTCGCACCGGCCCGATCGAGTCGCGAGCTACTTCACCGAAGACGCCCTGTTCCAGGGTGCGCACCCTGGCTATTCCCTCGGCCGGAAAGGTGTCGAGGAGTACTACGCGGAACAGCCCGTCGGATTGACGGTTCGTTATGAGATCAGGGAAATCCGGCCCCTCGCCCAGGACGTGCTTTCCGCCTACGTCGATCCGGTGTTCACCCGCCCGGACGGCACGGAGCTTCGATTTCACTTGACCGTGATCCTGCTCCAGCAGGGCGAAGGCGACTGGTTGATCAGCCACTATCACGTGTCCAAGATCGTGGAATGAGCGATCTCCGTCTGACATCCAGCGGCCCCGGCGTCGAAAGACACCGGGGCCGCTGTGGCTTCTCGGAAATACGTCTGGTTCCGCGGTCCGCAGGCCGGTGCCTCGGATCAGTCCCCTGTGGATTCGGTCCGAAGTGGACGGCGCCGCCCCGGGGCCGCGGACGGTGGGTGTCCGCGGCCCCGGGGCGGGGTGAGTCAGTGGCCGGCGCTCTGGCCGCCGTTGACGTTGAGGATCTCGCCGGTGACGAACGTGGCGTTTTCCAGGTACAGCACGCCTTCGACGATGTCGCTGACCTCGCCCATGCGGCCCAGCGGGTGCAGGCCGGCGCGCTCGGCGTAGGTCTCGGGCGGGTTCAGCGCGGTCTTGTGGATCCCCGGGGCGACCGCGTTGACGCGGATCCCGCGCCCGGCGTATTCCACGGCCAGCGACTTCGTCGCCGCCTGCAGGCCGCCCTTCGTCAGCATCGACACCGACGCCGGCACCACCGACACCGGGTGATCCACGAAACTGGTCGTGATCTGCACGATGTGCCCGCTACCCTGGTCGAGCATGTGCGGCAGCACCTTGCTGGTGATATTGAACCAGCCGGCCAGGTTCACCGACACGAGCCACTGGAAATCCTCGGCGGTGAACTCGGTGAACGGCTTCGCCGCGAACACGCCCGCGTTGTTGATCAGGGTGTCGATCCGGCCGAACCGTTCGATCGCCGCGGCCACCACCCGGTCCGACGTCGCCGGGTCGGTGATGTCACCCGCCACCGACACCACGCCGGCGTCACCGGACTCCTCGACCGAGCGCGCCGTGGCGACCACCGCATAACCCAGCTTGCGGTACCCCTCCACGATCCCCGCGCCGAACCCCTGCGAAGCGCCGGTGACCACGGCCACCTTCTGCCCGCTGTTGCTGCTCATCGTTTCCGTCCTCACGTAGTAGACCGGTTGTCTACAACCAGGACTACGCCGCCCGGGCAGGCGCTGCTAGAAGACAAAACCACCCACCACCAAGACGGAAACTCCCACCGCAGAAGGAGCGCAGCAGCCGGCCGGCGACCCGGACCCAGTCCGGGTGGCCGGCCCGTGTGGACGGTCGTTACTCCTTGCCCTTCGCCGCGGAGGCCGCCGCCGTCACCTGCTCGGCGCTGTCGCCGTCGACCGTCTCCTTCGTGACCTTCGCGGCGTGCAGCAGGGCCTTGTCGACCTCGATGACCCAGCGTTCCTCGAACAGCGCGACGATGCCCGAGCTGTCCGGTGGCAGCGTGTCCTCCACCTCGGCCTTGATCGCCTTCTTCTCCGCGTGCGACAGCAGCCCGCCGACGCCACCGCCGAGCCCGGCGCCCACGAGCGCACCGGCGAGCAGGGACGGCGGGAAGATCAGGCCGACGACTGCGCCGCCGACGGCGCCCCACGTGGCGCCCTTGCGGGTGGTGTGGAAGTCGTCGTCAACGTGGATCTTGCCGTCGCCGCGGCGGCTGACGAGGATCAGGCCCTTGACCTTGATCACGTCCTCGTGGGCCAGCTGTTTGATCGCGGCCCAGTCACCGCGGGCCGCGTCGGGGTCCGAATAGGCGGCGATGTACAGGTCGACGGGCGCGTCCTTGTTCGAGGCCATGGCCGGTCTCCTCCCGAGCGTCTCGGCGCGAGCATGCCGTCACCCGGCGGCCCGGCACCTCACCCGCGCCGGGTGGGGTCAGGAGGGCGCCGGCGAAACCGGTTTCGCCTCCCCTTCTTCGGCGGCGTAGGCCTCGGCTTCGGCGTTCGCGCGGTAGTCGGCGGTCTCGCGTTGCAGCCGCCGGCGCACCGCGGGCTGCTGCGCCAGCGCGATCGCGAAGACGGTCAGCAGCACCCAGATCGCGACGCAGCTCAGCACGATCGCGATCGCCGGCAGCACGACCGCGCCCAGCCGCTCCGTCAGCGCCCGCGCGGCGAGCACGCGCCAGAGCAGCATGAAGTTGACGAGGTACCCGACCGCGGACGCCACGCCGAGCGCGATCAGGAACTGCTTGAGAGTGCCCGTTTTGCGCCGCTTCAACAGAGGTTCGTCGCGGTTCGGCAGCGCGATCGAGAGCACATTGCCCACGCCGAGCCACAGCAGGATGAAACACACCACCAGCCCGCACGCGCGCGCGAACGCCGAGAACTCCCCGGCGCGCCAGGCCAGCAGGGCGCTGAGTGCGAAGCCGACCGGCGCGACGATGCACACGAGCGCCAGATTCTTGATCACCAGCAAGTGCCACAGGCGCGACCCGGTGTCCAGCGCCGCCCGCACGCGCATGGCGTCGAAGCTCATCGCGTTGACGCAGACGGCACCGCCCATCACGTACGAGATCGTCCACAACCCCAGGTACGGCAGCCATTTCTGGTCCTGGTCCCACCGGAACAGCCGCAGGTACCCCAGGTACAGCAGGCCCAGGCCGAACGCGACCCCCAGCGCCTTGACGGATTTGCGCGGCTTGCGGGTGAGTACGTACCGGATCTCCCCGGCGAGCCCGTGCGCGAGCGCCGGGCCGTGGCGGCTCACGGCGTTGCTGCCGTGCAGCGGCACGTGCCCGTCGACGGCCACCGCACCCGGCTCGTCCTCCCCCGCCCGGATGCGCGCCAGCCGCGCCTCCAGCACGGCCCGCGCCGCGTCGGTCAACGCCATCCGCGCGATCGCGACCGCGGCCACCCCGTCGCGCTCGGCCTGCGCCGCGTCTTCGTGTGTCACAGTCTCGTGTGTCACGGTCTGGTACGCCACGGCCTCCGCGCGGTCTTCCTGCGGCTCGGCGTCGACGTGGGTCTGCCGCAGCCGCGCCCATTCCGGCGACAGCCGGGCGGGATCGACGTCGCGGTGCATCTCCCGCCGCTGCTCTTCCGAGGCCGCGCACGCCTTGCCGATCATGCGGCGCACGTCGTCCTCGCCCTTCCACTTCGCGGCCATCGCGTTCTTCTCGGCCGCCGCCGCGCGCTGGACCAGCTCCACGAGATCGTCGACCGCTGCCATACCCCAATCGTAGGAGCGGCGAACAGCGCAGTACAGAGGCGCTTTTCCAGCCGTACACTGGACCGATCGCGGAGGTGGGACGATGAGCGCACAGGAACAGCAGGCACTGGATTCCCTCTACGAGATCGACAATGTCCTCACGATCGACATCGTGATGCCCCAAGCCGACTGGGACGCCGTGCCCACCGAAGAGCCGGCCGGCGGCCGCTGCAACTTCGACTGGACCGGCGGCAGCCGATTCACCTGGCGAAAGGCCACCTCGGTCGAAATTTCCGGCACGAAATTCCCCGCCCGGACGTCATTTCCCGACGTCGGCGTCAAGAAGAAGTCGTTCTGCGGTTCGTTCAGCAACGACAAACCGTGTCTGCACATCGACTTCGGGAAGTTCCGCGACGCCAACAAGCCCCTGATCACCGCCCTCATCGGGTCCCGGTACCTGACGCTCAACAACTCCGTTCAGGATTCCGCTTTCGTGCGGCAGCCGCTCGACTACAAGCTGTTCGAGCTCGCCGGGCTGCCGCATTCCCGCTGCAATTTCGCGCGCGTCCGCGTGAACGGCACCCTCGTCGGCCAGGGAACCGGCGCCCTCGGCCCCGGCGTCTTCGTGAACGCCGAACCGATCATGCCCCGCTACATCGAGCGCAATTTCGGGAACATGAAAGGGAATCTCTACGAGCTGGAACACAAGGACGACTTCACCGACGCGCGGTTCGACTTCATCGGCGTGGAGAACCTTTCGGAGTTCGACAACAAAGCCGACCTGCGCCTGGCCATCGACCACCTCGCCGCCCACGGGCTGAGCGGGGCCGCCGAGGTGTTCGACCTCGACCAGTTCGTCAAGCTCTACGCGATGGAGTTCTTCCTCAAGCACTGGGACGGCTACACGGGCAACACGAACAACACCTACGCCTACAACGACGTCGAGGCCGTCGCCGCACCCGGTCTGGGCAACGTGAAGTTCAAGCTCATCCCGTGGGGCGTCGACCAGACCTTCCAGCCCGCGCGGCACTTCACGGTCCGCACCAGCGGGCTGCTGGCCAAGCTCGTCCACAACGACGCCGGCCGCCGAGCCCAGCTGATGGACCAGATCCGCACCTACCGCGACACGGTCTTCGGTCGCAAAACCCAGCAGGAAGCGCTGACCCCGCTCCTCGAACGCATGGGTGCCGTCCTGACGAGCCTGGGCGTGCCCGACATGCCGGCCCAGCTCATCACCGTCCGCAAGCAACTGCGCCTCGCCACCTCCGCCGGCTACCTCTGCGCGGGCCTGCCCGGCCCCGACGGCGCCTACGTCCGCGAAGACACGACCAACGAGTGCCTCCACGCGAGCACCGAACCCATCCCCGCCGCGCCCGGCGCGCCACCGAACTTCGAGGTCGTCCACCGCCCCCGCCCGGCCGACGTCGAAGACGCCGACCTGTGGTCCTTCGGCCCCCTCGGCGCCGGCACCTCGCTGGCCGCCAAAGCCACCGGCCGCCTCCTCCACGCGAGCGCCACGACCACGCCTCTGGGCCACCAGCTGCTCTACACGTGCGCCGCCGACAACTCCAACCACGCCGACGAGTTCACCCTCACCCCGATCGACCCGGTCGCCAACCCGACCAGCTTCAGCGGCTTCTTCACGCTCACCGGCGTCCGCACCGGCCAGGGCGTGACCTTCGGCGCCGATCCGACGCCGGGCGGGAGTCCGAGGGTGTACCAGGATCCGGCACCGTCGAGGTTGTACTTCACCTGAGCGGGGCTTCACGACTGACCAGCCTTCAGACACTTGGTGCGCGCGTGGTTCATCCCCCGCCGGCGGCATCCACCACGACGCGTAAGCCGGCTGTTGAGTCATTTTCCGGCGAGATCGTTCCATGCCAGGGGTCGTGCCCAGCTGCCGGAGGCTCCCGCGCCGTTCCTCAACATCAGCATGGAACCGACGGCCAGCGGCTACGGCGTGCGCCCGGACGCCGACGGCATCGACACCGGCGTGCTGTTCCGCATCCCGACGGGACGGGTCTCCCCGACGTCGAGATGACCGAGTTCCTCTACCCCGTGCTGGTCTTGGCGTCCGCGGGCAAGGCGGTCACCCGGAAAACGGGCTCGCCTGCGGTCACCCCGGCAACAGCGGCCTCGACCTCGTGGCGAGGCAGTGCCCGGTCGCGTCGCTCCTCGCTTCCGGCCAGATGCCGTCCACGAAGGACCACCGTCGGACGCCGGGCCGCGGATCATCGCGGACGCCGCCGACTACGTCGAGGCCCCGCGTGGTGTTCCGCCGGTACTGCTGCCCGTCGTGCTGGACGGCCCTGTACTCGGGCATCGTCCCGGCGGACCACCCGCACACCCTGGCGGCACTCGGTCACCGGACCGCGACACCGGCCGGCTGAGTTTCGCGGTCAGCGTCAGCGAAGAAGCCCAGGCCCGTCGGCCTGGGCTTCTTGCCTGCCGCCGGACTCGAACCAGGAGCCCTCCTGGTGTTCATGCCGGGTTCACGACCACGGCCGGACGGGGTCACCACCGGCCGCAAGAGTGGGCGGGCTCTGTTCCGGCAAGAAAGGACCCGCCCATGAGACTGCGCAGATCGCTGGTGGCGCTGACGCTGACCGCCGCTGCCACGACGGCGCTGCCGACGTCGGCGTTCGCGGACACGGCCCTCGACGTGACCGGCAGCGAACAGGTCGCTCCCGGCGTTCGCCTCGAGACCTTCACGACCGCTTCGGCGAGTGCCGCGACCATCCAGGGTGAGCTGCTGACCGTCGACCTGCGCAACCCGCGCGTCTCGGTGGACCTGCTGCACCCGCAGTCGGTGGCGCAGGCCGCGACGGTGTCGCAGATGGCGAACGCCCAGGGAGCGGTGGCCGGCGTCAACGGCGACTTCTTCAACAACACCGAGGCCCAGCACCCCGGCGTCGCCTTCACCGACTCCTCCGACGGCCCCGAGATCGCCGATCGGCGCGTCCTCAAGGCCGCCGTCCCGAACGGGCAGCGGTTCGGGCCCGGGATGCCGCCCGGAGTCACGACGGAGGCCGTGCTCGGCGTCGGCGTCGACCGGGTGGCGCGGCTGGGCTCGGCGCACCTCGAGGGCAGCGTCCGCATCAAGTCGGCCACGTACTCGCTCGGCGGGCTGAACCAGTACGCGATCCCCGTCGGCGGCATCGGCGCCTACACCAGCGCGTGGGGCGCGACGTCCCGCGCCCGCTCGGTCTGCGGCACCGACACCAACCGGGGCGCCGCGTGCAGCACGGACACCACCGAGGTGACGCTCGATCACGACCGGGTCGTCTCGGTCGGCGACACCGCAGGCGCCGGCGCCATCGCGGGGGACGAGACGGTGCTGGTCGGGCGCGAAGCCGGCGCGGACGCGCTGCGGACACTCAAGGTCGGCCAGCACGTCAACGTGCATTACACCCTGTCGACCGGGCGCGGCATCCCGTTCCGCTTCGCGATCGGCGGCTTCCCGATCCTCCGCGACGGCACCGTGGTCCCCGGCCAGGACGCCAAGACCGCCGCGGTCCGCACCGGCGCGGGCTTCAGCGCCGACGGCCACACCCTGTACCTCGTCGCGGTGCAGGCGAAACCCGGCACCAGCGGCGGCATGACCACCCCCGAGGTCGCCCAGCTCCTGCAGCAGGCCGGCGCCGCCAACGCCGTGAACCTCGACGGCGGCGGCTCGACCTCACTCGTGGCCCGCGACCCCGGCGCTCACACCGTCACGGTGCGCAACCACCCGACCGACGCCGCGGGCGAGCGCTCGGTCGCCAACGGGATCGGGGTCTTCGTCCGCTGAGGACCGCCAGGACGTGGCCGGTCCCGTCCTGACGTCGTCGCCGTGGAAGCCGGCTCCTCCGCCTTCCACGGCGACGAGCTGCCCACGCTTCGCCGATCTGTGGGTTCTCGAGCTGCGCGCGTCACACGGGGCGAGGATTGTGACGACGAGCACAGCCACCGATGTCGGAATCGCGGCACCGGCCCCGTCCCAGGGACACGAGCGGCCAGGAGGGCCGCGCGACACGGGAGGCAACCATGACGATCCGCCGATTCGACCACACCGGCTTCGTGGTCGAGGACCTCGCGGCCGCGGTCGCGTTCTTCGTCGAACTGGGGATGGAGCTGGAGGGCGAGACCAAGGTCGAGGGCGAATGGGTGAACCAGCTCGTCGGGCTGGACGACGTCCGCGCGGACCTCGCCTTCCTGCGGCCCCCGGACGGCCACGGCCGGATCGAGCTGTCGGCGTTCCGCTCACCGGTGTCGACCGCCCCCGCGCCGAGCGCGCCGGTGAACGTCCCGGGTATCCCTCGCCTCACCTTCGTCATCGACTCCGTCGACGACACCCTCGACCGCCTGCGCGCCCACGGCGCCGAGCTCGTGGGCGAGGTCGCGCGGTATGAGGACTATTGCCGGTACTGCTACGTCCGCGGTCCCGCGGGCGTGATCATCGGGCTGGTCGAGGAGCTCGGCTGACGCACCACGATTCCGCGAGCGCAAGCCGGTGTTGCCGCTGAAGCTGCGGGGGGTGTTGCCGGATTCGTTGCACAGCCCGAAACCATGGGGCGCGAACGCATCCCTCTCCCTCGCGCGGCTCAGCGCGCACCGAGCAGCGCCGCGATCCTCGGCGCCTCAGCGGTCTTGAACCGCACCTCGACGTGACCGGTGCGATCGGCGTGAAAGGTGGCGGGTTCGTACCCCAGCACGAGCCGCCGTTCCTCCGCCCGGACCGTGACGCCGAAGGGCCGGCCCTCGCGCAGCGGCACGGAGCCGGACACCGACAACGGAATCCGGGACGTCATGATGGGAATCGACGACACCGAACAGGAGGAATACTTCGTCAGCCGGCTGTGGGAAGCCGGGGCGTTCGTCATGGGCCGCAACACCTACGAGGCCATGGCCGGATACTGGCCCACTTCCGACCACCCGTCCGCCGAGGCCATGAACGAGATCCCCAAGGTCGTGTTCTCCCGCACCCTCAAGACCGCCGACGACTGGCCCGAGACCCGCATCGCCGACGGTGACACGGCGGAAGAGATCGCCAAGCTCAAGGCCGAGCCCGGCAAGGATCTCGTCGCCGCCGGAGGCACCGAGTTCCTGCACTCGCTGATCAAGCTCGGGGTCGTCGACGAATACCGCCTGTGGGTGCTCCCCGCCGTCACGGGCAAGGGCGCCGCGCTGTTCCCGGAATTGGGCGAGGCCGTGAAACTGTGCCTGGTGAAAAGCACGGCGTTTCCGTCCGGGGTCCTCGAACTGTGTTACGTGCCGGCCGACAAGTAAGGCGAGGGTCTCGGCGAACCTACACTTCCTTGCCCTTTTCCCGCGAAGCCTGCACGCGCGCGATCCGCTGGGAAGTCCGGCGGAGGTGCTTGGCCATGATCTCGCGCGCCTTTTCCGCGTCCCGCGCGGCGATGGCCTCCACGAACTCGCGGTGTTCGCTGGTGCCCCGGTGGCCCATCAGCGGCGCGGCCACCTGGGCCTCGCGCAGGGACATCAGCAGCGGACCGTGGAACGAGTGCACCAGCATCTCGATGGCGGCGTTGTGGGTGCACTGCGCCACGCGGACGTGAAACGCGGCCGACATCTCCATGCTGTATTCGCCGCGTTTCAGAGCGGCTTGGTGCTCGCGGGTCAACTCGCGTAGGTCCTCGACGTCCTTTTCGGTCGCCCGCTCGATCACCGCGTCGATGATGCCGAGCTCCACCACCTGCCGGGCCTCGATGACTTCCGGCGCTGTCATCGGCGAGAGGTTCACGAGGTCGGCGAGGTTCGCACTGAGCTTCGTCGACGAGGGCGTCGTGACGAACGCCCCGCCGCGCGCGCCGACCCGGATCGCGACCAGGCCGGCGGCTTCCAGCACGCGTAGCGCCTCGCGGACGGTGACCCGGCTGACGCCCATCTGCTCGCACAGGGCGCGCTCGCTCGGCAGGCGATCGCCGGGACGCAGTTTGTCGGCGCGGATGAGCGAGCGGATCTGCTCGACGATGACTTCCGACATCCGGCTCGACGACACGACGTCGAACAGTCCGCTGTCCGCCCGCGGAGCAGCCGCGGATCCACCCCGCCCTGCTGGTTCCATGCGCCGATCCTCTCACAGGAACACCGAAACCCCCGCTCTCGCGGCGCCCGCCCAAGGGTTGACCCGCCGATGGAGGGCGCCTTATGGTCATATCGTCGTTCGGACTAACCAATAGACCAGACCTTCGGAACAAACAGGAGGCGCCGTGAGGAAGTCCGTCGCGCTCGCCTGCCGGGTGCTCGCCGCGACCGGCCTCGTCGAGCACGTGCTCGGCCACATCAGCGTCCGCACGTCGCCGGACGAACTGCTGGTGCGCTGCCGTGGCCCGGAGGAAGCCGGCCTCCGCTGCACGACGGCGGAGGACATCCGGCCGGTGCCGCTGCACGGCAGGCCCGAGACCGGCGAGTGGAGCGTGCCCAACGAGCTCCCGATCCACACCGAGGTTCTGCGGCGCCACCCCGAGGCGACGGCCGTGGTCCACGCGCATCCGCCCGCCGTGGTCACCATGGCGCTCGCCGGGCTGCCGTGGCTGCCGCTGTTCGGCGCCTACGACATCCCGGCAGCGCGGCTGGCCGCCGACGGAATCCCCGTGTGGCCGCGCTCGGTGCTGGTGAACGACCACGACCTCGCCGGGCAGATGGCCGACGCGCTCGGCGACCGGCCGGTCCTGGTCCTCAGTGGACACGGGCTCGTCAGCGTCGCCGGCGGCGACCCCGAGACCGCGGTGGCCCAGGCCGTGTTGCAGGCCATCGCCGTCGACACGCTCGCCCGGCACACCCTCGCCGTCGCCCACGCCGGGGGGAAGCCGGTGCCGATCCCCGACGAGGACCTCGCGCTCCTGCCCGATCTGGGCGGGGCGTTCAACGTCACGACCATGTGGCGGCACGTGGTGCGCCGCACCGAAAACCCCTGAAGTCCCCCGCGAGTACGACAAGGAGAGCAGCAGTGCGTGACGAGTACCTGAAGGGCGTCCTGGCCAGCGAGAAGAAGAACCTCGATTCCTCGGAGATCGCGGCCCGCGACGAGTTCAACCGGCAGCACCCGCCGAACAAGGGCCTGGTCGTGGAGGACGACCTGCGGAAGATGGAGCTGCCGGCCCGGCCGTGGCGCAACAACCGAGGCCACTACTTCGACCTCGCCGACTACGAGGTGCTGAGCGCGCACATCTCGGAACTCAAGCCGGGCAACAACTCCGTCCGCCACCGCCACACCACCGAGGCCTACCTCTACGTGGTCAAGGGACACGGTTTCTCGCTCGTCAACTACGACGACGAGCCGATCGAGGTCGTCGAATGGCAAGAGGGCACGTTGTTCGCGCCGCCTCGGTGGGCGTGGCACCAGCACTTCAACCTCGACGGCAATGACACCGCGCGCTACCTCGCGATCCAGGACACGGGACTGCTGCGCACGATGCGCCTGCACAACATCGAGCGCCACGGCGTGCAGCTCTCCCCCGACGAGGGCAAGCAGCTCCTCGACGCGGCCGTCGAGGCCGGCACCACGCACGGCGCCCGCAAGTAAGCGATTCCCTCGGCCGTGCTTCCGCACCCGAGGCGGGAGCACGGCCGAGCCACGAACCCATCCGACCTGTGAGGAGTGCCCGTGCCCGAAGGAACACCCGTGTCCGAATGGCTCGACCCGACCGTCGCGACGTCGTGGCTGGAACAGGACAGCCTCGTCGGATTCCTCGTGCTGCCCCGGCGAATCGCTGCCACGCTGGTGGCGGGCGACCGGCCGCGGACGAAACTGGTGGCCGACATCGGCAGCGGCCCCGGTGACTTCCTGGAGGTCCTGCTCGATCTCTTCCCCGGCGCGCACGGCATCTGGACCGACGTCTCCACCGTGATGGAAGACGCCGCCCGCGCGCGGCTCGCCCGCTTCTCCGACCGCGTTTCCTACCAGCTCACCGACATGACGGATCTCGCGGAACTGCCCGGTGACCTCGACGTGGTGATGACCTCGCGGGCCAGCCACCACCTGAACCCGGCGCAGCTGGCGCGGTTCTACACCGAGGCGGCCGAGCACTTGGCGCCCGGCGGCTGGCTGCTGAACCTCGACCACATCGGGCCCGGGCCGGTGTGGGACGCGCGGCTGCGCGCGGCCCGCAAGCAGCTCATCCCACCTTCCGACAAGGCCGGTGCCCACAAGCACAACGACGCCCTGCCCTCGGTCAACGACCACCTCGAAGGGCTCGCGAAGGCCGGGTTCACCGACGTCGAAATGCCCTGGCGCGGCCTGTACACCTGCCTGCTGGCGGCTCGTCGTGACGGTTGACGGATCCCACCGGCTCGCCCGCGTCCGCGTCGCACTCAGCGGCCGCGAGTGGGCGTCGCTGGGCGGCATGGCCACGGTCGTCCTGCTGCTGAACCTCGTCGGCTGGGGGGTGCTCGGCCTCGTGGTGGCCCCGGAGCACCACGCGCTGGCCGGCGGCGGGTTCTTCGGCGTCGGGCTCGGCGTCACGGCGTTCACGCTGGGCCTGCGCCACGCGTTCGACGCCGACCACATCGCCGCCATCGACAACACCACCCGCAAGCTGATGGCCGAGGGGGGCCGGCCGCTGTCGGTCGGGTTCTGGTTCTCGCTCGGTCATTCGACCGTCGTGTTCGGACTGTGCCTGCTGCTCTCGATCGGTGTGCGCGCGCTCGCCGGATCGGTCACGGACGACTCGTCGGCGCTGCACCGGGTGACGGGCCTGATCGGCACGTCGGTATCGGGGGTGTTCCTCTACATCATCGGGATCGTCAACCTGGTCGTGCTGTTCGGCATCCTGCGAGTGTTTCGCGAGATGCGCCACGGCCGGTTCAGCGAAGCCGAGCTCGAGGAGCACCTCGCGCGGCGCGGCGTAATGAACCGGCTGCTGTCCGGCCTCACGAAGGCGGTCCGCAAGCCCTGGCACATCTATCCGGTGGGTGTCCTCTTCGGACTCGGGTTCGACACCGCCACCGAGGTGGGCCTGCTCGTGCTGGCGGCGGGCGCGGCCACTTTCGCCCTGCCCTGGTACGCGATCCTCGTGCTGCCGGTGCTCTTCGCGGCGGGGATGACGCTGTTCGACACCGCCGACGGCTGCTTCATGAACTTCGCCTACGGGTGGGCGTTCGCGAAGCCAGTGCGCAAGGTCTTCTACAACCTCACCGTGACCGCGCTTTCGGTGGCTGTCGCGCTCGTCATCGGGACGATCGAGTTGCTGTCGATCCTCGCCGACCGGCTCGGGATCGTCTCGGGCCCGCTGGCCGCGATCGCCGACCTCGACCTGAACAACGTCGGCTTCGCGATCGCCGGGTTGTTCGTCGCGACCTGGCTCGTCGCCGTGCTCGTCTGGCGGGTCGGCCGGATCGAGGAGAAGTGGTCGGCCCACCTCTCCGTCGACCCCGACCGTTAGGCGTGCCGATCGTTACTAATCCGACCACAGTCACGGCCGAATGGCTTTCGTAGCAACGGTTACGTGCCGCGCGGGAGTCGGCCTACTTTTGGCCGGATTAGTAAGAGGCCGGCCCTTCGAACAGCTCCGCCACGCCCGCGACGGTGATGCCCTCCATCACCTCGCGGGCGGTGTGCGCCACCGGCAGATCCTGGCCCACGCCGTCGGCCATGCGGAACGCGTTGGCCAGATCCTTGCGGTACCAGGTGAAGCGCATCAGTTCGAGCTGCGCGAGCGTGGCGCTCGCGGCCACTCCGTCGAGCAGGGCCCGGCGCAGCTTCGCCGGCTCGACGCCGAGGCTGCGACCGAGCCGCATCGCCTCGACGATCGCCGTGATCTGACCCCAGTGACACAGGTTGTTCACCGTCTTGCCGACCTGGCCGGAGCCGAGCGGACCGAGGTGGTGCACCGCTTTCGTCCACGGCTGCAGCGCCGGGCGCACCCGGTCCAGCACAGCTTCTTCGCCACCGACCAGCAGGACGATCTCGCCGTTCTCCGCCCCGCGGACCCCACCGGTGAGGGCCGCGTCCAGCACGGCCACTCCCGCGCCTTCGGCCTCGGCCTCGACACGGCGCGAGGTCTCGGGCGTCACCGAACTGCAGATCAGCAACGCGGAGCCACGCTTCGCCGTGGTCAGCACGGCTGCCGACACCTCGAGCACGTCCTCATCGGACGGAACGATCACGAGCACCACGTCGCACCCGCCGAGCTCTGCGGCGGACCCGGCCGCCCTCGTGCCCGCGCCGACCACTTCGTCCACTGTGGAGCGATTGCGGTCGAATACAACTGTGTCCCAGCCGGCGCCGGCTAGGTGCCGCGCGATCGGCGCGCCCATCGCACCCAACCCGGCCACGCCGACGCTTCCGTGATCCGACATCAGTACCTTCCTCCCCGCCGACGGGGCCGTACCCCGCGGCAGTCGAAGCGAAAGGGGCCTGCCTCGCGGTGAATCCACGAGACAGGCCCCTTCTTCACGGACGCCTCAGACGGCGCTGGCGGCTTCGGCCAGTTCGCCGGTGTACTCCGGAGCGTTTTCGAAGTAGTGCACCTTGTCGTAGCCGATGTGCTTGAACATGCGGTTCTGCGCGGACAGCAAGCGCAGCGGAGTGCCGTCTGCGGCGTAGTGCACGGCGATCGTGTTCTGCGGAACGTAGAGCGTGTCGCCCTTCGTGATCTCGTGCCGGGTCGGCGTCTTCGCGACTCGCGCGTAGTACTTCTCCGCGATTTCCTCCTGGACCTCCCAGTGCAGCGAATAGCCGGAGCCATCGAGCACGTAGAGGACCTCGTCGGCCATCTTCCAGTGCTTGCCCGAGCGGCTGCCGGCCGGGATGTCGAGCTCGAAGACGTCGACGGAGAACTGGCGCAGGTCCGTCCGCTCGGGACTGTTGAGCACGCGGACGCGGCCCATCGGGGTCGTTTCCCAGACCGTGTCCTCCTGCCGCACCACCTTCTTGCGCTCCAGCACACCGTCGGTCCAGATCCGCGACCAGTCCTCGCGCTCACCGAACTCGTCCGGCCGCTCGATCGGACCGCCGCGGCCCTGCTGCAGCAGGCCCAGGAACATCCACGTGCACTTGGCCTTCATCACCAGCGCGACGGCTTTTTCGTCGTAGGGGTTGTAGTGCCGGTGCACCGAGTCGGTGTGCACGAAGACCAGTTCCCCGGCCTTCCAGTCGTAACGCTGGTCGTCGTGGATCTCGTAGCCGGCACCTTCGAGGATGTAGAAGGACGCCTCGTTCTGGTGTCCGTGTCCCCGGTTGGAGCTGTGCGGCGGCAGTTCGACGAAATGCACCTGCAACGTCTGGGTCAGGAAGTCCTCGTCCCCCGGCCCGATCCGCCACCACGTGCGGGACTTCTCCGAGTCGCCGGAGTGGCCGACCTTCGCGTCGTCGACCACCACCGAGTCGTCGCGGACTCGTTCGGCGGCCAGCTGGGCCTGACGGAACTGACCGAGCCCGTAGGTCTCAGAAGTCAAGCCACGTACGAACACGCGTCCCTTCTTGCCCATGCGTTCCTCACTTTCCCGCGCCTTGGCGCTTTTCGACGGAGGCAGAAGATGTTCCTCCCGGGCGCCCCGCCCGGGTACGCTCCGAAGTATAGGCCTAACTGTCCTACCAATCCAGAGCCCGACCTTCCGGGAGGCTTCCTTGAGCGACGTCCACCTGAGCATCGCGACCACCGACTACGACCATTTCCGCGACTTCCGCACCGGCGCCGTGCGCGCCCAGGGCATCGACCACACCTGGTCGATGCTGAGCCACCACGAGATCTTCGCGCGGTTCACCGCCAACCGTGAGTGGGACGTGGCCGAGTTGTCCTTCGCCAAGTTCAGCGCCCAGATCACCCGCGACGAGCCGGACATCGTGGGGCTGCCGGTCGTCTGCTCGCGGCTGTTCCGGTTCGGCTCGTTCTACGTCAACCGCCGCAGCGGCATCCGCTCCGTCGAAGACCTGCGCGGCAAGAAGGTCGGCTCGCCCGAGTGGGCTCACTCGGCCGCGGTGTACATGCGGGGCTGGCTGCACAACGACATGGGCGTCAAACTCGACGAGATCGAGTGGTACCAGGCCGGCGCGAACGCCCCGGGCCGCGTCGAGAAGGTGGAGCTGAACCTGCCGCCCGGCGTGCGGCTCACCCGCGTTGCCGACCGGTCGCTGTCGGACCTGCTCGCCGCGGGCGACATCGACTGCGCGATCATCGCCCGGCCGCCGACGTGCTTCCTCGAAGGCCACCCCGACGTCGTGCGGCTCTTCCCGGACTACCGGGAAAAGGAACAGGAGTACTTCGGGGACACCGGCATCTGGCCGATCATGCACCTGATCGCGATGCGCCGCCAGGTCCTCGACGAGCACCCGTGGGCCGCTCGCAACCTTTACAACGCCTTCCTGGAGTCGAAACAGCGCAGCGTCGAACGGCTTCTCGACCCCGCCGTCTCGCGCTACCCGCTCCCCTGGCTCGCCACCTACGGCCGCGAGATGCGCGACCTGTTCGCCGGTGACCCGTTCCCGTTCGGCATCGAACCCAACCGCGCCACGTGGGAACAGCTGCTCACCTACGCAGCCCAGCAGGGCATCGCGCACCGGCTCGCCACCGCCGACGAGATCTTCCCGGCCGGGATCATGACCGAGGTGGTGGTGTGAACCCGGTGCGGTAATCCGCCATTCGGCCCTACGGTTTCCGCCGGGCTTTGGCAGAATGGCTGCCACTTCGACGCAGGGACGCGCCCGCCCGCACTCACCGCGCACGGGCCGTCCCGCGCTGCGCTCACCGTCCGAAGTGGATCCGTGGGCCGAGGATTTCGATCGGGACCAGCATCGGCATCAACGGTTGACAAATGGTCATACCATAGGTCCATACTGCTCGAACCGAACGGCCCATGGCCTCAGGCACCGGACCCTCGGCACCCGAAGCTCCGCGACAGTTCCGCACTCACATCGTGGTGAGCCCGCCTTGTTCCCGGCGGCGGTCCGCTCACCGAAGGGAACCGCAATGCACAAGAGGCGAAGCACCCGACGGACCGTCTCGGCCGTCCTCGCCGGCGGCCTGGCGTTGACGATGGCCGCCGCGTGCGGCTCCGGCGCGGCCAGCTCTACCGACGAGGCCCAGACGACGGCCGACCAGCGCAACCCCCAGCAGCTCGCCGAGGTGGCGGCGAGGGAAGGCCAGGTGGTCTGGTACACCACGTTCGCCGACACCGACGTCGCGCCGATCATCGCGTCGTTCAACAAGGTCTACCCGAAGATCAAGGTCAACGCCCTGCGGCTGAGCGCCGACAAGATCCCGCCCCGCGTCATCACCGAGCAGCGCGGCGGCAAGTACAACGCCGACGTGGTCTCCGGTGACTCGCCGCAGATCGCCCAGCTCCTGCAGGCGGGCGCGCTGCAGCCCTACAAACCGGTCGACGCCGCGCCGCTGCCCGCCGGGCTCAGCCTGCCCGAGGGCTACCAGGGCGTCGTGTACGCCGTCACCACCGTACTCTCCTGGAACCCCCAGGTGCTCACGCAGAAAGGCCTGACCGCACCGAAATCCTGGGAGGACCTCACGAAGCCCCAGTGGCGCGGGCAGTTCTCGATCGACCCCGGCGCGGTCAACTGGTACGACAGCCTGATCGCGGCGATGGGCCACGACAAGGCACTGGCGTTGCTGAAGGGGCTCGGCGACAACGCGCCGGTGTTCGTCGAGAGCCACACCCAGTCGCTGACCAACGTGCAAGCCGGCGAGCCGCTCGCCGCCGCGACCGCGTACGGCTACAAAGCCTCCAGCCTCAAGAAGAAGACGCCGAACACCCTGGACTTCGTCAACGGCACACCGCTGCCGGCGTCGCTGAACCTCATCGACGTCGTGAAGAACTCGCCGCACCCCAACGCCGCCCGCCTCTTCGACGACTGGATGGTCTCCAAGGCCGGGCAGCAGGAGATCGTCGACGTCACCAACCACACGTCGGTCCGCCCGGACGTCACCAACGACGCGAAGGTGTGGGACGAGACGAAGTGGCCGGCCGCGTGGGGGCACCCGAACCTCTCGCAGGCGGACTACAACAACGAGCTCGCGGAAATGAAGTCGGCACTCAAAGCGCCGTGACCCCCTGACGGCCGTGGCGGACCCCGCCGGCGAAAGGACCCACGATGACCCTGCTGGACACCCGACCCGGCGACCCGGCACCCACCGAGACCGGCCGGTCCGCGAAGACCTCGCGCCACCGGTCCTGGCGATCCCTGCTGCAGCCGCGCTACCTCACGCTCGCCATCGCGGCGATCGCGGTGGCCTACCTCGCGCTGGTCCCGGTCGGCACGATGATCTACGCCAGCCTGCAGACGTCGTTCCTCGGCACCGGCGGTTCGATGTGGACACTGCACAACTACGCCACGACCTTCGCGTCCGACGGGTTCGGCACGCTGGTGCTCAACTCGTTCCTCTACGCCGGGCTCACCGCGATCGTCTGCACGGTGATCGGGTTCGGGCTCGCGTGGCTGGTCAGCCGGACCAACACCCCGTGCAAGACGTTCGCGCAGCTGGCGGCGCTCGTGCCGCTGATCGTGCCGGGGATCCTCAACACGGTCGCGTGGGCGCTGCTGCTCTCCCCCGAACGCGGGCCGCTCAACGGTGTCCTGCGGTCGGTGGGACTCCCGGCGTTCAACATCTACTCGATCGCCGGCATGGTGTTCGTGCAGTCCATCCACGTCGCGCCGGTCGCGTTCCTCATGGGCACGGCGGCGTTCAGCTCGATGGACTCGTCGCTGGAGGAGGCCTCGCTAGCCTCGGGCGCCTCCCCCGTGCGCACCTTTCGCGTGATCACGCTGCGGATGGCCCGGCCGGCGATCCTGTCGGCCGCACTGCTGATGTTCATCCAGACCATCTCGACGTTCGAGGTACCGCAGCTGATCGGCGTGCCGGGCCACACGTACGTGTTCGTCAGCCGGATCTACAGCGCGCTGCAGGCGTTCCCTGCGGACTACGGCACGGTCGGGGTGATCGGGGTGTTCGTGCTGGTGATCGCGTCGATCGGGCTGATTCTGTCGCAACGGCTGAGCCGGCGTTCGGCCACGCAGACGATCACCGGCAAGGGGTTCCGCTCGACGGTGCAGGACCTGGGCAAGTGGCGCTGGGCCGGACTGGCCGTGTTCATCCTGTTCTTCGTCATCGCGGTCGTGCTGCCGCTGGCGATGCTGATCTGGTCGTCATTGCTGCCCGGCTACGAACCGCCTTCGCTGAAAGCGCTGGGAGACCTGGGATTCGGCAACTACGCCCAGATCTTCCGGCAGCCGGCCCTGATCGAGTCGGTGCGCAACAGCGTCGTCACGGCGGTGAGCTCGGCGGTGATCGTCACCGCGCTCAGCGCCGTGGTCGCCTACATCACGGTGAAGACGAAGGTGTTCGGCCGCGGGCTGCTCGACGGGCTCGCGACGGTGCCGATCGCCGTGCCCAGCATCGTGATGGGCGTCGGCATCCTCTACTGGTACCTCGCCGCGCCGCTGCCCGTGCACCTCTACGGCACGCTCACCATCCTCGTCGTCGCGTTCGTGACGATCAGCCTGCCGTACGCGATGCGCTACCTCGTGCCCGGCATGTCGCAGATCAAGGACGAGCTCGAAGAGGCGGCGACCGCGAGCGGCGCTTCCTGGGCCCAGACGTTCCGGCGGGTGTTCATCCCGCTTCTCATGCCCTCACTGCTGGCCGCGTTCCTGTACACGATGATCGTCGCGTTCCGCGAGATCTCCGCGGCGATCTTCCTGTACTCCTCCGGGTCGGAGGTCGTGTCCGTGAGCATCTACGACCTCTATTCCAACGGCTCGTACCCGGTGGTCGCCGCGCTCGGCGTGGTGATGGTGCTGTTCCTGACGATCCTCGTCGCCGGTGTCCGGCTGCTCGGGCGCCGCTTCGGAATCCAGGGCGCGAATCAGAGCTGAGCACACCCGACAACAACCCCCGCGGGAGAGTGGGATCCGAAGATGATCAGGCTGACCGGACTGACGAAACGATTCCCGGGCCGGACCGTGGCCGCCAACGCGGTCGACGGGATCGACCTGGAGATCGCCGAGGGCAAGCTGGTGACCCTGCTGGGCCCCAGCGGCTGCGGGAAAACCACCACGCTGCGGCTCATCGCCGGGCTGGAACGCGCCGACGCCGGCTCGATCGAGCTCGACGGCAAGGTCGTTTCCGATCCCCGCAACGGGGTGTTCGCCGGCGCGCACCGCCGGCCGATCGGGATCGTGTTCCAGTCGTACGCGATCTGGCCGCACATGTCGGTGGTGCAGAACGTGATGTTTCCTCTGCGGGTCAACAAACCCCGGATCCGCGCCGCGGCCGCGCGCAAGAAGGCGCTCGACGCGCTCGATCTCGTGGGCCTGGCCGACTTCGCCGAACGCCCGGCCCCGGCGCTGTCCGGTGGCCAGCAGCAGCGGGTCGCGCTGGCCCGCGCCCTGGTGCGCGAGCCGAAGGTGCTGCTGCTCGACGAGCCGCTGAGCAACCTCGACGCCGGGCTGCGGGACCGGATGCGCGACGAGATCCGCGCCGTGCAGCAGCGGCTCGGCATCACCACGGTGTTCGTCACCCACGACCAGGACGAGGCCCTCGCGGTCTCCGACGACGTGGTCGTGATGAACAGCGGCTCGATCGTCGAACGCGGCCGGCCGCAGGAGATCTACGCCCGGCCACAGCAGGAGTTCACCGCGCGCTTCCTCGGAGTCTCCAACACGCTCACCGGCGTCGTCACCGAGGTGCTGGAGACCGGCGTGTGCGTGCAGGTCGGGCCCGGCCGGCTGGTCTGCAGCACCAGTTCCGAGCTGAGCGCGGGCGACGCCGTCAGCGTGTTCATGCGGCCCGAGAGCTTCGGGTTCTCCCGTAAGCAGCACGACGCCGAAGCCTGGAAGGGCACCGTGGAGTTCAGCATCTACCACGGCGACTGCTGGGACTACTACGTCCGGCTCGGCGACGACGTGCTGAAGGTCCGCGTTTACAAGGAGAAGGTCGGCCTCGCCCACGGCGACCCGATCTTCCTGCAGCCCGAGCCCGAGGACGCGATCGTCCTGCCCGCGCACTGACCCGAGAGGAGCACGGTCGCCGATGACCGCCCCGTACCCCCTGTCCGCAGAGGCTCCCGGTGTCCCCGCTCCGCTGCCCGGGTTCGACTACCCGGCGCCGCGGTTCCCGGGTTACCTCCTGCAGGAGCGCACCGACGACCTCGAGGAGCTGATGCCGCTCGCGCGGGCGCACGTGCGGCGCCGCTACGGCCGGTCCGCGCTCGGCGACGTCCGGCCCGGCGACGAGCTGCTAATCGTCACGTTCCCGCACCAGCACGAGCTCGTGTTCCAGGCGATCCGCGAGGCGCTGCTGGAGATCGGCGTCGCGAAGGTCGACCGGATCGACGTCACCGACCTAGGCATGGAAGTGAAATCCTACAGCGCGGCCGAGGGGTGGCGGGAGATCACCGACCGGCTGCCGCCGATGATCGAAGAGGGCATCGAGTTCAACGTCGCGGCGGCGGCGCTGAAGCGCTACCTCGACGATCGCCCCGGCTACACCGGCGTCTACGCGGGTGAAGCCGGGCGCTCGCACTGGAAACGCGCCGCCGGCAAGCGGATCCGGAACAACTGGGTGTACTCGACCTACGAGGACTTCATCTCCCGCGCCAACGGGATCCCCGACGAGATCTGGCGGACCGTGGACCTCATGGTGGTGGACGCGTTCCGCGACGCCGCCGAGGTCCGCATCACGAGTCCCGAAGGGACGGACCTCGGGTGGCAGGTGACGCCGCAGCAGGCGGAGCTGTGGCCCAAGGGTGCCTACATCTCGGGGCACATCCTCGGCTCGACGATCCAGGGCATCCGGTTCGGCCACCCGGCGGAGACCTTCCTGCGCGAAGCGAAGACGTTGATGCCCACGCTCAACGGCTTGATCGGCGGGACGAGCAACCACACCGGGTACTTCCCGCACGCGTCGGTGACCATCGAGTCGGGGATGATCACGAAGATCGAGGGCGGCGGCCGCTACGGCGAGCTGTGGCGCGAGGTCGTGGAACGCTACCGGGACACGAGCTACCCCGGCTTCCCCTATCCGGGCTGGGCGTACTTCAACGACGCGTCGATCGGCACCAACCCGAAGAGCTACCGCCAGATCGAAACCCTGTGGAACTACAACGACTCCTGGACGAACCTGCCCGAGCGCGCGCAGGCCGGCGTGATCCACTTCGGCTTCGGCGCCGAGCACTGGGACCAGACCTTCCTCTCCTACGCCAAGGAGAACAAGTTGCCGACGATGCACTTCCCCCACGTGCACAACCTGTTCGCCACCTACGAGATCCGGCAGCGCAGCACCGGCGAGTGGGTCAAGCTGATCGACAAGGGCCGCATCACGGCACTCGACTCCGAGCGCGTGGTACGCCTCGCCAGCAGCCTCGGCGGCACGCACCACCTGGAGTACGACTGGATTCCCGCGGTGCCGGGCATCAACTACCCCGGGGACTACCACCGGGACTACGCACCCGATCCGGTCTCGTGGATCCGCCGCGAGCAGAACGGGGAGTTCGCCCGGTGACCGCGCCGTTCTACCTGCCCGCCGGCGACGAGGTCGACCTCTTCCGCGCGGCCTACGACCAACGCATCCCCGTGCTGCTCAAGGGACCCACCGGGTGCGGCAAGACCCGGTTCGTCGAATACATGGCGTGGGAGATCGCGAAACAGCGCACCGGGGCGCCGCCGGACGAGCCGCTGGTGACGATCACCTGTCACGACGACCTCACCGCGGCCGACCTCGTCGGCCGGTACCTGCTCTCGGCCGAGGGCACGACGTGGCTCGACGGGCCGTTGACGCGGGCCGCGCGCACGGGTGCGATCTGCTACCTCGACGAGGTGGTCGAAGCCCGCAAGGACACGACCGTGGTGCTGCACTCGCTGACCGACCACCGGCGGACGCTGCCGCTGGAACGGCTCGGCACCACCGTGGCGGCGCACCCGGACTTCCTGCTCGTGGTGTCGTACAACCCGGGCTACCAGGTCACGAGCAAGGACCTCAAGCCGAGTACCCGGCAGCGGTTCCTCGCCATCGAGTTCGGCTACCCGGACGCCGATCTGGAGGCCGAGATCATCGCGCACGAAGCGGGCGTGCCCGCGGACGTGGCCGAGGCGCTGGCCGCGCTCGGCGCCCGGATCCGCAACCTCGACGCCGCCGATCTCGTCGACGGCCCGAGCACCCGCCTGCTCGTCCACGCCGGCGCGCTCATCGGTCGCGGGGTCGCACCGCGGCGCGCGTGCGATCTCGCGCTGGTGCTGGCCACCAGCGACGACCGGGATGTGCAGGACGCCGTCCGGCAGGTGACGCACGCCGTGTTCGCGGCATGACGGCGCTCGCGCCGCTGACCGGCTCGCTCTCGCTGTACTACCGGGCGTTGTGCGGGCGCGGCTGCGAACTCGTGCCCCACGACGACGATGCCGAACTGCGCCAGCGGCCCGACACCGCGACGACCGTGCGGCTCCCGTCGCACGTGCACTCGGGACCGTCGTGGTACCAGGTGGCGCTGACGCACCGGGCGCTGCACCACGAACTCGGCACTTTCGAGCTCGCCCTCGACCGGCCGGAGCCGTTCTTCCGGCGGCTGCGCCCGGCCGGCCTGAGTGGCGGGCTCGACCGCTTCGCCGGCCTGTTCGGCCGGACGGCGCTCGCGGTCGAGGTGTTCACCGCGCTCGAAGACCTGCGCGTGGACACCGCGGCCCTGCGCCTGTTCCCCGGTCTGGCACCGGCCTACGAGCGGGTGCGCGCCGACGAGCTGGCGACGAGGCCGGACCTCGCCGAGCTGCCGGCCCGCTCCGCCGCGGCCGAGGCGCTCGTCCGGCTGAGTCTCGGCGCCACCTCGATCCGGCTGCCGCCGCCACTGCATCCGGCAGTCACCCGGATCGCCGCCGTGGCCAAGGTTCTGGCCGACCGGGAGTCCACGGTGGAATCGACGGCCGAGGCGGCAATCCGGTGCTACGGCGTGCTGTCGCGGCTGCCCAACCTTACGTCCGCGGCGGGTCCGGACGAAGAGGTCGCGTTCACCGAGTCCGATGTGGACGACGGGTTCACGCTGCCGGGTCACGAGTTCCGGCTCGAAGGCGACGAGGTGTTCGACGTCCGGTTCGCGCCCGTGCACTACCGCGACGTGCCCGGTCCCCGGTATCTCGGTTTGTCGGCTTCCGGCATGCCGCTCACCGAGGCGATCCTGCGGATGACCGGCGAGGAAAGCCAGGCGGCCGACGAGTTCACCGAACGCTCGCTGGCAGCCGAGAGCGGACAGGTCGACGTCACGACGGTCCAGCGCCCGCCGGAGCCGCTGCCGCACGACCACGGGCCTGACCTGGAAGACCACCACCACGGGGAAACCGGGCCCGTCCACGCGAACGGACGGCACGAGTTCGCCTACCCGGAGTGGGACCACCGCGCCGGGGAGTACCTGGCCGACTGGTGCCTGGTCCGCGAGAAGCGGCCCCGTTCGGGGCGCGGCGGCCGCGCGCACCGCGACGCGCTCAAGCGCAACCGCGCACTGCTGCCCGCGCTGACCGCGCAGCTGGAACGCATGGCTCCGCTCGGGCGCCGCCGGCGCACTCGGCTGCGCCACGGCGACGACCTCGACCTCGACGCCTGCGTCGAAGCCATGGCCGACTTGCGGACCGGACGGACGCCGGGCGAGGCCGTGTACAGCGCGCTCGAACCCGTGGCCCGCGAGGTGGCCGTCGCGTTCGCGCTGGACCTGAGCTCGTCGACGGCCGAACGCCTGCCCGAGCGCGACGACGGGATCCGCCGGATCCTCGACCTGGAGCGGGAATCGGTCGCGTTGCTCCTCGAGGCGGTGGAGCGGATCGGCGACAGCTACGGCATCTACGGGTTCTCCGGCACCGGCCGCGAGGACGTCGTGGTTTCGGTCGTGAAGTCCCTCGACGAGCGGCGCACGCCGGCAACCCTGCGGCGGCTCGACGGGCTCGTGCCGCAGCACACCACCCGGATGGGCCCGGCCATCCGCCACCTCACCCGCCGGCTCGCCACGCACGGCGCTCCCTCGAAGCTGCTCGTGCTGGTTTCCGACGGTCGTCCGTTCGACCTCGACTACGGGCAGCGGTACGGCGAGGACGCCGTGCTCGACTACGCGCTCGCCGACACCACGCGCGCGCTCGCCGAAGCCCGGCTCGCCGGCGTCCGCCCGTACCTCATCACCGTCGACCCGGCCGGCGGCGACTACCTGCGGACGATGTGCGACCCCGACGAGTACCACGTGATCGCCGATCCGCGTGACCTGCCGGTCGCGCTCGCCCGGCTGTACGTCACCGCCCGGCGCGCCTGGTCCGTGACGTAGAGCCGGGAGTCAGTGCGGCCGGGAGAGGTCGCCGGGCCGGAAACCTTCCAGCGTCGAGCTCACGAGCCCGTCGAACTGGTCCTTGTCCTCACGCGGGTAGACCCAGCGCAACGCGGCCATCGAAGCGGATCCCGTGAACCCGCGTTCGTAGAAGATCTTGCCGTCGCCCTGGTAGCCGGAAACCGAGTACCGGTCGCCCTCGACCTTCTGGTAGGTCACTCGTCCGCCGCCCGCTTCCACCTCGGCGACCGCGCCGGCGAGCGCCTGGGTCGAGGACTGGTTCGAGTTGGCGCCCCACACCGTCAGCGTCGCGTCGACATCGGAGTTGGTGAACGTCATCCCGTCCCCGTTCGGCGGGGCGTACGGGGTCGCGAGGTAACTCTCGGAGATCAGCGCGGTGAAACCGAACCGGGGGTTCGTGTACGTGGGCCCCTCCGCGGACTGTCCCGTCGAGGGCATAGAGGACGTAGAGGGCACAGAGGACGTCGACGGCGTCGGGGAGAGCGAGGTCGAAGGCGGCGGCGAGGCGGGCGCCGACTTGCCGAGCATCGTCAGGAACTTCGGCTGCATCAGGTCGCCGACCTCGGCGTACGGCAAGGTCACGGTCTCCTGCCCGTCCGCCGTGCTGGCGCCGAGTTCGTACCACAGGATCTCGAACTGGACCCCGGCCTCGGTGAACCCGAAGTCGGCGCCCGGCACGTGGTCGCCGCCCGCGGTGCTGTTCGCGGCGTCGATGTCCACCTTCCGGCCCTCCTCGCCGACCCCCGGCTCGCGGCGGAACCCGTACTGGGTGTGCGGTTCGAGCCGCTGGGTGAGCGTCTTCATCCCGGCCGCGGTCAGCACTTCGGGCCGGAATACCTCCCGGGGGCCGAGGATCTGCCCCGTGCCGAGGTCGACGGTCGTCGTCTCGGGGAACCGCCAGGTCGGGTGCGACAGCACGGCCGAGTCGAGATCATGCTGGTACCGCACGGAAAGCAGGCTCGGCGTCTGCAGCAGGATCCGCGCCGTCGTGTGCGCCGCGGCCGTGTCGCCGGCCTCCTGGAACCGGTCGCGATTGCCGGCCACCCCGTCACGAATCGCCTTCAGCCGCTTGTCGACCGGGGCGCGCAACGCCTCGTTGATCCGTTGCCGGACCGCGGGATCGGGGCCGCCGGACACCTGCGGGAACTGGAGGTCGTAGGTGACCGGCATGGCCTGATCCCGCCCCGACGTGGTCTGCAGGCTGACGGTGAGCGCAACCGCTTGCGCGGGCGGATCGTCGTGGTTGCCGAAAATCGCCACTCCCCCGGCGACCAGCGCGCCGACAATCAGCACCGCGGCGGCGATCTTGCCGGCGATCACCGCGGTCGCGCCCACCCCGGTCCCCGTGGCCGGAACCCCGCCCCCGACCCCACCCCCAACCCCGGCCGCCACGGCACCGGCACCGACCGGTGCGGCGGCCGTGCCGGCGGTGGCCAGGAGCGCCAAGGGCGTCAGCGCCGTCAGCGCGGCGGCCGACGCGGCCAGGCGCTTCCAGCCGCGTTTCTCCCAGTTCTTCCCGTAGGCCTTGCGGGCGACGATTTCCAGCTCGGTCACGAAGGCGTCCGCTGTGGCCGGTCGCCACGCCGGATCCTTCGCCATCCCTCGCGCGACCAAGGGGCGCAGCGCCTCGGGCACCGCCTCCACGGGCACCGGCGCCGCTTGGTGCAGCGAGCGCAGCCCTTCGGTCGTGTCCGCCCGGAACGGCACCTGTCCGGTGACGCACTGGTAGAACACGCAGGTCGCCGCGTACACGTCGGTGGCGGGCACCCCGGGCTGCCCGGACCACTGCTCCGGCGCCATGTACGAGGGTGAACCGGCCGTCAGCCCGTTGTGGCCGTCCAAAGTGGCGAGTCCGAAGTCGACCAGCTTCGACTCGCCTTCCCGGGACACCAGTACGTTTCCCGGTTTGTAGTCCCGGTGGACCACCCCGGCCGCGTGGGCGTCGGCGAGGCCGAGCAGCGAGCCCTTCAGAATGGCCAGCGCCGACTCGGGGGCGAGCACGTTCTCCGTCGCCAGCAGCGCGCGCAGCGACACACCGGGCACGGCCTCCATGACCAGGGCGGCGCCGTCCGGCGTCTCCACGAAGTCGAAGAGCCGGACCACGTGCGGGCTCCGCACGCCCGACAACAGCCATGCCTCGCGCCGGAACCCGTCCGCGATCCCCGCGTCGGCGAGGTACTCCGCGCGCAGGTACTTGATCGCCGCCATCCGGCCCGAGGCCTCGTGCTTGGCCAGCACGACCCGCCCGAAGCCGCCGATGCCGAGCACGTCCACCTCGGTGAACCCAGGCACGCGCCAGGTGTCGCTCATCCCCGCCCCCTCCGCGAATCGCGGAGGTCATCAGACCACGGCCGGGAGATCCGCACTACCGGAATGTGGCATTCAGTGCAAAACCGTCACACTCGCGGGTCACGCGGGCTCAGGTTCCTCCGCCCGTGCCGCGGCGTAGTTGCGAACCGGGTTGGCCCGGCCGAAGTGACCGATGGCGAAGGCCGCAGTCGCGAGCCCTCCGATCATCAGCGCGAGCACGGGACCGGCCGCCGCGGCGACGCCACCGATCACGGTGTCGCCCAGGGCGGGGCCGCCGCGTGAGGCCATCTGGTAGATCGCGGAAACCCGCCCGCGCAACGAATCCGGCGTCTCGAGCTGCACCGCCGCCTGCCGGATCGTCGTGGCCATCGCGTCGAACGCACCGAGCAGCAGGCAGGCGACCAGCGCGACGACGAGCCCGGCGGCCCAGGCGAGCAGGACGGCACTCAGGCCGTACGCGATCGTCGAAGCGAGGAGGACCTTGCCGAGCCGCTTGCTGCGGGCGACCACCCGGAAAACCGTGTACGTCGCGATGAGTGCTCCCGCCGACGGTGCTGCCGAGAGCAGCCCGTACGCCGTGGCGCCCAGGTGGAACCGGTCGATCGCCAGCGTGGGCAGGAGGACCCGGTAGGCCGCGAAGACCGTCGCCACCAGGTCGAGCAGCACCATTTGCCACACGATCCGTCTCCGCAGGACGAACCGGACGCCCTCCACGAACTGCTCGCGCAGCGTGATGTGCTCGCCCGACCCCGGCAGGTGCGGGATCCGGAGCAGCGCCAGGGTGACCATCAGGAGGAGGTAGGTCACCGCGTCGACGGCGTACATCAGGCCTGGCCCGCTGACGGCGATGAGCACACCGGAGAGCGCGGGGCCGAGGAGCACGGCGAGCTCCCGGGACGGGTTGAGCAACGCGAAGGCCTGCGGCAGCTGCGCCCGCGGGACCAGGGCCGGGATCAGGGCTTGGCGGGCGGGCTGGTCGAAACTGGCCGCCGCGGTGGTGAGCACGACCGAGCCGACGACCTGCACGACGTCGACGTGGCCGGCGAAGCTCGTCGCCGCGAGCGCGAGCGCCACGACCATGGCCACGGCCTGCGACCACTGGAGGAGCTTGCGCCGGTCCACCCGGTCCGCGTAGACGCCGGCCAGGGGACTGAGCACCACCAGCGCCACGACCTGCGCGGCTCCCACCAGCCCGGTTTGCGCCACCGAACCGGAGAGCTCGTAGACCTGGTAAAGGTTGGCCGCGATCGTTCCCCGGCTGCCGATCTGCGAGAGGACGACGCCGCCCCAGTAGAAATCGAAGTCGCGGTTGCGCAGGACCTCGGCGACCTTCATGCCCGCCATAATGCCTGATGGTATGACCAAAAGTCCACGCTTGCCGCAGGGCGCCCGGCGGACCACAATGCGAAAGGTAAAATGGTCCGGCCAATCTGGAGGCTCGGTGTCGACGAAGACCACGACGAAGACCACCCACTATCACCAGCAGAAAGCCCGGCGGGCGAAGTTCCTCGAAGACTGGCGCGACAACCACCGCACGGTCATCCGCGGTGAGGACGTCAAACTCGAGCAGACCGCGCGGGGCATGCGCACCGGCGTCTACATGGGTGAGGACGGCGACAATCCGACCCGCTCCATCGACGCCCTCGTGCACGAGGTCGACCACGGCGTCGTCACCACGATCCACCGGCACTCCTGGGACGCCATGGTGCTCGGCGTCGGCGGCCGGGGCTGGATCGAGGTCGACGGCGAGCGGGTGACCGTCGCCCCCGGCGACTCGGCCCACATCCCGGCGTGGGCGTGGCACCGCTCGGGCAACGACGGCGACGAGACGTTCCGCTACCTCACGTTCTCCAGCGAGCCGCTGCTCGCCACGATGGGCATGTCGGTCCTCGACGACCGCGGTCACGAGCCGTTCGAGAGCCTCCCGGGCCGGCCCGAGTTCAGTGCTCCCGACGTGCAGGGAGACGACGCGTACGCCCGTCGTCTGCGCCGTCTCGGCAAGGAGCAGCAGAAGCGCCGCAGCGGTCGGCTCCACACCGACTGGGACGAGCTCGAGATGCTCAACACCCCGCGCGGCACCCGCACGACCTTCCTCCTCGACCGCGCCATCGGGTACCAGGCTTCCGGCATCACGATGGCGATGTTCGAGATCGGCCAGGGCCGCCGGCAGTCGATGCACCGGCACGCCGGCGAGGCCTGGCTGTACGTGCTCGAAGGCGAGGGCCACTCCTACCTCGGCACCGAACCCGAGGGCGGGGAGAACCACCCGTGGAAGAAGGGCGACCTGATCGTGGTCGACCACTTCCTGTGGCACCAGCACTTCAACGACTCCGCGGAGAACACCGCGCGGGTCGTGCGCATCCACATGTTCGACAGCCTGCTCGAGACGATGCGGGCGCTGATGGATCCCGCGGTGCTCTTCGAAGAGCCGCCGGACCACATCCGCGATGCCCAGGCCGGCGACGTCAACACGGTCGTGTGGCCTGCCCTCGACCGGCCGTCCTGGCCGTGAGCGAGCGGACGCTCCCGCCCGGAGTCGTCGGACTGCACGCGCTCCCCTCGGACCACCACGACGGGCCGTGGGACTCGATGATCGTGCCGGCGGGCACCAAGGAGAGGCTGCTCGGCACCGCGCTGCTCGTCCTGCGGCAGGGCCGGTTGCTGAGCGGGCTCTCCGGCGCGCCGCACGGCCTGATCGTGCTGGCCGGCCCGCCGGGCACGGGAAAGACGACTCTCGCGCAGGGGCTCGCGCAGGCCGCCGCACGGAAAATGGCCCCGCGTGGCGCCACGACGCTGGTCGAGGTCGACCCGCACGCGTTCCCGAGCGACATGCTCGGCGAAAGCCAGCGGGCCGTCTCGCGGCTGTTCCTCGACACCCTGCCCGAGATCGCCGCGCGGCGACCCCACACCGTGGTGCTGATCGACGAGGTCGAAGCTCTGGCCGTACGCCGGAGTTCGGCGTCGTTCGAGACCAATCCGGTCGACGTGCACCGCGCGACGGACGCCGTGCTGTCCGGTCTCGACCAGCTTCGCGCCCAGTGCCCGCACCTGGTTCTCGTGGCCACGACCAACTTCGTCGACGCGGTCGACGAGGCGGTGCTCTCGCGGGCCGATCTGGTCATGAACACCACGCTGCCCGACGACGAGGTCATCGAGCAGATCGTGGCGTCGTCGCTGGCCGAGCTGGCCGAGCAGTGGACCGGGCTGACGCCGCTCGCCCGGGACGCCGATCTCCGCGCGGAGCTGGCCAAAGGCCTGCGGGGTCTCGACGGCCGGCGGGTCCGCAAGTCGATCCTCGCGGCGCTCACGGTGCGCACCGAGGTCGCGCTCGACCCGAACCTGCTCACCGCCGACGACCTGCGCCACGCGACGCAGCTCGACGGCTGAGGTCCTGCGACGGACGAACGCGCGGTGCCGGGTCGACGACCGACCTGGCACCGCGCGTTTCCCGTGCGCTGTCTACTTGCTCCCGAACGCCTTGTCCACAAAGGACGAGTCGATCAGCGACGCGAGGTCGACCTTGTCGACCCCGTTCACCGAGCCCTCCAGCGACTGCTGGGACGACTTGAGCTGGTCCACCGTTGCCAACGGCGGGTCGGTGAGGACCTCGCCGGCGTAGTACTTCCAGGTCGCGTCGAGCGCGCGCTGGTCGGTGACCCCGAGGTGGGCGCCCAGGATCTTCGTCGAATACGCCTCGTCGGAGCGCTCGCGATCGAACCCCTTCTTGAGGCCGGCCATGAACTTCCCGACGACGTCCGGGTGATCCTTGAGGTACTCGGACGTGCTGGAGATGCCCACGTTGATGTTGGGGATCTTCTCCTTGGCCATGTCGATCACCATGTGCAGCCCGGCGTCCTCGAACTTGAGGCTCGCCGGCGGGTGCGTGGCGGAGGCGTCGATGGTCTTGGCCAGCAGCGCGTTGTTGACGTTCGTCACCGAACCCAGCGGCACCAGGTTCACGTCGGTCGGGTTGATGCCCAGCTTCTTCAGCGCCTGCAGGGTGCCGATGTACTGCGAGCCGCTCTTCGTGGTGTAGCCGATCTTCTTACCCTTCAGCTCTGCAGCGGTCGGCACGTTCGCGTAGATCTGGTACGGGAGCACCGGGGTGAGCGCGGCCAGCACCTTCACGTCACCGCCCGCCGCGGTGCCGGCCACGATCTGGGAACCCCCCATCGAAGCGAGCTGCGTCTGGCCGGCGATGAGCGCCGGGTACCCCTGGTTGCTGTCGAGCTTGATGAGCTTGACGTCGAGCCCTTGCTCCTTGAAGTAGCCGGCTTCCGAAGCGATCCACAGGGGCAGCTGGTCAGCGACCTCTTCGCTGTAGCTGACGGTGATGACACCGCCGGCTCCGGCGTCCGACGAACCGCCACAAGCGGTCAGAGTCGCCGTCGCGAGCGCCACGGAAAAGGCGACGCCGAAGGCGCCAGACTTGAACTTCATTGTTCTGTCCTTCTGGGAATGGGCGGGGACGGGAAACGTCAGTCGTTGCTCAGGCGCCAGGCCGCGTAGTGGTTCTCGACCCGGCGCAGCAGCGCAGTGAGAATCACCCCGGCCGCGGCGAAGATGAACAGGCCGGCGAAGACCGTGGCGGTCTGGAACTGCTGGCCGGCGGTGTTCATCGTCATGCCGACACCGTGCTGCGCGCCGCTGAGCTCGGCCACGAAGACACCGATCAGCGCCTGGCCCACCGCGAGCCGCATCCCGCTGGCGATGAAGGGGACGGTGCCGGGCAGGGCCACGGTGCGGAACAGCTGGAGGTCGCTCGCCCCGAAACACCGCGCCACGCGGACGGTTCCTTGTTCGAGCGATTGGACGCCCTGCGCGGTGTTGATGAGCACCGGGAACAGGGCCATCAGGAAAACGATCGCGATCTTCGAGGAACTGCCGATGCCGAGCCAGATGATCAGCAGGGGCGTCAGCGCGATGCGCGGTGTGGCGTAGAGGAAGTTGACGAAGGGGTTGAGCGCCCAGGCGATGCGCTTGTACCAGCCGATCAACAGCCCCACCGGCAGGCCGATCACCACCGCGAGTGCGAGGCCGGCGAGCAGTTCCTGGGCGCTGGTCCACAGGTCGATCCAGATCTGCCCGCCTTGGATCATCGCCCCGAAGGCGTTGATGACGTCGACCGGTCCGGGCAGGATCAGCTGCGGCTGGATCCGCAGGAGCGCGACGACCTCCCACGCGAGAAGCACCACGACGACGGCGCCGATGCCGAACAGGCGTTGCTCGCTGAGCCACGACGGCAGCCGGCGCCGGGCCGCCTGGCCCGCGCGGGGGCTCCGGCGCGCCGGGCGGGACTCGATTCGCGAGGCCGGCCTTGGCGAAGAGGTGACGCTCATCGGGCTCCCTCCCCGGCGCCGCCTTTGGCGCCGTAGAGCACATCGGCGATCTCGTCCCGCAGCTGCGCGAACTCCCGCGTCCGCCGGATCTCGTGCGACCGCGGGCGAGCCCACGGCACCGTGATCTCCTTGACGATGCGACCGGGCCGCGGGCTGAACACGCACACCCGGTCCGCGAGGAACGCGGCCTCGGTGATGTCGTGGGTGACGAACAGCGCCGTCACGTCGCGTGCGGCGCAAACCCGGAGCAGTTCGACCTGGAGCACCTCGCGGGTCTGAGCGTCGATCGCGGCGAACGGCTCGTCGAGCAAGAGGATCTCCGGCTCGACCGCGAGCGCGCGGGCGAGGTTGACCCTGGCCTGCATGCCACCGGAGAGCTGCGCCGGGTACTGCTGCCCCACGCCGGCGAGTCCGACCAGCTCCAGCAGCTCGTCGGCGCGCTGCTTGGCCGCCGGCTTCTTGACCTTCTTCGTGAGCTCGAGGCCGTAGCTGACGTTCGCCTGAACGGTCCGCCACGGCAGCAAATTGGCGTGCTGGAACACCATCGCCCGGTCGGGCCCCGGACCGGGGATCGGCCGCCCGTCGAGCTCCAGATCGCCCTCGGCGAGCTGGACGAACCCGGCGACCGCGTTGAGCAATGTGGTCTTGCCGCAGCCGGAAGGCCCGACGAGGCAGACGAAATCCCCCCGCGCCAAGGTCAGGTCGCACTGCTCGACGGCCGTCGTCACCTCTTTCGACCCAGGCTTGGCGTAGTCGATGGCGACACCTCGGGCCTCGAGGTGTGCGATCCCGCCCGTGGCCCCCACATCGATGTGCGCAGCATCACGGCCTGCCGTTCTGGACAGTGCCGGCTTGTCTCGGCTCAGCATGGAGGGGAGCGTAGGACTAATTGTCAGTCCAAAGCAATGGTCCAACTGAGTTTTCTGGCCAGGTCGTGACCGGCCGGAGCGGCGCGGCCGTCCCTGACCAGGGCTAGTGCCGTAAGGTCAGACCATTGACTGTTAAACTACGGTGCATTTCCGGCATCGACCATGACGAGGTGGAGACATGGCTGCAACAGGGCGCGGTGCGAAGGACGACCTCTTCAGCCGCGTGAGCACCTCGCGGGTGTCGCAGGTCATCGTGGACCAGATCAAGGTCCTGATCCGCGACGGTTCTCTCATCCCCGGCGACCGGCTGCCGAGTGAGCGCGATCTGTGCCAGCGCTTCGGCGTGAGCCGGGTGACCGTGCGTGAGGCACTTCGCGTGCTGGAAGCCACCGGACTCGTCACCATCCGGGTCGGCGCCCACGGCGGCGCCTTCCTGACCGCACCCAGCACGGACCGCGTCGGCGAGGGCCTGGCCGATCTCCTTTCGATGTCCGTGCTCACCGCCGGCGAGGTGACCGAGGCGCGCAAGATCGTCGAGATCGGCGCCCTCCCCCTGATCGTCGAGCGGGCGACCGACGAGGACATCGACGCGCTGTTCAAGCTCGTCGAGGAGGGGCAGACCGCCGTCGACGAGGGCGTGCACGCGGTGGACATCTCGGCGCGGTTCCACATCCGGCTCGCCGAATGCGCCCACAACACCGCGCTGACGATGCTGATCCAGAGCTTCCACGGCCCGCTCCTGATGTCCTTGCGGGAGGCCCGCGAGCAGGCCCCCATCATGGGCGCGCGCGGGACCGGCGAACACCGGGAGCTCGCCGAGGCCATCCGCGACCGCGATCTCGCCGCCGCGCAGCGGGTCATGAGCGAGCACATCGCCCGGACCGCGCAACGCGTGTCGCACGAGGCCGAGTAGCACCGGGAAAACCCGCACCACCCTCGGAAACACCCCTCGCACCGGACGCCGTCTTCCGCTAAGGTCCAATGGACTAGCCAATGGAGGAGTAATGGCGGTGAAGGGAAGCAGCACCCTCGTGGTGGGCGCGAGCCAAGCGGGAGTGGAGCTGGCCGCCTCGCTGCGCAAGCTCGGTGCTTCGGGACCGATTACGTTGCTCGGCGGGGAAACCCGGCTGCCCTACCAGCGGCCCCCGCTCTCCAAGGCGTTCCTCAAGGGGGAACTGCCCGAGGAGCGGCTGGCACTGCGTGGCCAGGACTTCTACGAGGCTCAGCGGATCGAGCTCGTCCGAGGTGAATGGATCGACGAGATCACCCTCACCGATCCCGAGCTCGGTGACGGCTTCGCGGTCACGCGGTCCGGTCGGACAGTGGAGTTCGATCGGCTCGCCCTGGCGACCGGAGGCACGCCACGCCGCCTCCGGATCCCCGGGAGTGAGCTCGCCGGCGTCCACTACCTGCGCGATGTCGACGACGCGATGGCGCTGCGGCACGACCTCGCGGCCGCCCGCGACGTCGTGGTCATCGGTGGGGGCTTCGTGGGGCTCGAAGCCGCCGCGGCCGCCACCGCCGCCGGCCGGAACGTCACCGTGGTCGAAGCGGCCGACCGGTTGCTCGCCCGCGCCGTCGCGCCGCAGATGTCGGGCTTCTACCTCGCCGCGCACCGGCGGCGCGGCACCGAAGTCGTGCTGTCGACCGGGGTGACCGAACTCCTCGGCCGCGACCGGGTGACGGGTGTCGGGCTCTCCGACGGCCGCACCATTCCCGCCGACGTCGTGGTCGTCGGGATCGGCCTGGTGCCCCACACCGAGCTCGCGGAGCAGATCGGGCTCGCCTGCGCCGGCGGGATCCTGGTCGACGAGTCCGCCCGGACCAGCACACCCAGCGTGGTCGCCGCGGGCGACTGCACGATCGTCGCGCACCCCGACCACGGCGCCCTCCGCCTCGAGTCCGTACCCAACGCCATCGCGCAGGCGAAGACGGCGGCCGCGAGCCTGCTCGGCCTGGCCGCTCCCGCGCCCGGGATCCCGTGGTTCTGGTCCGACCAGGCCGATCTGAAACTGCAGATCGCCGGGATCAGCAGCGGCTACGACGAGACCGTGCTGCGGGGCGACCCCGGCAGTGAACGGTTCTCGCTCTTCTACTACCGCGGCGGCCGCCTCATCGCGATCGACGCCGTCAACGCACCCCGCGACTACATGGCCGTGCGCAAACTGCTCGAGGCCGGCCGCACCGTCCCGCAGCACGTCGCGGCCGACACCGAGGTGGCGCTGAAGGAATTCCTGCGCGCGGCTTGACGAGTCAGATGACGAAGGACTCCGTCGACTCCGGCGCGAACAGTTCTTCCGCGGTGCGCAGGCGAGCCGAGAGCCCCTGCTCGTGGTGGTAGCGGAGGAACACGTCGAGCACGTGCCGGTTGGCGTCCAGCCCGTAGGACCAGTAGTCGGGGCCGAGCAGGCTCCGCGCGTCCTCCAGGTGCTGGTTGAGCCACGGCTCCATGAACCGCAGTGCCGAGGCGTCGTAGATCCGCGCGTACGCCTCGTTCTTGGCCGCTGTGAACGCTTTCGTCAGGGACTGCGCGACCCACGGGTGCCGCTCGTAGACCTCGCGGCGCAGGGCGACCACGTGCATGATCGGGAAAATCCCGGTCTCCGCGTAGTACTCCTTCTCCGCCGCGACGGTGTCGGGGAAGAGCCGGGCGACGCGACCGTCGCCGGCGACGTACGAGCTCGGGATCCGCGGGCTCTGCAGCGCGTCGATCTCGCCGGTGGCCAGCATGTCCGAAAGCGTCCGGCCCGCCGGGATCGACTGGACGTCGAAGCGGGTCGAGACGGCACCCTTTTCGATCCGTCCCGGCGTTTCCTGGCCACCGGTGAGGTAGGTGACCGAGTCGAGTGGCACGTCGTACGCGTCGGCGAGGATGCCGCGGACCCAGACGCCCGCGGTGAGCTGGAACTCGGGCGTGCCGATGCGTTTGCCGACGAGGTCGGCCGGTTTCTCGATGCCCGCCGCGGTGTTGATGAAGACGCCGCCGTGGCGGAACATCCTCGACGTGAACACCGGCAGCGCGACGAACGGCGCCGGGTCGCGGTCGAGCGAGGCGACGTAGGTCGACAGCGACATCTCCGAAGCGTCGAACTCGCCGTGGCGCAGCATGCGGAAGAACGTCTCCTCGACCGGGAGCCGCAGGTACGTCAGGTCGATGCCGTCGGGCCGGATCGACCCGTCTTCGAGGGCGCGCGTGCGGTCGTAGTCGCCGCACGCGAATGTCAGGTCCAGTCGGCTCATCGGGTCACCTTCCTGCGGCGGCGAGCCGCCGGTCGAGCCGGGGGTAGACCCGGCGAGCGTTGTCCTCGTACACCGCCGCCAGGTCCTCGCCGGCGAGCCCGGCGCGGCCGACGTACTGCAACGTGTCGTCCCAGGCGATGCCGGTTTCCGGGTCCGCCCCGCGCACCGCGCCGAGCATCTCGGACGCGAAGAGCACGTTCTTCGCGGGCAGGACATCGAGCAGCAGGTCGATGCCGGGCTGGTGGTAGACGCACGTGTCGAAGAAGACGTTCGGCAGGAGCTCGGCCGGGTCGCGCCAGCCGTTGCGCATCGCCAGGCCCCGGTAGCGTCCCCAGTGGTAGGGCACCGCTCCCCCGCCGTGCGGGATCACCAGTCGCAGACCGGGAAACCGGTCGAAGAGCTTCGACTCGAGCAGCTGGGTGAAGACGCTGGTGTCGGCGTTGAGGTAGTGCGCGCCGAGCGTGTGGTGGTTCGCGTTGCACGCCGTCGAGACGTGCACCATGGCGGGCACGTCCAGCTCGGTCAGGACCTCGTAGACGCCGAACCACGACTCGTCGGTGATCGGCTTGCCCGCCCAGGTGCCGGACGGGTCCGGGTTCAGGTTGACGCCCACGAAACCGAGTTCGCCGACGGTCCGGCGGATCTCGGCCGTGACGCCGCCGAGATTGCCTTCAGGCGTCTGCGGAAGCTGCGCGACCGGGGCGAAGTGCGCGGGGTAGAGCTCGGCGACGCGGTGGACGAGGTCGTTGGACGCGCGCGCCCAGGCGTTCGCCACGCCGGCGTCGGGCACGTGGTGTTCCATACCGGACGCCTTGGGAGAGAACAACATCAGGTCGCCGCCACGCTCCCGCAGCACACGCAGCTGGTTACCCTCGACGCTCTCGCGCAGCTCGTCGTCGGTCACCGGCGCCAGTGCCGCCCGCTCACCGTCCAGCTGGGCGTCGCGGAACTGTTTCAACGCCGGCGGGGCTGTCGTGTAGTGACCGTGGATGTCGATGATCACCGGTCGCGCACCTCCTTGAGGTACGCGTCGTGCTCCACGTACCGCAGGCCCTTGCGGGCGAGGCGCTCGCGCATCGAGTTGACGTCGAGACCCAGCTCTCCCGCGGCGTAGCGGGCCCGCAGGCGCGCTTCCTTGTCCTCCCGCGCGGCCGAGGCCGCGAGGATCTCGTCCGCGTCGGCGCGGCGCACGACCACCACACCGTCGTCGTCGGCGACGATCACGTCACCCGGCTCGACCAGCCGGCCACCGCAGACGACCGGGATGTTCACCGAGCCGAGGGTTTCCTTGACCGTGCCCTCGGCGGACACGGCCCGGGACCAGACGGGGAACGGCAGCTCACGCAGCTCGGCGATGTCGCGGCAGCCGGCGTCGATGACCAGGCCCCGCACCCCGCGCGCCTTGAGCGAGGTCGCCAGCAGCTCGCCGAAGTAGCCCGCGTCCGACGGCGAGGTCGGCGCGACGACCAGCACGTCGCCGGACTGACACTGCTCCACGGCCACGTGGATCATCCAGTTGTCGCACGGCGCCACGCTCACCGTCACCGCCGTGCCCGACACGTGCGCACCCGGGTAGATCGGGTTCAACGTGGACGCCATCAGCCCGGTGCGGCCCTGGGCTTCGTGAATGGTGGCGACCCCGAACCGGCCCAGGCCGTCGCGTGTCTCCGCGCCGGTTCGGGGCGGGTTCGTGACGACGACCCCGCTCATCGGACGACCGCCCCACCGGCCTGGCCGACCAGCGAGGGCATCAGCGAGATGTGGATCGCGTCCTCTTCGGTCTCGCCGGCCAGCACGCGGATGGCGTGGTCGACCTGGTCGATGCCGTAGCGGTGGGTCGCCAGCTTCTCCAGCGGGAAGCGGCGCGAGGCGAGCTGGTCCACGGCGAGCTCGCAAGCGCGGAACGAGTGCCCGCGCGCGGACTTGATCGTGATCGCCTTCTCGGTGACCTTCTTGACCGGGAAGTCCGGGAACGCGGCCAGCTCGCCCTGGATGAGGAGCGTGCCTTCGCGGCGCTTGAGGACGTCGACGCCGAGCAGGACCGGCGCGGTGCCGGCGCGCGAAGTGCAGTCGAGCACTATGTCGACGCCGCGGCCGCCGGTGAGGTCCATGACCTTCTCGCGGGGGTCCTCGGTGAGCACGTCGATGACCTCGTCGGCGCCGAGTTCCTTGGCCAGGTCGAAGCGGTGCTTGTCGCGCGTGGTGCCCGACACCAAGATCTGGGCGGCACCTGCGGTCTTGGCCGCGACCAGCTGCGCGAGGCCCTGCTGGCCCGGGCCCTGGATCAGCACGGTGTCGGCGTATCCGACGCCGGCGGTGAGCAGCGCCCACTCGATGCCGTTGGACAGCGGCATGACCATGCCGGCGAGCTCGGGCGTGACCGTGTCGGGGACCTTGTGCAGCACGGAGTTCCACGGCAGGTACATGAATTCGCTGAACCCGCCCCACAGCGTGCCGGGGTTTTCCGCGGAGGTGTAGCCGAACCGCCGGCCGTCGGGGTTGGTGCGCCAGTCCGTCGCCTCGCAGTGGCGGTACTCGCCGAGGCGGCACCAGTCGCAGTTGAAGCAGCCGACGTAGTGCTCGACGAAAACTCGGTCGCCTTCGGAAAGGCCGTGGCGTCGCTTGAACCGAGCCCCGGCCTGCGCGATGACGCCGACGTTCTCGTGGCCCATGATCACCCGGCCCTGGATCACCGCGGGCGGGTTGGCGTACATCTTCACGTCCGTCCCGCAGATCCCCGCGACCTCCACCTGCAGCAGGGCGGAGTCCTCGTCGATCGACGGGAGCGGGAACTCCTGCATCTCCGTCGTGCTCGCCGCGACGCGGACGGCCGCCTGCACAGTCTGGACCATCGAATCTCCCTCGTTGGCAGAATGGACAGCCCAATATACCATCAGCGGGGTAGACCACCAGACGAAGCGAGGAGCCGCATGGCCGAGCACCTGCTGACCGTGACGCGTACCCAGGGCAACAACCGCGCGCTGACCGACGGCGAGGTCGCCCCTGCCGGGTTTCCCTTGGCGTTCAAGGAAGAACCAGTGCTCGTCAACGGGTTTCGGCGGATGGTCCGAGAGCTCGCTTACGACGTCTGCGAGATGGCGCTGACGACCTACCTCACCGCGCGTGAGCACGGCGTGCGCTTCACCGCGCTCCCCGTCTTCCTGGTCCGCGGGTTCCACCACGGCGCGATCCTCGTACGGAAAGACTCCGGCATCACCGAGCCTGGGCAGCTGGCCGGAAAACGCGTGGGCGTCGGCCGCGGCTACACGGTGACCACCGGCGTCTGGGCGCGCGCGATCATGGCGCTCGAACACGGCCTCGACCTCGACTCGGTGACCTGGGTCCTCAGCGGTGACGAGCACGTCGAGTCCTACCGTCCGCCCGCGAACGTCGAGCCGGCCGGGCCCGGGAAGAAGCTCGGGGACATGCTGCTGGCCGGGGAACTGGACGCCGTCGTCAATGCCAAAGTGGACTCGCCCGAGGTCGTACCCCTGATCACCGAGCCGGTCGAGGCAGGGTTCGCCGCGCTGCGCGAACGCGGCTTCTACCCCATCAACCACCTCGTCGTCGTCAAGGACGAGGTCCTCGAGGCGCACCCGGAGGTCGCGGAGGCTGTGTTCGACGCGTTCGCCGAGTCCAAGCGCCGCTACGTCGAGCGGCTGCGGGCCGGGATCGTCGAAACCGCCGACGACCGGATGTACGCACGGGTGATGGCCGAGACCGGCACCACCGACCCGCTCCCCTACGGCATCGAACCCAACCGCGCGATCCTCGAACTCCTGGCCGAACAGGCGGCGGCACAACACATCCTGACGAAACCCGTGGACGTCGAGTCGATGTTCGCGCCCGCGACGCGCGAACTGGTGGGCTGAGCCATGCGCATCGCGATCGCCGCCGACCACCACGGCGTGAACCTCAAGCAACGCCTCACCACCTGGCTCACCGACCACGGTCACGAGGTGGACGACCGCGGCTCGCACAGCGCGACGGACACCGTCGACTACCCGCCGCTGTGCGCCGACGTGAGCCGGCGGGTCGCCGACGGCCGCGCCGAAGCCGGCCTCGTGCTCGGCGGCAGCGGACAGGGCGAAGTCATCGCCTGCAACAAAATCCGCGGCGTGCGCGCGGGACTCGGGCACACCACGTTCATGGTGGAGATCTCGCGCGGCAACAACAACGCCAACGTGCTCGTGATCGGCACGAAGGTCATCTCGGACGACGAAGCGGAACGGCTGCTCGCGCTGTGGCTGTCGACTCCGTTCAAGGGCGGCCGGCACCAGGACCGGATCGACCAGATCACCGCGCTGGAAGCCTGATTTCCGGCCGGAGCGGGACGGCGGTCGGCATCTCGGCGCCGATCGCGTCGGCCACGGCCAGGCCGCTCACGTGGGCCAGCAGCATGCGCAGCGAGTTGCCGTGCGCGACCACGAGCACTGACCGGCCCGATTCCAGCAGCGGCAGCAACTCTTCGAGCCAATACGGCCGCAACCGGTCGTGGAGCATCTCGAGGCTCTCGCCGCCGGGCGGCACGCCGGCCGGCGACCGCCGCCAGCAGGCGACCGCTTCGGCGCCGAACCGCGCCCGCGCGTCAGCCCGCCCGACCCCTTGCAGGACACCGTAATGCCGCTCGATGAGGGCCGGGTGGTACTCGGCAGCGACGGTCGGCGCGAGCCGGCTCCTGACGATCGCGGCGGTGTCGGCGGCGCGGGCCAGCGGTGAGCAGTGGACGATGTCCGGGACCCAGCCGGCCAGTCCTTCCGCGGCGGCTCGCGCTTCGAGGACGCCGGCCGGCGTCAGCGGGACGTCGAGGTGCCCGGCGAACAGGTCCCCGGCGTTGGCGGTGCTCTCACCGTGGCGCAGCAGGACGAGCGGAGTCACCGGTCGTGTCCGCGGAGGAACTCCAGAACTCGCGCGGGCGCGGTCTCGGCCGTCTGCTCGGAAACCGGAACGTCCCAGTATTCGCGCACCGGCAGGCACTCCTGGAGGTAGCGCGCGGCCGAAGGGGCGTGCGAGCTGTCCTGCCCCGGCACGATCAACGAGGGCACGTCGCAGGTCATCAGGTCCTCCGGCTCCACGCCCGGAACGGTGTCGCGGTCGAACAGGCCCCGCACAGAGCCGGTCACGAGCAGGTCGTAGCGAGACGGGTCGAAGGCCGCGTACGCCTTCGCGAAGGGTTCGTCGCTGCGCAGCGGCGCGGCCCACGGACCCACCCGCGGGTCGGTGCTGAACCCGGCGGTCGTCGACCGGGCCAGGTCGACGACCGCCGGCAGCCCGTGCTCGGCGACGTAGGCGAGGTGCCGCACGAACCGGCGGTGCTGCGCCATCCGGTAGCGAGGCCCACCGGCCGGCGAGAACAGGACCATGCTGCGCACACGTTCCGGTGCCGCGACGGCGAGCGCCGCGGCGGTCGAGCAGCCGACGCAGCCGCCCATGGTGTGCGCCGCGTCGATCCCGAGGTGGTCGAGCAGCCCGAGCGCCTGGCGGACGTAGACCGGCCACTCCAGCCGCTCGATGCGGCCACGCGAGCGCCCCGATTCACGTCGGTCGAAGACGACGCAGGTGTATTCGGGAGCGAAGGCGTCGACGAAGCCGAGTTCGCGGTAGCGCCCGAAGCTGGTCCAATTGTCCAAACTGGAATCGAAGCCGCCCGGACTGAACATCAGCAGCGGCGGGCCGTCACCGACGGTCTCGTAACGCGTAGCGATCCCGTCCAGCACGGCCACGGGCATGCTCGTACTCCTCAGCTCTGCGGCACCTTGATGCCACCGCGGATCTGCCGGCCGCCGCGGATGTCCGCGGCGCATTCGGTCAGCGCGTCGAACGTGATCCGCGCGACGTTGGCGTAGGTGTCGATCTCTTTGTCGACGTTGGCGGCGTTGTAGCCGATGGCCGCGGTGGCCATGCGGATGCGCCCGTCGAGCCACGGCCCGCCGCCGAACCCACCGAGCACGGGGATCGACACCGCGTCCACCACCGCCGGCCCCACCACCGGGCCGGAGTTGGTGAAGTTGAGCGCGACGGCTCCCGCCGACTCGAGCCGCTTGGCCTCCGCGACCAGCTCGTCGAGCATCCCGTCGGGCACCTGGGCGACGCTGGCCGCCGAGTATTCGATGCCGTACTTCAGGGCCGTCTGCGGCGTGATCCCGAACTGCGCGAAGACCGGAATGCCCGCCCTGGTCACGGCCTCGACCGCTTCCGGGAAGTCGGCGGCACCGTCGAGCTTCACCAGGTCGACGCCCGCCTCCTTGACCAGCCTGATCGCCGCGTCGACCGCACTGGCCGCGCCCTGCTGCAGCGGGCCGAACGGGAAGTCGCAGCTGAGCAGCGCTCGCCGGACTCCACGCCGAGCCGCCTTCGCGACGACGAGCACCTCGTCGAAGGTGATCTCGAGCGGATGCGGCTGCCCCCAGAGGTTGACTCCGACGGTGTCGCCGACCGACACGAGGTCCACGCCGACCCGGTCGGCGATGCGCGCCATCTGGTAATCCCAGGCGACGAAACAGACGCTCTTCTCACCACGCGCCTTCATCGCCTGCAGAGCCGGGATGGTGACCTTGCCGGCCGGATCACTCTGGGGGCTCATGCGCGCGTCGCTTTCAGCAGTTCCAACAGATCGTCCTCTTCGGCGGGCACCAAGAGGATCCGGGCGTGCGGACGCAGCGAGAACAGTGCCTCGTTCGCGACCCCGTCCGAGGTCACGACCAGGCCGGCCGTCATGATCCCGCGCACCGTGCAGGCCGCACCGATGGTGGCCGCCGCCTCCGCGTTCGCGCCGGTGGTCGAAACCAGCACGACGGTGTTGCTGTCGCGCAGCTCATCGGTGAGCGCCACCCGGTCGCCGGTCATGGTGACCAGCTCGTCACCGGCGCCGGAAGCCGAGTAGAACCGCGCCTGCGCCCACTCCTCGGCGGCCGCTCGCCCGACGATGTCCTTCGCCGCTTCGTCCAGCGCCACCACCCGCGTGTTGCGGGCGGCGGACAACGGGTAGTCGATCCGGAAAGCCGCTTCCTCGGCGGTCGCCGCGCGGGCACAACTGCTGACCGAGCCACGTTGCAACACTGCGTTCCTCGCCGTCTCAGACCGTGGTCTGCCGCACGCCCGGCTTGGCGACCATCGCCTCGCCGATGCCGTCCACAAAGGACTGGTCGGCGGGCAGCACGACCGCGACCGAGCGCACCTTCTGATCCTGGGCCCGGTTGCCTGCCGGCTCGACCCCGTCCTCGGCCAGCGCGAGCGCGGCCTTGCGCAGCTTCTGGCGCGCCTTGATGATGCCCGCGTCGGTCGCGACGAGCCGCTCCTTGGTCCGGTCGACGATCGGCCCCATCGACTCCTGAAGCGACGAGTCCTGCAGCGCGATGCCCTTGATGCCGGAGTAGGTCTCGCCGCGCCGCTGCGCGTCGCGGTCCATGAGGTAGTCGTTGTCCTTGTTCGCGAGCGGCCGGTAGTTCTCGTCGTTCGCGCTGTGCACGCCCAGACCGGCCCGCATGGCCGACACCTCTTCGCTGTCGAGCTGGCGGGTCGGGTGGTAGTCGAAGCTCCAGGCCCAGCAGTTCTCGTCGTCGATCGGCACCCAGAAGTGGCCGTGCATCGGGTGGTCGGCGCGCGGCGGGACCATGGTGAAGTTCGGCAGCACCCACGGCGTCACGCGCCAGTAGTAGTGCCCCTCCTCCGCGCTGCGGCGAGCGGCGATGAGCAGGCCGCCCTCGTAGTCGACGACCTCGAAGAACGGCTTCAGGTCCGCGCGGTTGTAAGCGTTTCCCTTAGAGCCCTTGAAGAGCGGGTCGCTGTCGAGGCTGCCCGAGTGCAGGAAGGTGACGTGGCTGGAGTCGATGCCGCCTTCGAGCGCCTGCAGCCAGTTGCACTCCTGAAAGCGCTTCGAGGTGAAGGCCTGCCCCTCGGGAACGGTCACGAACTCCCACTCCGGCAGCGGCGGCTGCGTCTCCGGGTCACCGAAGTAGGCCCACAGCACGTCGCCGCGCTTGACCATCGGGTAGGACTTGAGCTTGACGTTGGCGCAGAAGTTGCTGGTCTCGGGCTCGCTCGGGACCTCGATCGCCTGACCGGTGTAGTCGTACTTCCAGCCGTGGTACGGGCAGCGCAGGCCGCCGGCCTCGTTGCGGCCGAACCAGAGCGAGACGCCGCGGTGCGCGCAGAACTCGTCCATCAGGCCGTAGCGACCCTCCGAGTCACGGAAGGCGATCAGCCGCTCCGAAAGGATCTTGACCCGCACCGGCGGGCAGTCGTCGGCGGGCAGCTCCTCGGCCAGCAGAACGGGCTGCCAGAAGCGCCGGAACAGGGCGCCCATCTTGGTGCCCGGCCCGGTCTGCGTCAGCAGTTCGTTGATCTCTGTTCGGAGCACGCTGAAGTCCTTTCGCACCGGCGATCGCGAAGCCGTTATAGGATTGAATATCAGACCATTGAACCACTGGCAATGGCGAGTTCTCCGCGCCGAGGTCAGACGACCTGCTCTCCGGGCACGTCCACGGTGAGCCCGTCGAGCCGCGTCGTCACCTCGATCTGGCACGAGAGGCGGCTCCCGGCCCGCCGGTCGCCGATCGCGAGGTCGAGGAGGTCGTCCTCCATGTCACCGACTTCGCCGACCTGATCCAGATACTCCTCGCGCACCCACACGTGGCAGGTGCCGCACGAAAGGCAGCCCCCGCACTCGCCGATGATCCCCGGCACCCCCGCGCGCACGGCCGCGCTCATGACGCTCTCCCCCACGGAGGCGTCGACCGCCCGCTCCTCGCCGGCGTCGTCGACGTACACGACCTTCGGCATGTCCACTCCTAGCCGCTGACTAATGGACTTACCAATATACCGGTTGATCGCGAGGGCGCAAGACGCCAAGAGCCTGCATCGTGGCACTCGGCGACGGCTGAATCAGCGCTCGGCGGCCGAACACGTCGAGATCAGCGCCACCGCGGCGGCGCTGATCTCGGAGGAGCTGTGAACCACTGACCTGCCGAAGCCGCCAATGGGACTAGAAGCCGGTTTTAGATCCCCAAGGGCGACCAGTCCAGTACGGCAGCGAAGGGTAGACGGCCAGGTCCCCACGGCCTTGCGGAGTCAGGTCGAGCGCACCGAAGATCGGCCGGAGCGCGTCCATGGCGCTGGAATCCCCGCGGGCGAAGACCTGCTCGCTCGTCCACCGGTGGTGCATGCCGTCCACGTCCTCGGTGAACACGTGCAGAAGCGGGATCTGCACGCCGTCCGGGGTTCCGCGTGTTGTTCTGGTCGAAGGTGGTGTTCTTCGACGACACCGCGCGAATGGTGCACCAGTGGCGTTGCCGGGCGTAGGCGCCGGTCGTGCACGGCGTGCGGCCGCCCCAGCCGACCTCGTCGTCCTTCCCGGCCCCGGCTACGACGATCACGCCGACGACTTCGTCAGCGAAGCGCTCTCCGAGGCGCACCGTTTGCTTGAGCCCCTCCGCACTCGGTGATTCCGGCCGCACATTCGCACTGCCCGCCGGAGGTGACCCGGCCCGGCAACCGGGTCTCCAGGTCGAAGACGGCGTCGTCATGGTCGGACGTCGCCGGGTCGAGGATCCAGATGTCGTTGTCGTAGGGGTGGAAGCCGAGGGAGGCCCAGATTCTGCGGGCGCGGCAGGGCACCCGGCCGCGGATGTTCACGGACGGCGCCACGGCGATCAGGCAGGGCTCGGCACACAGCCACTGCAGCAGCCGGCTCGTGAGGAGCCTGCCGACGCCGCCGGAACCGCGCCACGCCGGCGCGAGCACCACGTGTCCGATGAGGACGACGTGGCTGCCCGACGCCGTGATCGACCCGTCGAGCGTTTCGGAGAGCCGGCCGTACCCTGAACCGTCCGGCTCGCCGAAGAGCACGCCGAACGCGGTGAAGCCGCGGTGGGAGCCCAGTTCGCCGACGACGTCGTCCGCGTTCTGGAGGTCGACGAGGAGGCCGCCTGCTTCGAAGAACGTGCCCGTCACGCTGCCGTCGGCCGCGCGGAACTCCGACAGGAACGCCGCATCGGCATCGGCCCGGTCCGCCGACGCGATCGTCACGCTCGCCTCGCCCGACCACACCGCCACACCGGAACTGCTCAACGTGTCACCGGTCAGGGACGTGGTCGTGCCGACGGTCATCCGCGCGCGGCCGAGCAGGTCGACGAGGCCGGCCGGTGAGCTCGGGGTCACGAGAGGTTGCGGGCGAGATCGATGGCCCGGCCGAGATTGTCCAGCTTCTCCGCAATGGTCGCGCCCGCCGGATAGAACCGCACAGTCGTGATGCCGCGGTCCCGCCAGGCGGTGAGCCGCTCCCGCACCATGTGCTCGGTGCCGATCAGCGTGGTGGAGAAGATCATGTCGTCGGTGATCAGGGCGGTGGCATCCGCGTGCCGCCCCGCCTGCCAGAGCTCCCGGACCTCGGCTGCGATTTCCGACCAGCCTTGACGGCTGTAGGCGCTGTTGTAGAAGTTCGTGGTGGCCGAGCCCATGCCGCCGAGGCTGAAGGCGAGATCCTTCTTGCGCGTCGCGGCGACTGCGGCGAGCTGTCCTTCGTCCTCGACGAAGTGCACCTCGGCTCCCTGGCAGAGATCGATTTCGGCGAGCGTCCGCCCTCCGCGCGCGGCTCCGGCGCTCAGCGCGTCGAGGTAGGCGGAAGCACCTTCGGGCACGAAGCTGCTGCCCAGCCAGCCGTCCGCGATCTCACCGGCCAGCTCCAGCATCTTCGGCATCAACGCCGCGATGTAGATCGGGATGTCCGGGTTCGCCGGCAGCGAGGTGCGCATCGGGACGCCCTCGCCGCCGGCACGCGGCACGGAGAAGACCTCTCCGCTGTGCTTGATCTTGGCGCCGGCGAACACCTGCCGGACGATGTCGATCGTTTCCCGCATCCGGCGCAGCGGCCGGTCGAACGGCACCCCGTGCATGCCCTCCACGACCTGCGGGCCCGAGCTTCCCAGGCCGAGCGCGAACCGGCCGCCGGACAGGTCCGCGAGCGTCATCGCCGTCATCGCGATGAGCGTCGGGGTGCGCGTCGCCAGCTGGATCGTGCCGCTGCCGAGGGTCATGCGGTTGGTCCGCGCCGCCAGGTACCCGAGCGGCGAGGGCGCGTCCGAACCCCAGGCCTCCGAGATCCAGCAGACGTCGAGGCCGAGCTTTTCCGCCTCCACGGCCAGCGTGACGTTGTCCTGCCACGAACCGACCAGCGCTTCGATCGTCGTCGCCGTGCGCATCAGCGCGCCCCCTCCGCCAGTTCCTTGATGAGGCGCAGGTTCGACTCCAGCCCGGCCTGGAATTCCCCGATCCGGTTGGCGACGATCTTCTCCTCCTTGTGCGGCAGACGATCGATCGCATGGTTGAGGCCGGATCGGCCCGGGCCCATCTGCCCCCACTGGCTCAGCTCGGTGCCCACCGCGCACGGTTCGACGGAGAAGCCCCAGACCGACGACGGTCGCACGTCCTGGCCGGCGTTGACCTCCCACGTGAACGCGGAGTTCGGCTTGAACTCGATCACCGTCGAAGTCGATTCCCACTCGCCCAGCGCTTCGTGGAAGCTGCGCCCGCGGAACCTCGTGCCGACGTCGGGTTCGCCCGCACCGTCGAGCCAGGTCACTTCCAGCAGCTCTTCGCTGAGTTTCACCATCAGGTGGATGTCGCTGACAAGAGCCCAGACCGCTTCGGGGGTGGCGCTGATTTGGACAGTGGCCCGGGCGGTCGGAAGATCGGCATACATCATCGGAGCCGCTCCTTGATCGAATTGTCAATGAGTTCTATTATAGAACTTACGAGCTGTGTCCACAATGCAGTGAAACCCGCCGAGTTTCTGCGACTTCCCATCGCTCGTACCAATCCGCTCCGCAAAAAGGGCCCGCCATCGCGTCGTCGCGATGGCGGGCCCCGGGCCGGGGTTCGTGGTGAGCCCGGATCAGGAGGCGAATCGCCTCCCCTTCTGCTGGACGTACGGGGCATCGCGCCCTTCGACGGTCCGCCCGGTGAACGGCTCGCCGCAGTGCGAGCACGTCTCGACCGCGTGGGCGTCGTGGCCGCACGTGGTGTGGTGCAGCAGCACCGGGGGCCCGTCGGGCCCGGACGCCCACGCATCGCCCCAGTTCAGCAGCGCCATGATGATCGGGAACAGGTCCTTGCCCTTGCGGGTGAGGTGGTACTCGTACCGAGGCGGGTTCTCCTGGTACGCCCGCTTCTCGACCACGCCGTTGCGGATCAGTCCTTCGAGGCGCTCGGTGAGGATGTTCCGGGAGATGCCCAGATCTTCCTGCAGCTCCTCGAACCGGTTGTGCCCTTTGAACCCGAACAGGTCGCGGACGATGAGCAAGGTCCACCACTCGCCGACGACCTCGAGCGTCTGGGCGATCGAACAGTCGAAATCAGCAAAGCTCTTCCTGCGCATGATGCAACTATACCTCGGACGAGACCGGTACTGAAGGGTGTAAAAATCGCTGTGCTTGGGGCGTGAATGCGTGCACTGTCAGCGCTTCCTCCGCCCGTGGCCCACAGGTGCTCACGGATGAGCATTCGATCAAAGAACTGTCGCTCCCGAGCTTTCGCGGGAATTCATGATCAGCCCGTGCCGTAGCCCGCCGACGGTGCCGAGACCTCCCGGCCCGGGTCACCGGCTTTTGTGGTCCGAGCATCACCCTGCCCCGACCACGAAGGCCGCAGGGCGAGCAACGCCCCGATCGTGATGAAGCCCATCACGATCACGTAGCCGGCCACCGAAGCCGAGGTCCCGGTGGACGCCAGCAGCGAGGTCATGACGAGTGGTGCGAACCCGCCGCCGACGACGTTCGACAACTGGTACCCGAGCGAAGCGCCGCTGTAACGCACCGCCACCGGGAACAGTTCCGAGAACAGCGCCGCGGTCGGTCCGTACATCACGCCGTTGATGAACATCGCGACAGCGATCGCGACACCCACGACCGGCGGCGAGGCGGAGTCGAGCAGCGCGAAATAGGGGAAAGCCCAGAGGATCGTCCCGACCGCGCCGACGAGGAACACCGGGCGCCGGCCCACCCGGTCGCTCAGCCTCGACGCGATCACGATCGACACGGCCATCGCGGCGGCGCCGATCATGATCGACACCAGCATCGTGTTCCGGGAGATCTTCAGAACCTGCGTGGCGTAGGCCAGCGTGCCGGTCGTGTAGACGTAGAACGACCCGCCCACGACCAGGAAAACGCCGATGGTGACGACGATGCGCCGGGGATGTTCCCTGATCACCTGCAGCACCGGTGACCGGTGCGATTCACCGCGTCGCTTCGCCGCACGGCGGAAGGCGGGCGTGTCGTCGATCCTCATCTGCACCAGCAGCGCCACGACGACGAGCGCGCCGCCGAGGAGGAAGGGAACCCGCCAGCCCCAGGCGAAAAAGGAGTCCGCGCTGGTGGCACCCGCGGCCACGAAGAACGCGGCGCTGGACACGATCAGCCCGAGCGGCAGCCCGAGCTGGGCCCATGCTCCGTAGGCGCCGCGCTTTCCGCGTGGTGCGTACTCGGTGGCGAGCAGGACCGCGCCACCCCATTGGCCGCCGAGCGCCAGCCCCTGGCAGATCCGCAGGACGAGCAGGGCCGCCGGCGCGGCGATGCCGATCGCGGCGAACCCGGGGAGCAAGCCGATGGCTAAGGTCGCCGCCGCCATCAGCGCCAGCGCGATGACCAGCGCCTTCTTGCGGCCGTGCCGGTCGCCGAGGTGGCCGAACAGTGCGCCGCCCACCGGGCGCGCCACGAACCCCACCGCGATCGTCGCGAACGAGGACAGCGTCGCCGCCAGCGGGCTGAACGACGCGCTGAAGAAGACCCGCGGGAAGACGAGCGCCGCCGCAGTGGTGTACAGGAAGAAGTCGTACCACTCGGTCGATTGGCCGAGCAGAGTCGCGATCCGCACTCGTCTCAGCTCGGCGGGACTGATCGCCGGTTCGTCCGGCGGGGAGCCCGAGGGAAAGCGGGCGTTGTTCGAGTTCATGACAGGCCTCCGGTTGTTTGTTGACGCGCGGTCGCGATCTGTTCGGTGCCCCGGAACGGCGCCGGGGCGGGGCCCGGCACGTGCTCGATCCGCAACTCCCCCGATGCCGCGACTGCGCGAAGTCGCTTCTTGTCGATCTTGCCGACGCTGGTGCGGGGCAGCGTTTCCGCCAGCACCCACCGTTCGGGCAACCACCAACGGGGCACCGACGCCGCCAGGTGGCCCCACAGATCGGCCATCGACGCGGTGGCCGTGTCGTTCAGGACGACCACCGCCAGCGGACGTTCCTCCCAGCGCGGGTCGGGCACGCCGATCACCGCGGACTCGACCACGTCCGGATGCGCGTCGAGCTGGTTCTCCAGCGCCACCGAGGAAATCCACTCGCCTCCGGACTTGACGACGTCCTTCGACCGGTCGGTGATCCGGAAATACCCGCGGCGATCAAGCGCACCGAGGTCGCCGGTGCGCAGCCAGCCGTCGGCGCTGAAGCGGTCCTCACTCGTGCCTCCGACGTACGAACCGGTGACCCACGGCCCGCGCATCTCCAGTTCGCCGACGGACTCGCCGTCGCGAGGGAGGACGTTGCCGAACTCGTCCACGGCGCGCATCTCGACGCCGGGCAGCAACCGGCCGGACCAGCCGCGCCAAGGCTTCGCCGGATCGGCCAGGTCACGCGCCGCCGGGAGCGAAATCCCGCCCCACGGGCTGACCTCGGTCATCCCCCAGCCCTGGAAGAGATGCGTGCCGTGCACCCGCTCGTAGTAGTCGATGAGAGCGGGAGCCACCGACGAGCCGGCGCACACGATGGAGTCCAAAGAGGACAGGTCCACCGGGTGCGCTTCCGCGTAGACCTTGACCTGTGCCCAGATGAGCGGAATCGAAACCGCCAGTGTCGGCTTCGCCGCGGCGGTCAGCGCCGTGATCGCCGCGGGGCTCACGTCCCGCCCCGGGAGCACGATCCCCGCGCCGGTGAGCAGGGCCGCGTGAGGCAAGCCCCAGCCGTTGACGTGGAACATCGGGGTGATCTGCAGGATCCGGTCCCGGTCGGAAAGTGCGAACGCGGCGCCGGAGCTGATGGCGAGCGCGTGCAGCCAGATCGAGCGGTGGCTGTAGACGACGCCCTTCGGCAGTCCCGTCGTCCCGGTCGTGTAGCAGACCGCGGCCGGCGCGCGCTCGTCCAGCTCGGGCCAGCTGTCGGGGGCCGTGACGCTCGCGAGCAGTTCGCTGTAGCCCACGTGTTCTCCCCGATCCTCGCCGACCACGACCAGCGTGTGCACCGACGGAATCTGCGGGAGCAACGCGGTGAGACGGGGCAACAGATCGTCGTCCACGATGATCACGCCGTCCTCGGCGTCGCCGATCACGTAGACGAGCTGCTCGTCCGAAAGGCGCGAGTTGATCAGGTGCAGGACGGCGCCCATCGCCGGTACGCCGTAGAAGGCTTCGAGATGGGGCTGGTGGTTGCAGCAGAAGGTGCCGACCCGGTCGCCGGGCCGAACGCCGAGGCCACGCAGAGCGGTTGCCAGCCGGGCCGCGTTCGCGGCGACGGTGCTGAAGTCCGTTTTCCGGACCACCCGCCCCGCGGAGCCGCTGACGACCGGGCTGTCGGGGTGTACGTCATTGCCGTGACGCAGCATGGCCGCCATGGTCAGCGGGAAATCCTGCATCGTGCTCATGAGCTCGCTCATGGCCCGAGTACCTCCACTTCGTTGTGCGAGGTTGGGGTTCGGCTGTGCCACCGGCGCCGCAGCCGAGTTGTCCTGGCGTGCCGGCGCGGCCGGCTCAGGCGATGTCCACGTCCTGGTCCATCTCGGGGAGGTTGACCCCGACCAGCCGTACACCCGCCTGGGTGCGGTACCGCTTGTTGACGCTGATCAACGTGGCGGTGAGGGGTTCGAGCTGACGGGCCAGCCGCAGCGGGCCGGCGACGACGCCGGGCTTGCCCGTGACGGCGGCGCACAGTTCGCCCGCGATGCCGAGCGCGTGCTCGTCGTCGCCGACCATCAGCACGTCCTCGTCCGCGAGGTCCTCCTTGGCGCTCCACAGCGTCACCGCGGACAGGTGGTGGAACGCGCCCACCACCCGGGCCGCCGGTACAAGCAGCTGCAGCTCCTCCGCGGCGCTGCCGTCCGGTACGTCCAGCCCGAACGGGCCGCGCCGATCGAACCCGAGCGGGTTGCAGCAGCTGACGATGACTTTGCCGGCCAGGGAACCGGCGAGCGACCGCACCAGGTCGCCGTGACCGCGGTACGGGACGGCGAGGATGACGACCTGCGAACCCGCCGCCGCTTCCCGGTTTTCCGCCCAGGTAACGGGTTCCGTGCCCGAGACCCGCTCGTTGACCGCCCGGGCGCCCTGCTCGGCGCGCGCCACGTCACGCGAACCGATCACCACCCGGCGACCCGACCGCGCCAGCCGGTAGGCGAGTCCTCTGCCCTGCGGCCCGGTGCCACCGATGATGGCGATGCGCTCTTCTTCCACCCGTTCCTCCTGTTGGCTCTGAACCGGCGATCACAGATCTGCGATCGCGGGGATGACGCTGTCGCCGATCCGGCGCATGGAATCGAGAATCAGCCCGTGGTCACCGACGATGTGGCGAACCAGTACCGTTTCGAATCCGATCTTGCGGTAGAACCCCAGTCGTTTCACGACGGTTTCCGCCGACCCGACGAGCGAGGTGTCCCGTTCGCGGCCGAATCCGCGATATCCGGCCGCCACGACCGGTTCGACCGCCTCCCACGCCTTCTCGTCCGTTTCCGCGACGAAGATGTCCCGGCGCAGGACCGCCTTGGGCACGCGGCCGTGTTCCGAACAGAGCCGGCTGTAGAGCTCGAGCTGTTTCTCCAGTTCCTCCGGCGGCGTTCCGGGGGCCGTTTCCCAGGCGTCGCCGAGCCGTCCCGCCCGTTCGACGGCCTTGCCCGCCATGGCCGCCACCCAGATTTCCGCCGGAGTACTGGGGATCGGGTTGATCTGCAGGTCGTCGAACTGGAAGAACTCGCCGTCGTGGCTGAACCGCTCCCCGGCCAGGAGCCGGCGGACGACAGTGATGAACTCTTCGCTGCGACGGCCGCGGGAACCCTTGGCGATCTTGAACCCGTCGAACTGCTCGCTCACGTCGCCGTTGCCGACGATCAGCGTCAGCGGTTCCGGCGCGAACGCCGCGAGCGTGCCCACCTGCTCCGCGGCCAGCACGGGGTGGTGGAAGGGCGCGAGGTAGAGCAGGCCGACGGGCATGTCGCCGGTGACAGCGAGCATGCGCGCGAGCGTGGGGGTGGGCGCGAAAGCGTTCGCGTACGACGAGGCGTGGCTGTCGCCGACCATCAGGAAGCCGAAGTTCCACTCGGCGGCGGTCTTCGCGATCTCGAGCAGTTGCCGGGCCTGGAGCCTGACGTCGGTGACGCCCAGCGGGATGTCGCTGAACTCGCCGCGGTCGACGACGATTTCGTGGTACTTGCGCAGGGATTCATCGGACGCGGCGAAGATGAAGCGAAGTGAAGTTCCGAGCTTCATTCACGTTCCTTCCGGTGGGGGCGGCGGTGCCCTCCGGCGCGAGGGGAATGGGCTCACGCATGAGGATGGAGTGCGTTTCGTCATAGAACTTTAACCTCAGCCAGCGCGCGGAAGCAAGCATCGCCGAGCGAGGATTTTTCACTTGATCTTGCAGGTCACAGGGTTCCGTCATCGAACGCTCTGTGGTTTCATCAAGCAACGCTTTGAGGCCTTTGCTGGTGAAGGTTCGCCGCAATTGGCCGAAAATGATCAATTACCGTCGAGGAGGATGGCGTGCGCCTGGGTTGGGACATGGGCTATTGGAGTTCGGCACCGCATCCGTTCCTCGACGAAAGCTCACGGGAAGCCGAACGGCTGGGCCTGCATTCGATCTGGGCCGCCGAGTCCTACGGCTCGGACAGCCTGACGCCACTGGCGTGGGTGGGTTCGCGAACGACCAGACCGGCGCTGGGTACCGCGTGCACACAAATGGCGGCGCGTACGCCCACCGCGACCGCGATGGCCGCGATGACCATGGATCACCTGTCCGATGGCCGCTTCATTCTCGGGCTCGGGTCAAGCGGGCCGCAGGTGGTCGAGGGCTGGTACGGGCAGCAGTACCGCAGGCCGTTGCAGATGACCAGAGAGTACGTCGAGATCGTGCGGAAGGTGATCGCGCGGGAAGGCCCGGTCGAGTTCCACGGGGAGCACTTCACGATTCCCGCGGCGGGCGGCACCGGTTTCGGGAAGCCGCTGCGGGCCAACATCCGGCCCCGACGGCCCGAGATCCCGATCTTCCTCGGTGCCCAGGGCCCGAAGAACGTCACCCTCGCCGCCGAGATCGCGGACGGCTGGCTCTCGATGTTCTTCGGCCCCAAGCTCGACGCGTACTACCGCGCGGCACTCGGCGAGGGCTTCAGCCGTCCGGGCGCGCGCCACACCGCCGAATCGTTCACCGTCGTCGCCAACGTCAACGTGCGCGTCGACGACGACGTGGAGCGCGCGGCGGACAGCCTGCGCCCGCTGTTGGCGCTCTACATCGGCGGCATGGGCGCGGCCGAGGTGAACTTCCACCGCAACATGTTCACGCGGCTGGGCTACGAGGCCGAGTGCGAGAAGATCACCCAGCTGTACCTGGACGGCCACCGGGCTGAGGCGATCGCCGCGGTCAGCACCCGGATGGTCGAGGAAGTCGCCTTGATCGGCCCCCCGCACAAGATCCGCCACGACCTCCAGGCCTGGGAGACGACCGTCGTCGACGTCATCAGCGCGAACATGGCGGACCCGGCGACGCTGCGGACTCTCGCCGAGCTGATGGCCTGATCCCGGAGCCGGACAACTGTCGCATTAGGACGGTTCAGTTCGCCGCGAGCGTCACGGCGAACTCCGGCGGTGTGCGCAGCGACTGGAACACGACGCAGTAGCGTTCGGTCAGCTTCTTCAGCGTCGCGAGCTGGTCGGGGTCGGCGTCGGTGTCGAGGTCGAACGACAGCCGGATCGCGCGGAAGCCGACCGGGGCGTCCTTCGCGACGGCCAGCGTGCCGCGGAAGTCGAGGTCGCCCTCGGCCCGGACGCGGCCGCCGCGCACTTCGAGGCCCAGCGACGTCGCCACCGCCCGCAGTGTCACCCCGGCGCAGGCGACGAGCGCTTCGAGCAGCATGTCACCGGAGCAGGCGAGGGTGCCGTCGCCGCCGGTCGCCGGGTGCAGCCCGGCCTCGACGATCGCGCGGCCGGTCTCGACCTTGCAGGAGATGCCGAGGCCGTCCAGCTCGGCGTCGGCGTGCAGAGTGACGAGCGCGCTCTCCGGTTCGTCGCGGTACTTGTCCTTCAACGGGGCCTGGGTCGCGCGCAGCGCTTCGGAGTCCATGCGCTCGATTGTGCCTGCGTTTGCCGGAAAGCGAAAAGGCGGGGAGCCGGACTCCGGTCTCCCCGCCTTCTCAGTGCGGATTCAGGTGCGTCAGCTCAGCGTCACCGCGGCGTCGTCGATCACGAACGACGTCTGCAGCGAGCTGTCCTCGGTGCCGGTGAACTTCAGCGCCAGGGTGCCGCCGGCGGCCGACGAGACGTCGATCGTCCGGAGGATGTACCCCGAGGCCTTGTTCAGGTTGGAGAAGCTGCCCAGCGTCGCGCTGCCGTTGGTGACGGTCAGCTTGTCGTAGGCGGTCGTCGTGGTCGTCTCCGCGGAGTCGATGTGCAGGTAGAACGTGAGGGTGGCGTGGCAGCCGGCCGGGATGCTCACCGACTGCGCGACGGACTCGGTGTGCGTCGAGCCGTAGCCGTCGAGGTAGGCGCTGTAGGTGCCGCCGTGCGCCGGCTCACCCGAGGACGCCCACTGGCCGATGGTGCCGGTGGTGCCGGTCCAGTTCGCGCTGCCCGACTCGAAGCCGCCGTTGAGGAGCTTCTGGCCGGAGCAGCCGCCGGTGGCGCCGACGGTCCAGGTGAACGACGCCGTGCCGGTCCTCCCGGCCGAATCCCTCGCCGTCACCGTGACGTTCGAGGTGCCCGCGGTGGTCGCGGTGCCCGAGATCGTGCCGGTGGAGGTGCTGATCGACAGGCCGGCCGGCAGGCCGGTGGCCGACCAGGTGTACGGAGCGGCGCCGCCCGAGGCCGACAGCGGCAGGTTCACCGCGGAGCCGGTTGTGGTCGACTGGTTGCCGGGGCTGGACACGGTGACGGTGCCGGTCGCCGAACACGTCGGGTCGGCCGACTGCGCCGGCACGGAGATCGCGTCCCACGCCGCCTTGACGGTGTTGAACTCCGCGCAGCTGCCCGGGAACAGGTTCTTCGCCGCGGTCAGAGTCCAGGTGCGGTACTTCAAGTACGAGCTACCCGAGGTCTTGAGCAGCATCGCGTTGTAGAAGATCTTCACCGCGGACTGGACACCGAGACCGGTGACCGTCGAGTTGTTGCACGTCGTGCTGGTCGGTTGCCCGTTGGTCGGGTTGGTGCCTTCGGCCAGCAGGTAGAACCAGTGGTTGCCCGGGCCGGCGGCCGCGTGCACCTCGCCGCCCGGAACCGAGCTGTCGTAACAGTTCTTGTCGCCCAGCGCCGACGGGTTGTACATGTTGCGGATCGGGCCGGAGCCGACCAGGTTCACCTGCTCGCCGACGAGGAAGTCCGGTTTGTCGTACGGCGCCGGCTCGTTCGCGAACCACTCGGTCGAAGCACCGAAGACGTCCGCGACGAACTCCTGGGTGCCCGCGCCCGAGATCCCGCCCGGTGTGTGGTCGTCGATGCCGTGGCCGTGCTCGTGCGCGACGACGTCGATCGAGCCGATCCACTGGTTCTGCGTGTTGTGGCCGACCTGGACCTGCGTGCCGTCGTAGTAGGCTTGCTCGTCGTTCAGGCCGACGCGGATCGGCCAGCCGCCGCCGTTGCCGTCGAAGCCGTTGCGGCCCAGCCACTGCGAGAGCATCTTGTTCTCGGTCTGGGCGGCGAACAGCGCGTCGACGCAGCCGGTCTCGCGGCTGGTGCCGGTGCCGGTGCCCCAGGTGTCGTCCGGACCGCTGAAGGTGGTGTTGGAGGCCGCGTCCTGGCAGGACGTGTTGGTGATGGCCGGGTCCTTCATCGTGTAAGTGCTGCCCGAGTGCGTGGTGTCGAGGTGCACCGGGTTCGGGCCGTTCCACGCGCTGGTGCCGTCACCGTTCATGACGTGCTCCTGCGTGTGGAGCACCTTCCCGGTGGCCGCGTCGACGATGACGTCGAGCCGGCTCGGGCCCTCGGCGTCGCGTCCGACGGCCGTGCTCTTCCACGCCAGCTTCGGCGAGCCGAGCGCGTACACGACTTGCTGGGCCGGGCTCACACTGTCCACGGAGGACAGCTGCTGCCGGGCAGTCGCCTCGGCCGCGGTCTTGGTGACGGCCGGAACGGACGTCGCGACGTCGATGGTCTGGTCCTGAGCGACCGAGGTGGCCAGCACCTGGCCCGTCGAATCGGTCGCGACGACGAAGTCACCACCCACCACCGGCAGGCCCTTGTAGGTGCGCTCGTACGGGATGTACTGCAGTCCGTTGGTCGAGGAGATTGCCTTCTGCTGCACGAAAACATCGGCCGCGCTGGCGTGCAACGCGGCCGGACGGCTCGCGACGAGACCGGCGGCGGCGTTCACCGCCATGGCTTGGGCGTTGGGTACCGCGTTCGGGGTGGTTTGCGCCTGCGCTGTACCGGGGATACACAACGCGCCGACAAGTACGCCGGTCGTGGCCAAGACGGCATAACGTCTCAGTTCCATAATTCCTCCGGGCAGGGTGAACCAGGCCCGGGTTCGAGGCCGGGCCGTGGTCAGGGGAACGGGAAGTGGCGCTGCGCAACGGAAAACAGAATCCGGCGCCCTAGCCTCGCGAACAAGCTACTAACGTACGGTCTTACTGATACTTCACCCTGTTGCCCATAGCGGACACAAATAATTAAGATTACATTTCGGGCTCGCTCAGTCCACCGAGGACACCCGATCCGAGTGGCACCCGTTCGCCGGTTGACCCCAGCCCCGGCGCGTTCCGGAAGCCGGCGATCAGGTCGCCGAGCGTGTGCCGGTTCTCCGGGAAACCCGAGCGTAGATCGGGATCGCGATGCCGACGACAAGGGAGATGGCGGCGCAGATGGTGACGGGGGTCGCCCATGAGTGCAGAAGTGCTTGTGGTGACGACGGGTCGACTGTCGAGGTCACGACCGCGACGCCGAGGCCGGAGCCGAGGTAGCGGGCGGTGTTGTTGACGCCGCTGCCCATACTCGCGTGGTGAGCGGGGACGGTGGCGACCGCCTGGGCGCCGAGCGAGGCGTTGAGCAGACCGGTTCCGATGCCGGCGATCGCGAAACCGGGCGCCAGGCGCAGCAGCGTGGCGTGGTCGTGCAGAGGTGCGAGAGTCGCCAGGCCGGCGCCGATGATGATCAGCCCCGCGGCGAGTTGGGTTTCCGGCGTGACGCGCCCGCGAAGGTGCCGCGCGACCAGCGAGACGAGCACGCTCAGACCGGACCAGATCACCAGCGGAACGGAGCCGGCCAGCGAGGAGCCGTGCAGTCCTTGCTCGACCAGGGTCGGAGTGTAGGAGGTCAGGGAGATCACGCCGATTCCCGCGGTGAACGCGGCGACGGTGACCGTGACGAACTGCCAGTTGGTGAACAGCCGGATGTCCACCAAGGGGAATTCCGTGCGGCGTTCGTGAAAGACGAAGGCGGCCACGATGAGCACCCCCGCGGCCAGGAACGCGAGGACCGTCGGTTGCAGCCAGCCGGTTCGGCCGAGGACCAGTTCGGCCAGCAGAGCGCTCGGGCCGGCGATCAGGGCCGCCGCACCGACACAGTCGATTCGTCCGCCGGCCGCGGCGGGGCCGGAGGGGTTGGCCGGCAGGGCCCGGAAGAAGACGATCAAGCCGGCGCTGAGCAGGCCGACGAGGAGATAAGGGCTGCGCCAGCCGGCCGCCGGTTCCAGGAACGCTGCGAGCAGGGGCCCGATGAGGATGCCGACACCGAGGCTTGCTCCCCAGAGGCCGGTGGCTCGCGTGCGCCGGTGTCCGGGGGCAGTGACTTGGGCGATCAGTCCCAGGCTCGTCGCCACCAGGGCCGCGGCGCCGAGTCCCTGACCGATGCGAGCGATGGTGAACAGGGTCGGGCTGGGCACACCGGCCCCGGCGAACAGGAAGAGTGCTTGGACCGCGGCTCCGATGACGAAGACGGTCCGGCGTCCCAGCCGGTCGGCCAGCGCACCGCCGACGAGCAGGCCCGCACCGAGTCCGATGCTCGCGGCGCTGAGCATCCACGTGCGCCCCATCACGCTCGCGCCCATGGTGTTCGCCAGTGTCACCAACGTGCTCATGGGCAACGTGAACATGACCATCGCCAACACGGTGGCAACGCACGCCAACGCGACCGTCGGCCCCTCCGCCCGAGGCCGTTTCCGGGGCGCCGCAGCCGCTACCCGCGGCGCCGCGTGCTTCTCGACGTCCACTGTTCTCCCGCCCTCGGTCCGAAATATGTCGCTCGTCAGATTTGCTCGGCGCCCCTGTCGCGCCCCGAGAACGCCTGCCGTCACAACGGCCGCGAACGCTAGGGCGCGCCTGCGGCGACGGCCCGCTCGACGAGCACACTCCGGACGGCGTCGAACGACTCCGGGCTGCGCAGCGCCCCGGAGGTGATCTGCGCACCCTGCACCGCCGCGATCACGGCATGGGCGAGCCCCACCGCAGCCGTGTCACCCAGGCCGAACACCACGAACTGGACCGCGATCGCCTCGACGATCTCGGTGAACCCGAGACGGCACGCCTCACCGAGCTCCTCGGAAGCCTCGCCGACCTCGGTCACCAGCGGCGCGATGGCGCAACCACGCCCGTACCCGCCGGCGATCATGCCGTCGCGCGCCCGATCCACGTACCCGCCGACCAGATCGGCGGCCGAGGTCGCGGCGCCGGCCAGCCGACGGATTTCCGCAAGCTGCTCGCCCGCGTGCACCCCGGCGGTCTCGGCAACGATCTGCTGCTTGCCCTGGGGAAAGTGGTAATACAGCGAACCCCGCGGTGCGGCACTGCGCTGCACCACCTCGGCGAGCGACATGGCGCGGTAGCCCCGCTCCCGGATGATCTCCCGAGCGGCGCCGATCATCCGCTGCCTGGTGCCGGGCCCCTGTCTCACGACGCCATTCCCCCAACTCAGGCATGTATGCTGACCGACATAATCTCTCTCCGCAGAGTGCCCGTCGGCAACCACAGTGTCAAGGCAGGCCCCTCCCTCGTGCGAGCCGAGGCCTCGAGCTGATCAAGGCTCAACCGAGGAACTTGCGCAGGTGTGCCACCACCTCTTCAGGCTGTTCCTCCGGCAGGAAGTGGCCGCAGTTCTCGAGGCCGGCGCCGGTGACGTTGTCCGCGTAGTCGCGCCAGATGTCGAGCGTCGGGAATTTGCCGAGGAGGCCGGCCAAGCCCCACAGGGCAAGTACGGGCTGCGTCACGCGCTTGCCCGCCGCGTAATCGGCGTCGTCGAGGTCGGCGTCGTCCGGGAAGGCCGCGCGGCAGTCGTCGAAACCTGCGCGCAGGGCCCCCGGGGCGGAGAACGCGCGCACGTACTCGTCGACGTCTTCTGCAGCAAGACCCTGGCGCTGGAACGTCCAGCGTTCGTAGAAGTAGCCGAGATACGCGGCGATGTTACTGCCCGCCAGCAGTTCCGGCAGGTCGGGCTGCAGATGGAAGAACCAGTGCCAGTAGCCCTCCTTCGCGATGACGGAATCCATCCGCCGCCACATTTCCCGCGTCGGCGCGATGTCGAGCACGGCCAGGCGCTCGACCTGGTCCGGGCGATCCAAAGCCCAGCGGTGCCCGACCCGGCCGCCGCGGTCGTGGCCGACGACGGCCACCCGATCGAAGCCGAGCTGCTCGGCCAGCTGCGCGAGGTCGGCGGCCATCGTGCGCTTGTCGTAGCCGCCACGGGGTTTGTCGGTGCGCCCGTATCCGCGCAGGTCAGGCGCGATCACGGTGTGGGTTTCGGCGAGCGGCCCCGCCACGCGGTGCCAGCAGTGAGACGTCTGCGGCCAGCCGTGCAGCAGGAAAATGGGCGGACCGTCGCCGCCACGCTGGTAGTGCATTCGCAGGTCGCCGACCTTGGCCATCGAAGATTCTAACCGGCTCATGGGGTTAGACGTTACGGGAGACGGTCGACCGATGACAAGGGTGGGAATTGTCACCGTGGAATGGTTTTTCGAGGGCGGCGAAGAAAACGTCAGGGCGTGTCCGAAAAAGTTCTTCGCTGGTTTCAGCATGGCTCTGAATGGTGTCGTGAACCCGTGGCGACGCCAGTGTCCACTGTGGTCGGAAACCCCGCCGTGAGCACCTCGGTCACCGGCGTGGCCGCGCAACGGCGGCCCGGGCGGCGGCGCGCGCCCGGGAGGCGCGCAGGTTGATGGCGTTGCCGCAGGCGCGGACGTCGTGCCAGACCGCGCTGTTGTTGCGCGACCGGTCGTAGAACACGGCCAGGCAGATCGGGCTGCGACAGGTCTTCACCCGCCGCCACTCGTCCAGCAGCTGCGCCCGGTGGACCTCCAGCAGCACCGCACCCGCGACGACCCGCCACCCGGTGCCCGCAGGCTCGAGCACCAGCCGGCCGCCGGCTTCCCATCCGGCGACGACGCGCAGCTCGGCCGGCAACGGTTCGCCCCCGGCCCCGGCCACAGCCACGAGCTGGTCACGGAGCGCCCGGAGCTCCTCGACGTCGGCGGCCCTGAGCCGAACGCCACGGCTGCGGCCACCACCGGCGCTCGCCCACTCCGCGATCGCCGCATTCGCCCACTCCTGAGCCGAGCGGACCGACGACAAGAGGTCACCGGAGGTCCCCTGCGGGCTGCGACGGGTGTTGAGCAGATCCTGGACGAGGGCGAGCCCGCCCGGCGCCGGCGCAAGACCGTAGCGCTCGTTCCCGCGCCACGTCATGGCAGCCGCCCAGAAGCCGGCAGTGCCACGGCCGACGCTCGCCGCAGCGCGTCGACCAGATCGGCTGTCGTTCGGCGGGACACCGCGGCGCCGGCGACGAACGTCGATCCGTGGAACGTGCCCGGGTACAAGTGCAGTTCCACCGGCACGTTCGCCTGCGCGAGCCGGCGCGCGTAGTCCAGCGCCTCGTCCCGAAACGGGTCGAACTGGCTCGCCGTGACGTACGCCGGCGGCAGCCGGGTCAGGTCGGTGGCACGCGCGGGTGCGGCGTACGACGACACGCGCGGACCGCCGGCCTCGTCGCCCAGGTAGGCGGCCCAGCTCTGCTTGGCGTTGCCGCGGTGCCAGACCGGAGTGTCCACAAAGGTCCACATCGACTCGGTGGCGAGCCGGTCGTCGAGCTCCGGGGTGCCGAGCGCCTGGAACGCCAGTGCCGGGCCGCCGCAGTCGCGGGCCAGCAGCGCCACGGCTGCCGCGAGCCCGCCGCCTGCGTTCTGCCCGGACACGGCGATCCACGCCGGGTCCACCCCCAGGTCTTCGGCCGTTTCCGCCAGCCACAGCAGCGCCGCGTAGCAGTCGACGAGCGCGGCGGGATGCGGATGCTCAGGCGCGAGCCGGTAGCCGACGGAGACGACCACCGCGCCCACCGACTCGGCGATCGCCGCCGCGCCGGCGTGTTCGGTGTGCAGACCACCGAAGACGAAGCCACCGGAGTGCATCAGTAGAACCGCCGGCAGGCGCCCGCTCTTCTGCCGCGGCCGGTACACGCGGACCGGCACCGACGGCGCGCCGTGGCGGCCGGGGACTTCGCGATCTTCGACGGTCAGCCCGGCCAGATCCGGTTCCGGGCACTGCGCCGACAGGGAACGCTCGGTCTCACGCGCCTTCCGGGGATCGCCGAGGTCGATCTCCGGGATCCCCGACAACCAGGGCGCCAGCTCCGGATCCACCGCGTAGGACAAGGAAAACTCCTCGGTTGGGCCCGCGCGTCAGGCGGCGGGGACGAAGCGCGGTCCGCTGGTCTGGAAGTCGGCGCGCTTCGCACGGACGAAATCTTCGACGGAAAGTGGGGGCCGGCCGCCGATCTTCTCGATGACGTCGTTCGTCCCGGAGAACACGCCGTTGAGGTAGTCGAGCGCGACACTGCGCAGGTGCTGGACGAGGTGCGGGTCGTGACCGCGCTCCAGCATCGACGCGGAGAACTCCTCGACGCCGATGGGCTCGTAGTGCACCGGGTGGCCGAGCTCGCGGGCCATGGCCTCGGCGATGTCGCGGTGGTTCATCTCGACCGGGCCGTGCAACGAGTAGATCGCGCGGTCGTGCTGCTCGGGTTCGACCAGGAGAGCCGCGATCACCCGGGACTGGTCGGCCGAGGCGATCGGCGCGTGCCGGCCCTCGCCGAACGGCAGGCGCAGGTAACCCTCGCCGTCGCGCATCTCCCACGACACCGTGAGCCACTCGGCGAAGAACGTCGGCCGGATGTGCGTGGTGAGCAGATCGGTCCGGTCCAGCAGGCGCTCGCACAGCCAGTGCTGGCGGGCCGCGTTGCTGGCGGCCTCGCGCCGGGCGGGGAGCTGCGACATGTTGACCACCGAGCGGACGCCGGCCTCGGTCGCCGCTTGGGCGAAGATCACCGTCGACTCCACCAGGCCCGGCAGGATCGGGTGACACAAGTACGCGCCGGTCACCCCCTGCAACGCCGTGGTCATGCCGTCGAGGTCGTGCAGGTCGGCCACGACCACCTCGGCACCGGCCTCCGCCAGCGCACGAGAGCGGTCGTCCTCCCGGTGCACCATCGCGCGGGCGCGATGGCCGCGCTCGAGGAGCAGCTTGATCGCCCCTCCTCCCGTCCTGCCGGTCGCCCCGGTCACCAGGAACAGCCTGTCGTCGGACACGTGAACACCTTTCGTAGAGCCGAAAATCGTGATCTGGGAGAAGTGCGGTACTCAGCCTGCGCCGGCACGGCGAACGCGGCGCCTCAGTCGCGAGGGCATGCTCAGCCACGACGACAGGAACTCCGAAACAATCGAGTACGTGCTCACCGACAGGGACAAGCGCCGGGCGGGCGCGCCGCTCAGGCGGACAGTCACCAGTCGATCTCGCGCATCAGGAAGGGCTTGTCCTCCGGCGCCGACTTGCGCGCTTCAAGGACTTGCTTGGCCGGCGCGCCGGCCGGCACGCGAAGCGCGGGTTCGGCTTGCTCGATCGTGTCGGCGACAGTGACCGCCACCGCCTCCAGGGTGACGGCCTCACCGCGGAGAACGGCCAGCGCCCCCAGCAGCGGCGTGTACGGATCACCGTCCGGCAGGGACACCTTGGCCGGCTCGCCGCTGCCCGAGGAAACCACGCCGGGCTGTACGATGCTCACCTTGATCCCGAAGTGACCGGTCTCGATCGCCAGGGTTTCGGCAAGCGCCTCCAGCGCCCACTTCGTCGCACCGTACGGACCGACCAACGGCAGCACCATGCGCCCCTGGATGCTCGAGACGAACACGAGCCGCCCCGCTCCCCGCGCTCGCATGGCCGGCAGAACTCCCTGCGCCACGCGCAGCGCCCCGAGGGTGTTGAGCTGGAAGAGCCGCTCCACGTCGTCGAGCGGAACGCTCTCCAGCGGCACGCGAACGGTCGCGCCGGCATTGCTCACCAGGACGTCGACCTCACCGGCGTCGCGGATCGCCGCGTCGACGCTGTCCTGATCGGTGACGTCGAGGCGCAGCCGCTGGTCCACCGGCAGGTCGGCGAGCGCCTCCGGACGACGCGCGGTGGCGATCACGCGGTGGCCGCGACCGGCCAGCTCGATCGCGATGGCACGGCCGATGCCCCTGGAGGCACCGGTGATGAGGACGGACGACATCGTGATTCTCCTTGTTCCTGAATGCTGTTCGCCGTGCGAGTGTGACCACAGTGGACGCGAGGGTGAGGCGGCCGGAACGGCACCGGCCCTCAGACGGTCGTCCAGGAGTCGATCCGGAACGCGCCGCCGGCGGCACTGATCCGCGCGCCCCGGCCGCCGGGGAAATGACCGCCGAACACGGGTGCGGAGTGCTCCACCGCCCAGCCGAGCATCCGGATCCGCGACTGCGCGGCAGTCTCGGCATCGGCATCGAGCGCGTTGCGCTGCTTCGGGTCGAGGATCTGCATGGGATGGTGCACGAGATCGCCGGCGAGCAGCGCGTGGTCACCGCCCGAAGAGATCGTGACGGCGGCCGCGCCCGGCGAGTGCCCCGGAACGGCGACGAGCCGGAGGGCATCGTCGATCACGTGTTCTTCGCCGTCCCACAACTGCGTTTCGGCGTGCTCCACGACGGGCGCGACGCTGTCGAGGAACGCGGACACATACCCGAGCGGGTCCGGCGCGTCCCCGCTCTTCGCCATGCCCGACAACAGGTCGAAGTCGGCTTTCGGCAGAAGGTGCGTCGCGTTGGGAAAGGTCGGGCGCCACTCCCCGCTCTCCAGCGTGGTGTTCCACCCGATGTGGTCGGGGTGCAGGTGAGTGCACACCACCGCGTCCACGTCCTCCGGCCGCACGCCGAGCGCGGCGAGGTTGGCGAGGTAGCCGGTGTCGAGACGGTCGAACGGCGGTACGCCCGGGCGTGGCTTCCCGTTGCCGATCCCGGTGTCGACCAGAATGGTCCGGCCGCCGCTGCGCACGAGGAAGCTCTGTGAGCACAGCCACGCGTCCTCGGACTCTGCGGACCAGAAGACCGGCTCGAGCCAGCCCTTCTCCGCCTCCCACTCCTCGCGCCCGGAGTCCGGCAGGAGCTCCGGCCGGGAGAACAAGTGATCGCTCCACTCGGAGACGCGGGTGACTTCGACGTCGCCGAAGGCGGCCGAGGTGGTCTCGTCGGTCATGAGATTTCCTTCCCGCTGTGATGGTGGACGGACGCGGGCCGGACCAGCCGACGCTTCACCAGTTGATGTCGTAGGGGAAGAAAACCTCGTCCTCGGGCGCGGTCTTGCGGGCGGCCAGGACCTTGGTCGCGGTCGCACCGGCCGGCACGCGCAGCGGCGGGTTGTCCTGCTCGATCGTGTCGGCCACGACCGTGGCTACTTCCTCAGGCGTCACAACGTCACCGCGGGTCTTGACCAGCTCGTCGAACAGCGGGCCGTACGGGTCGTCATCGGCCCGGAAGACCTTGGCCTTCGCGCCACCATTCGTCGCCACCACGCCTGGCTGGACGACGCTGACCTTCACTCCGAAGTGCCCGGTTTCGATGGCCAGCACCTCGGCCATGGCCTCCACCGCCCACTTGCTCATCCCGTACGGGCCGATGATCGGCAGCACCATCCGGCCCTGGATGCTGGACAGGAACACCAGGTGGCCGGAGCCACGTTCGCGCATGCCGGGCAGCGCGGCCTGGACGACGCGCAGCGCTCCCAGCGTGTTCAGGTCGAACAGCCGGGCGACCTCGGCCACCGGGACGCTCTCCAACGGGGCCCGCATGGTCTCGCCGGCGTTGTTGATCACGACGTCGATCTCGCCCGCAGCGGCGATCGCAGCGTCCACACTGGACTGATCGGTCACGTCCAGCCGGAGGCGCTGGGCGGTCGGCAGGTCGGCCAGGCTGTCCGGATTGCGGGCCGTGCCGATGACACGGTGACCACGCTTTGCGAGCTCCAGCGTCATGGCGCGACCGATTCCCTGCGAAGCGCCGGTGATGAGGATCGAAGACATGTCTGGAATCTCCAGTTCACTGAAGGGCTGATGAGGTTTGCGGTGGTGGACGACACGTCGCAGCGAGTACGCCGTTCGACCGGGACCCATCCACGTCAGGCAGCCAGCTACGTCTCACCGGTCCGACGTGGACTGGGCCGGACCGGCGAGACACCCCTCCGGTCCTCCGATGGCGGCGTGCGCCAACACCAGCGAGGCTAGCACGTATATATACCGACCGACATAATTGAAGCGCCTCGTTCGGGTGATTCACTTAACTCGCGGTGTCAGTCGCGGACTGCGGCGAGAGCGCGGGCTCGGGCGACCACGGTGTCGCGGATCGCGTTGAACGGCTCGGGGCTGCGCAGTGCGCGCGAGGTCACCATCGCTCCCTCGACACCCGCCACAGTCGCGTGCGACAGCTCCCGGGCGTCGGCAGCCTCAGCGCCGAGCACCACAAGCTGGAGCGCGAGGGTCTCGGTCATGAGGACGAAGGCCCGCCGGCTGGCGGCGCCGAGTTCTTCCGAGGTCTCCCCGACCTCGAGCACCAGTGGTGCGATGGTGCAACCGCGCCCATAACCGCTGGTCAGCATGCCTTCACGAGCCAGCTCGACGTACGCCCGAACCAAGTCCTCGGCAGACGAAGCCTCGCCGGCGAGCTGGTTGATCAGGTCGACCTGCTCGCGGGTGTGCGCCTCGGCCGCTTCGGCGGCCATCTGAACTTTGCCTTGGGGAAAGTGGTAGTAGACCGATCCGCGGGGGGACGCGCTGCGCTCGACCACATCAGACAGGGCCATGTTGTGGTAGCCGTGTTCGCGGATGAGCTGTCGGGCGGCCCCGATCATGCGCCGCTTGGTGTCTGACCGTCTGACCATGCCGCGAGTGTACCGCGGTTGCCTGTATGACGCCCGACATATATAGTCGCTCTCAGTGTTATGCCGGTCGACATAACCCGGCGCCGCCCACAGGCGATCCCCTCCGGAGCCGTCGCTCGCCATCCTCCGGACTGCACTCGCGTCGGCCAGTCAAACCCGAATCAGCCCAGTTTCACGAGGAGTCACACCATGAGCCGTGCCGTCCGCTTCCACCAGATCGGCGGTCCTGAAGTACTGCGGATCGAAGACGTGCCCGAGCCGAAGCCGGGTGCCGGCGAGGTCCTGATCCACGCCCGCGCTTGGGGGCTCAACCGAGCGGATTCGCTGTTCCGCCAGGGACTTTACAGTGTTGCCCCGGTCGTCCCGGCCGGCCTCGGTTTCGAGGTCGCAGGGCTGATCGCGGCCGTCGGCGACGGGGTCGGCGAGTTTCACGTCGGCCAAGCCGTCAGCGTATTGCCCGGCTTCAACCTGCTCGACTACCCGATGCACGGTGAAGCGGTTCTCGCACCCGTCCACGCCGTCGTGGCCCACCCCGAAGAGCTCTCCTTCGAGCAGGCGGCCTCGACGTGGATGCAGTACATCACCGCCTACGGCGGCCTGGTGGAGATCGCGAACACTCGGCCCGGGGACACCGTGGTGATCTCAGCCGCGTCCAGCAGCGTCGGTCTCGCGGCGATTCAGATCGCCCGGCGGGCGGGCGCGAAAGCCGTTGCGCTGACCCGTACCGGCGCAAAGCGGCAACAACTGCTGGACGCCGGAGCCGACGTGGTGATCGCCACCGCCGAGGAGGACGTCGTCGCGCGAATTCGAGAGCTGACCGAAGAGCGGGGCGCGAGGGTCATCTTCGACCCGGTCGGCGGCGCCACCCTCGCGACCTTGATCGAGGCCGCCGCCCAGGATGCGGTCCTCGTCATCTACGGCGTGCTCGACTTCGCCCCGGCAACCGTGAACGTGATGGACGTGCTGCTCAAGCGGCTCACCATCCGTGGTTTCGGGGTCGCTGAGCTCGCGTCGGACAGCCTGCGTCTGGCCCCCGCGGTGGACTACGTCCGGAAGGGCATCGTCGACGGCGACCTCGTCCCCGTCATCGACAAGGTGTTCCCGCTGGAGGACTACGCCGACGCGCACCGTCACCTGGAGCGCAATGACCAGGTCGGCAAGATCGTTGTCTCCGTCGACGCCCACACGGCCGGCTGACCGGACAATCGCCCCGTGGCGTCAGCGTGGTTCTGTCCGAAGTGGACCTTGCCTGCGTCCGCCAGGTCCACTTCGGCACTGGGCAAAACGAACACCGTGCACGAACGAACACCGCGCACAAACGAAAGGTTCTTCCTCGAATGAACGAAAGTCGACAACCGGGTTCTTCTCCGAGGAGAGCAGTGGTTCTGGGTGGCGGAGGACAAGTTGGCGCATCGTGGGAGGCAGCTCTGCTTCTCGCTCTCGGCGCGGCAGGATTCTCGGCCGCCGATGCTGATGTCGTCCTGGGAACGTCGGCCGGCTCGATCGTCGGCGCTTGGCTGACGATGCGCCCGGAAGGCCTCGCCGGGCTGCCCGACCGGATGCGCGCACGAGCGGCCTGGCACGCCGACCGCGCGGCGAACGGTCGCAGCGACCGCGAGAAGCTGACGCGCCTCACGAACAAGGGGGCCGATGCCGGCGCACCTTCGATGTTGGCCATGGCCCGGGCCGCGGTCGAAGCGGAGCCGCCGCTTTCCGCCGGCGAGGCCGAAGAACTGTGGAAATTGGGCGCACCCGAGGGCTCGTGGCCGCGAAACCTGGTGATGGCCGCGGTGAACGTCAGTACCGGCGAGGCACACGGGTGGTCGGCCGACGACCACCTCCCGGTCGCAGTCGGCATCGCGTGCTCCACCGCGGCTCCGGGCGTCGCACCGGCCGTCGACGTGGCCGGTGCTGTCTGGGTCGACGGCGGAGTGCGCTCCGCCACCAACGCCGACCTGATCGTCGATGCGGACGACCCGCTCCGCAGCGGGGGCAAGGTGCTGATCGTGGCGTGCAGGCCGGCGGACGACATCGCGCGCGAGAAGTCCATTCTCGCCGAGCACGGCTACGACGTGCGAGTTCTCGTCTCCGATCCCTACTACCGGAAGCCCACTGATCTGCTCGACTCACTCTTCGTCGACGCAGCCACGCAGGCCGGCACACAGCAGGGTCGCGACGCCGCCGAAGGCCTCAGGAAATGGTGGAACGAAGACTAATTCCCCTCCTCGACGAGCCGCGCAGAGTCCCACTTCGGACACCCACCACAGACGGCGAAATCGCGGACGTAGCACCGATCACCGCGTCCGCGATTGCCGAGCGAGTGCTCCGGCCTACAGTGTCCGAAGTGAACTTCGAGGCCGATTCAGCGCGCGGGAGTCACGCCTGGGGCCGCAGCAGCGGGCGCAGGTCTTCCAGACGGTCGAACAGGTGCCAGACGTAGGAGGACGAACCGTTCTCCCGGTGCGGATGCAGATCGGCCAGCGCCGGGTCGGCGCGGTAACTTTCGAACGCCGCGCGCGACTCCCACTCCACGACGATCATGACCTTGCGCGGCTCGATGTCCCCGGTGACCGACTCCCGGAACTGTCCTAATGCGACAACGCGGCCGCCGTGTGCGGCGACCTCTTTCGGCGATCGCCGAGAGTAGGCCAGGTACTCCTCGCGATCGGCGACGTCGAACAGATTGAGCGCGTAGACCGGTCCTCCGTCGTGCGGCTGCGCCATGTGTGCTCCTCGGGTCGAGTCGGTGGTGTCCGGATGGGGAAGCCGGCGGCTGTCGTGGTGTCTTTCCACCCGGCCTGGCTTTCGCCACCGTAAGCCAGTGCGCGCTCGGGTTCACGGGTGCTTGTGCGCCGGATCACGGTGCGAGCCGTACTCCCCGACTGACGAACCGGCTCTCGGCGACGTCGGCCTCCCCCGCCTGACCAGGGCAGACTCCGAGTTGACTTGCGTAGAAAAAGCCAGCACTCTACGGTGCCCCCATGTCGGAGACTCGATTGAACGCGGCCCCCGTGTCCGCCGGGCACAGGGCGTTCGCGGCCGGGGCGGCGACGCTCGCCGCGTTGTACGTCGGGAACAACTTGCCGAGTGCGTTGTATGCGTTGCTGCGGACGACGTTCGGTTTCTCGGCGTTGGTGCAGACGTTGCTGTACGCCGTGGCCGTGGCGGTGATCGTGCCGGGCCTGCTGGTGGCGGGGCCGCTGTCGGACGCCGTGGGGCGGCGCCCGTTGATGCTGGTGGCGCTGACGGCATTCTTCGCGGGCGACGTGGCGTTCACCTTCGCGACCGGGACGGGCTGGCTGTTCGTCGCGCGGATCCTGCAGGGGCTCGGCATGGGCGCGGGCGCCGCGGCGGCCCAGGCGATGCTGAGTGACAGCGCGGGACAGGATGCCGGCGGCCAGCGGCGCGCGGCGATGACCGCCACGGCGTGCGTCACGTTCGGGCTGGCGCTCGGGCCGGTGGTCGGTGGCCTGCTCGCGCAGTACGGCCCGCTGCCGCGGCACTTGTCGTTCGTGGTTCACGCGGTGGCCGTGGCGGCAGTGGCGCTGCTGGTGCTGCGGACGCCCCAGCCCGTCCGCGCCGAAGGCGTGCGCTGGCGCCGGCCGAGGCTCGGGGTGCCGGCGGAGATCCGGCGGACGTTCGTGGTGGCCGGGGCGTCGTCGTTCCTGGCGTGGGCGGTGCTGGGTGTGTTCTCCGCGGTCGTGCCCTCGCTCGTGCAGAGCATGCTGGGCTCGACGAACCTCGCGATCGCCGCGGCGGCACTCGCGCTGATGATCGCCACGTCGGGGTTCGTCCAGTTCGGCGCCCGCAAGCTGCCGCCGATCGCGGCGCAGGCGAGCGGGCTCGTGGTGCTCGCCGCCGGCCTGGCGTTGCTGGTGCTCGCGAACGGGACCGGCGCCACGTGGCTGGTGGTGCCGGCGATGCTCGGCACGGGAACCGGGCACGGGCTCGTGTTCACGGGCGCGCTGGCGGAGCTCACCGTCGTCACGCCGCCGGCCGAGCGCGGCGCCGTGATCGGGACGTACTACGTAGTCAGCTACGTCGGCCTCGGCGGACCGGTGGTCGTGGTCGGGCTGCTGTCGCTCGCGCGGGGGCTGCCCGCCGCGACCGTGCTCGTCGCCGCGGTCATCGGCGTGTTGTGCCTGGTGCTGGCGCCGCTGGTGTTCCTGGAGACCCGCCGCCGGGCGAGTGTCCGGTGACCCGTCCGGCCAGGATCGTCGTGGCCGGCCAGCCGTGCCCGATCGGCCGCGCGGCCGATGTCCTCGGTGACCGGTGGACCCTCCTGATCCTGCGCTCCATCACCGCCGGCGCCACGCGGTTCGACGAGCTCCACAACGATCTGGGCGCGTCGACCAACGTGCTCTCGAGCCGGCTGGCGGGTCTCGTCGGCGCGGGGGTGCTGACCAAGGTGCCCTACCGCGACGACCACCGCACCCGCCACGAGTACCGCCTCACCGAAGCGGGCGCCGACCTGCTGCCGGTGCTGCACGCGCTCGCCCGGTGGGGCGAGGACCACACCCGCTCCGACCGGCACACCCGGCCGATGAAGGCCGTCCACGCCGTCTGCGGCGCGGAAATGCCGTTCGGCGACCACTGCCCGCACTGCGATCGAACGGTGGCACGGACCGAGCTCACCTGGCTGCGGCCCTGGCGTTCGGCCGTCCCGGTGCCGGTTGCCGAACCCGTTCACGATTGAGGAGAGCACACCGATGGCCACTGGACTTCCGGTCACGACGACCACCCACGACGTGCGCCGGCTCGCCGTGCCGCTCGGGCGGCCTTACGCCGAAGCGATCCACCTGTTCGAGGACACCGTGCCGGTACTGGACCGCACCCGCTTCGACGGCTTAGCGGACTGGGCCGCGGTCGTCGCCAAGGCCGACGAGGTCGCGCCACTCGGCTTCCTGCGGTTCGCGAGCATCGAGGTGCCGCCGTTCATGGCCGGTTCCGGATTTTCCTGGGACTGCACGGAATACCTGATGGGCAACCACGTGATCGCCGAGCAGATGTACCGCCACAACCCGACAGTGATGCTGCACGCGCCCCTGCGGCTGCTGATCCAGGCCGACGAGCACGGCGACGGTGTGTTCGTGACCGACCAGCCCGGCACGCTGTTCGCGAGCTTCGGAGATCCGCGGGTGACCGCGGTCGGCCACCTGCTCGACACGAAGCTGGCCGGGCTGTTCACCGCGCTCGGGGTCGAACCGCCGGCGGAGCTGACGCATTGAGGGTGATCTTCGAAGGAAACTCGCACGCCAGAGGCTCTAGACGACTGGTCTAATCGGCTGCTACGGTGATGCCATGCCAGCCAAGGTGGACACACGCAAAAGCCTTCTGGACACCGCGCGGCGGATCGTCCTGGCCAAGGGTTACGCCGCGGTCGGCATCAACGAGGTGCTCGCCGACGCAGGCGTTCCGAAGGGGTCGTTCTACCACTGGTTCGATTCCAAGGACGCCTTCGGCGAAGCGATGATGAAGAGCTACTTCGACGATTACTTCGCCACCATGGACCGCATCGTCGCAAACAAGGCGAAGAGTTCGGGCGAGCACCTCATGCAGTACTGGCAGTACTTCCACGACACGCAAGCCGCGGACGACTGCCAGGGCGGCTGCCTGGTCGTCAAGCTGGGCGCCGAGATCGCCGACCTGTCGGAGGCGATGCGCGTCACGACGAAGACCGGGACCGCGGCGATCGTCGACCGGATCGAGCAGATGATCACCGACGGCGTGGCGGACGGGTCCGTGTCCATTCAGGACACCCCGCGCGCGACGGCCGAGACCCTGTACGACCTGTGGCTCGGGGCCAGCATGATCGCGAAGATCCACGGCAACCCCGGCCAACTCGACCGCGCCATGGCGGTCACGCGCCAGGTCCTGCACGTCTGACGAACCACCACTGACCGCGGGCGTACCGGGCCCGGGTCAGTGCTGACCATTACTAGTAGACCGGTCTAAGAGAGGAATTCCGATGTCCACCGAGCTCACCCGGTCCGACGCGACCGAACTCGCGGAGCTGATCCGCACCAAGAAGGTGTCCTCAGTCGAGGTGGTGCGGGCGCACCTCGACCGCATCGAGGCCACCAACCCGAAGGTCAACGCCATCGTCACGGTCGCCGAAGGTGCGCTGGAAGCCGCGAAAGCAGCGGACGAGGAGCTCGCCTCGGGTGTCGAGGTGGGACCGCTGCACGGCGTGCCTTTCACCGTCAAGGACTCGTTCGACACGGCTGGAGTGCTGACCCAGCGCGGTTCGCCGATCTTCGCGGGCCGCGTCCCGGACACGGACGCCACCGCGGTGGCGCGGTTGAAGAACGCCGGCGGGATCCTCCTGGCGAAGACCAACCTTCCGGAGTTCTCCTACGCCGTCGATTCCGACAACCTGCTGACGGGCGACACGAACAACCCCTGGGACCTCGGCCGTACCGCCGGCGGTTCGAGCGGCGGCGAGTCCGGGGCGATCGCCGCCGGTATGTCGCCGCTCGGTCTCGGCAGCGACCTGGCCATCTCGGTGCGCGGACCGGCCGCCCTCACCGGCATCGCGGCCCTCAAGCCCACGCACGGGCGCATTCCGATGACGGGGGCCTGGCCGCGCGAGCCGCGCCGCGACTGGCACGCCGGTCCCATGGCCCGCACCATCCGCGACCTCGCGCTGGCGTACTCGTTCCTGGCCGGCCCCGACGGTGCCGACGGCTTCTCCTCCACCGTCCCCGCCGGCCTCGACGCCGGCCTGGGCTCCTCGCCGCAGCGGACCGTCCGCGTCGGCTGGCTGGTCGACTCCGGGCTCGGCCCCGTCCACCCCGAGGTCGCGGCGACCGTGCAGGCGGCCGCGGAAGCCTTGCGGGCCGCAGGAGTTCACGTCGACGCCGTGAGCATCCCCGCTCTCGAGCGCGACACCCCGCTCGAACTGTTCAACCTTCAGCACGTGATGGAGGTGAAGCCTGCCTACGCCGAGGCCACCGCGGGCCACGCGGATCAGATGTACACGGCCACCAAGTTCATGCGCGACGCCCCCGAAACGTCCATTCAGGACTACGTTCACGCCGAACAGGGCGTCGAGCGGCTCCGCGACGGTTTCGCGGCGTACTTCCAGCAGTACGACGCGCTGCTGCTCCCGGTTACCACCGTTCCCGCACACAAGCACGGGACCACGGAACTCACCCTGGACGGGAAGACGCTCAGCATCTTCCACGTGATGTCCACGACCGCCCCGTTCAACCTGACCGGGCTCCCCGCCCTGTCCATGCGCTTCGGGACGACCACCGAGGGCCTGCCGATCGGTGTTCAGCTGGCGGCCTCCTGGCACGCGGAGTCGACGATCCTGCACGTCGCCTCGCTGCTGGAGGCGCTGAGCCCGGTCCGAGGACTGCACCCCGCCCTCTGACGCCCCACACCACGCCGGGCGCTTCGAGGGAGCGGACTACCGACCCTCGAGGCGCCCGGCCACGTCTGCGCACCAGTCTCCGATATGGGGTTTGTTCGATGCACTGTTGTGCCGATCAGGCGGCTGAGACGCGATTCTGGTGCACCCGCAGGTTGATGGTCGCGAGCTTCAGCAACGGGGTGTCAACGCCAAGCTTCTCGCCGCGCAGCACGAGGTCGGCGAAAACGTGTTCAACCTCGGTGGGCAGGCCGCGGGACAGGTCCCGGTAGAAGGAGGGCGCGAAGGCCGAGTCAGGCGCCGTGAGCAGCTCCCTGGTGGTCGCGAACTCCCGGCCGGTCATCGGATGGCCGGCCGCGGCGGACACGGCCGCCGCTTCGGACAGGACCGCCGTCGCGAAGTCCGCACCACCGGGGACGGCGGCGATTTCGCCGATGTTGCCGTGCATCAGAGTGGTCACCGCACCGGCAGAGGCGATGAACACCCATTTGTGCCACATCTGTGTGACGATCCGGCCGGATGTCGCGAACGGGAAGCCGGCGGAGCCGAAGTCGTCCGCGAGCGCGGCCAGCCGCGGCGTCTGCTCGCCGGTTTGCTCACCGATGACCATGTCCGCGAGCGGTGCCAGCTGGCGGATGTCGCCGTTCTCGTCGACGAAAGTGACAACCTTGACCACCCCGCCCAGCACCGAACCGGTTCCGAACCGGTCGTTGAGGACATCGAGGTGGGACATGCCATTCAGGAAGGGGATGATTCCCACTCCCGGTCCTACCGCCGGGGCGAAATCCTCGATCGCAGCCGGTAGCGCGTCGGCTTTGACCGACAGCAAGATCGCGTCGTACGCATCGGAGAGCTCCCCCGCGACGAGCAGCTCGGGGTGCAGCACCTCCGTGCGCTCCGCGCTCACGATGCGCAGGCCGCGCTCACGCAGCACCTCACGACGCCGGGGCCGAACCAGGAAAGCCACCTTGTTGCCCGCCTGCAACAGCCGCGCACCAAAGAAGGCGCCCGTTGCTCCTGCGCCGACAACCAATACTCGAGCCATGCCGAAACCTCCGAGAATTCAACGCGCGGCATCACAGCGCAGCACCGCGGCAGCGTAACACTGCTGACTTTTAATAAACAAGCCAGAAGTCGCCAGCGCGATCGCTGGTCAGAGGTGCGCTTCGCGGACCCAGACGTCCAGTGCGCGCCCGTCCCCCCGCACGTCCAGACCTGTGGCCTTGCGACGGTTCCAGAGCAGCAGAAGCAGCGCGCCCGGCTGGGCGGTCACCTCTGTGTCCACTGTGGCAGGTCCGCGGCCTAACTCCGGTGCGTCCGGCCCGATCCGCACCCACCACCGCGATCCGGTGCCGGAGCAGGTCAGGCCGAGCGAGGTGGGCACGGTGGACCGCAACGGCGCGGCCCTGAGGGCCTCGAGCACGTCGTGGTGAGCCGCGCTCAGCGCCCCAACGGGGTCGGCGAGAGCATCGGATTCCGGCTCCGGCAGGGCGGGTGGCCTGTTTCGCGCACCCCGGACGATCAGCTCGACCCAGCGGTACACGCTCGTGGTGTGCGTGACAAGGTCGTCGCGTGTCCAATCAGGACAGAACGGGATGCGGTCGCCGGCGTCGGCCCGGTGGGCCTCGGTCACCAAGACCGGACCCTGTTCCGCCAGCAGTTCGAGGTAGTACCCGACGTCCAGCTGCGGACGATGGACGGCAGTCCGGGCACCAGGACTGGGCTGAGAGGGCATTGATGTGCTGCGATTTCCGTCTGAAGCTTTTTATGTATGTCAGACGACATATTGTCGGTGGCGTGATTCAGCGGCTTCGCCCGAACCTCCCTGTGGAGCAAGAGATGCGCACACGTACTCGCCTGGCCCGGATCGCCGCCGCCACGACCGCGCTGGCCGCGACGGCCGTATTCGCCGCGGTGCCGTCGTCGGCGGCGCCGCAGCAGGCCGACCACCACGCCCCGGCGAAGCCGAAGCCGACAATCGTGTTGGTGCACGGCGCGTTCGCCGACACGTCCAGCTGGAACGGTGAGATCACGCGGCTCGAGCAGCGCGGGTACAACGTGATCGCCGCCGCCACCCCGCTGCGCGGCGTCGCGTCCGACGGGGCCTACATCAAGGCCCTGGTCGACAGCGTCGACGGACCGGTCGTGCTGGCCGCACACTCCTACGGCGGCTCCGTGATCACCGACGCCGCGCTGAACGACCCCAAGGTGCAGGCGCTCGTCTACATCGCCGCATTCCTCCCCGACCAAGCGGAGAACGCGCTCGACATCACGAAGAAGTTCCCGGGCAGCACGCTCAGCGCGTCGCTGCGACAGGTCACCCTCCCCGGCGGCGAGACCGACCTCTATGTGAAGCAGGACCTTTTCCCGGAACTCTTCGCCGCCGACATCCCACTGCCCCAGGCCCGTCAGATGGCCGCCGGCCAGCGCCCGGTCACCGCGGCCGCCGTGAACGAGGTGTCGGGCGCGCCCGCGTGGAAGAACATCCCGACCTGGGACCTGATCCCGACCGCTGACAACAGCATCCCGTTGGCCGCGCAGGAATGGATGGCCGAGCGCGCCCGCGCGCACACCGTCGTCGTGCCGGGCGCCGCGCACGACGTGTACGTTTCGCATCCTGACAAGGTCACGGACATCATCGTGGACGCCGCGGACGCGACCACCGAGTAACCCGCAGACGAAGCAGTCCCAGTCACCTCGGCCGGCTTGTGCACCGGGAAAACAATTCTCTGACAAGTCGCTGACATCCGCGCCCTACGGTCGCGACCATGAAGTACTCCAGGTGGTTTGCCGTCCTCGCTGCGGTTCCGCTTCTCGGGGCGGGAGCGGTCCCGGCGTCGGCGGCACCGCCGCAGATCTCCGCACGGGCTTATCTTTCGGGCCAGAATCCGCAGGGCATGGCCGTCCTGGCCAAGGCGGTGTCCGATCCGGCCGGCCCCGCGTACCGGCATTTCCTGTCAGCCCAGCAGTTCTGGCACGATTTCGGCCCGACCCCCGGTCAGACCGCCGAAGTGCAGGACGAGTTGCGAGCGGCGGGTGCCACCGTGACCGGGGCGACCTCTCACTACGTCGCGTTCACCGCATCGCCCGCCCAGGTCGAAGCGTGGGCGAAAGCCGCGCCGGACCACGTGATCGCCGTGGTGCCTGCAGCAGGGAACGGCTCCCCCGCCCAGCAGGCGAATGACGCCGAAACGGACGCGCCGGCCACCGCCTGTTCCCACTACTACGGCGAGGTCGTCGTGAAGTCCCTGCCGGAGGCGTACGGACGAACAGAGTTCCCCGCAACATCGTGCGGTTACCTTCCTTCACAGCTTCGCAAAGCATACGGTGTCACACACTCGGGTCTGACCGGCAAGGGTGTCAAGATCGGTGTCGTGGGCATCGGCACGGACCCGCAGTTCGAGAACTCCCTCAACGCCGACGCGACCGCGTTCGGCGACAAAGCCTTCGCGCCCGGCCAGTTCGCCCAGCGCTACCCCACCGGCCAGTCCTCCGTCTGCGACGAGCCGACCTGGGGAATCGAGCGCGAGATGGACGCCACCATCGCGCACGGCATGGCTCCCGACGCCGACGTGGTCTATTCGGCCGCGAACTGCGCTGCGGACAAAACCGATCCCCAAGCCACCATGATCTCTCTGCTCGACGGTCTCGACCGGTTGGTCGACGATCGGGCCGTCGACGTGGTGTCGACGTCCTGGACCACCCTCGACTCGAACGTCTCGCCGGCGATGATCGCGGCGTGGGACCAGACGTTCCAGCAGTCCGCGATCGAGGGTATCGGCCTCTACTACAGCTCGGGAGACAAGGGCGACAACTCCGCCGGAGGAACCCGCGCCCCGCAGACCGAGTACCCCGCGTCGGATCCGTGGGTGACCGCCGTGGGCGGCACGACGCTGGAAGTCGACAAGAACAGCGACTACTTGTTCGAAACCGGCTGGGGCACCACCGAAACCGACTCTTCGGGCGACGGGAAGACGTGGAGCACCTCACCTCCCGGCTCGTTCAACACCGGCGCGGGAGGGGGCCGCAGCGCCCTGTTCCACCAGCCGCCGTACCAAAACGGGGTAGTTCCGACGGCACTGTCCAAAGGGGACCGAGTCGTCCCGGACGTGGCCGTGGACGCCGACTTCTACGCCGGCCTCGCGGTACCCGATCCGTTGCCCGGCGGCCTCACCAACGGCGGAACAAGTCTTGCCAGTCCCTTGTTCGCCGCGATCCAAGCTGACGCGCAACAGGCGGCCGGCACCCCGATCGGATTCGCCAACCCACTCCTCTACGCCCACCACGGCTCCGCGATGTTCCATGACGTCACCGACCACCCGTTCGGCGGCACACCGGTCGCCCGCGTCGTCTCCGAGACCGACGAGCACGGCAACGCACTCCCCGGCACCGCAACCTTGATCACCGACGGCCACGACGGCGCCCTCACCGCGACACCTGGCTACGACGACGTCACCGGATTGGGCTCGCCTGCGCTCGGCTATCTCGCCGCCTTCTCGACCAGATGACCTCTTCGCAATGGACTGCGGAATACGAAAGTGATTCCGTATCCGAGTGATCCAGCCGCGAACCGGCAGCTCGCTGCGGGAAGCCGTTCGGAGGTAGCGGTATGCCGGCACCACTGAGCCAGAGCCGAGCCGGCCAGGGTGACGCGAAGCTGGGTCAGAACGCCGGACGGGCCCGTTCGGTTGCCTTCGCCGGCGGTGTTTTCGATCGCAGAGACTCCCCTGGTGGAGCTGCACTTCCCGGTCGTACTCTCTGCTGATGGATCTGGGGATGACCGGCGCGGGCGAACCCCCGCGCCAAGAAGACGACGAACCTCTCTTAGCCCGCACCGGGCGGCTGCAGAAGCCGGACCCGGTGACCTCGGACCGAGCCGTCCGGGTGCGCATCCGCCAAGCCGTCGGGGCCGTGGTGAACGTCGGCGAAGTGACGGTGTACGCCGACCCGGCCGATCCGTCGCATGTGCGCACCGCGGACGAGCCCAACAGCGACGACTCCTGGGCCTGGGGCTCGATCGTCGTGGTCGTCCTCGAGGCGAGCGCGCTCCCCTGGGCCGGCGCGGACACGGTGGTCCAGCATCGTCATTGCGGACCGTCGTCTCCAAACCTCATCCGCGGGCAGGCGAGGAGATCCTGCTTCCGCCGTGGGCGAGGCCGGCGCCGGGGTGGCGTGGTTCTGCGCTGGTGGCCGGTATGCCGTCGTGGGACACTTGACATTGATCGTTCCCATGGTGCCGCGCCGGCTCTGGACCTCGGCAGGCGAGACACTGCGCCCGATTTGTCCGGAGGTGTCGGGTAATGGACGCCGATCGATCGCCGGAAGGGCAAACCGGCGTGCTGCTCATCGGCACCCGCGGGCCCGCGGGACCGGGTGAGGTCCTGCTCCGGATCCGCGGAGGCACCGAGACCTACCGGGCCTATTCCGAGGTACCGCTCGCGAAGGGCACGACCGTCCTCGTCGTCGAGTCCCTCCCCCATCGTGCCGTCGAGGTCATCGCCTGGACGGATCCCTTCACCAGCAACTAGGAGAACGACGATGTTCGGTTATCGAGTGCCCGCGCCCGACGAGGCGATGCTCATTTCCGGCGGGAAGACCAATGGCACAGGGGGAGCGCCGTTCCGGGTGGTCACCGGCCACGGCGCGTTCATCATGCCGTTCTTCCGGAAAGTGCGGTTCCTGACGCTGAGCATGTCCGAAGCCGAGGTATCGGAAACCTGTGTGACGAAGCAGGCCATCGCGCTCAACGTCCGTGCGGTCATCGCGTTCAAGGTGGGCAATGACACCGAGAGCATCGTCAACGCCGGCCAGCGATTCCTGTCCGACCAGGAGCAGATGTCGATCCTGACCGGCCGGATCTTCGCCGGCCACCTGCGTTCGATCGTCGGCTCGATGACCGTCGAGGAAATCGTGACCGAGCGGCAGAAGCTCGCGACCGAAGTCCTCGACGGGTCGGCAGCAGAGATGGCGAAGATCGGCTTGACGATCGACTCGTTGCAGATCCAGTCGATCGACGACATGAAACTCGGCTACATCGCCGCGATGGCCGCACCGCACAACGCCGCCATCCAGCGCGAGGCCCAGATCGCGCAGGCCCGGGCCGACCAGGCCGCGGCCGAGGCAGCACAGGAATCGCAGCGGCGGCAGGCGGAGTACGCGCGGCAGACCTCCGTCGTGCAGGCGCAGTACAAGGCCGAAATCGACCGGGCCCAAGCCGAGGCAGCGCAGGCCGGGCCGTTGGCGCAGGCCACGGCCCAGCAAGAGGTGATCGACGCCAGGACCTTGCTGGCGCAACGGGAAGCGTTGTTGCGCCAGCAACAGCTGGTGGCGGAGGTCGTCAAGCCCGCCGAGGCGCAGGCCGAGCAGGTGCGGATCATGGCGCGGGCGGACGCCGAGGCGACAGAGGTCACGGCCGCGGCCGCCGCGTCCCACAACCGGGTCGCGCTCGACCGATTGCTCATCGAGCAGCTGCCGCAGATCGTGAAAGAAGCAGCCGCAGGCCTCAGCGGAGCGAACGTCACCGTCCTCAATGGAGCCGACGGAATCGGTCAGGTCGCGGCCGGGCTCGTCGGTCAGGGGCTGGCGATCCTCGAATCCGTGAAGAAGAGTGTCTCCGACTCCGGCACGCAGCGGCCGGCGGTCTCGGAGAACGGACCTGCGGAGCGGGAGAACAACCACACCGTGACGAGCTGACGACACCAGCGCCGGTGACCCGGCGGCAGCCTGGCCGGATCATGATTCCGGCCAGGCTGTTCAGGACGCCGGCAACCCTTGCGCGCTGGGCCGATGTCGAACACGCGGATCACGTCGGCACCGCGGCCGGGCAAGCGCGCCCGCGTCACATCAGCGCGGTGTCAGGGCAGTGTCAGGCCGGCCGCCGACAGTGGACGCATGACGAAGAACAGCATCTCCCCCACGCAGTGGACCGGCCTGCTGCCGGTCGACGACACGGCACTCGCCGTCACCGACACCGGCGGCTCCGGCGTGCCCGTGGTCTACCTCAACGGCCAGTTCGCCACCCAGGGCTACTGGCGGCGGGTCGTCGCGGAACTGGGCACGGACTGGCGCCACCTGACCTTCGACGCGCGGGCCCGCGGCAAATCGAAGCGCTCGGCGGACTACTCCTTCGACGTAGCCGTCCGCGACGTCGACGCCGTCCTCGCGGCCCGAGGCATCGACCGGGCGCTGGTGGTCGGCTGGTCCTACGGGGCGTTCGTCGCGGCGCACTGGGCCAGCCGGAATCCCCAGCGAGCCCTGGGCGCCGTGCTGGTCGAGGGTGCCGAACCGTACGATTGGCTCGACGCGGCCATGGAGCAGCGGATCCGCAAGCTGTTCAAGCGGATGAGCTGGTTCATGCCACTGGTCCGCCCGACCGGCCTGACCCCGAAGATGACCGCCGACCAAATGGCGACCTGCAACATCGAACTCGGCCGACTCTCCCGCGAAAGCGAACTCGGCCCCGTCCTCGACGCCATCACCGTCCCGACCCGGTACGTCCTCGCGTCGGGCTCGTCCTTCGGCAGCAAGGGCGACGAACAGGAACGCATCCGCGCCGCCGTCGGCGCGGTCACCACCCGCAACCCGAACATCCAGGTCAGTGCGAAGGTCAGCAGCAACCACGGCGCGATCCTGAAGAAGGACTTCCGGGCCGTTGCCAAGGCCGTCCACGAGGTCGCCGCCCTCGACCGCTGACGATCAGCTTCGAAAGGGTTTTTGACAGCCGCGACCGTCTAGCGTGGGGCAAGGCGACGCTAGTGCACGCCAACCCACGCAGTCGCCGCGGAGGTCGGGGAGAGCGTTCCGTCGGCAAGCTCGAACGCGACGCCATGTTTGCGCCCATTCGTTCCCAGCGCGATCGGAAGCGTGGCGGCGACCTCGTCCGCGGCGGTGATGCGGGTGCCCCAGAATTTGATCGTCACGGCGCTGAGGGTCGTTCAGGCGTAGCTCCGGCTGCGAAACAGATTGCGGAATCGGACGCGGGTGGTCGCTTCTCGGTTAAGGCGGAACCACCGCATTGAAGTTCACCGTTGACCTACAGCTTCCGTGATGCGCTGCATTGGCGGGCACCACCCTGTACCCCATCGCGACACATCTGAGCCGCTACGCCCTTTGCCGATGCACCCCCACGATCGGGGCGGCCTCCCATTGTCCGTTTGCCCGAGCTCACTTCGAACCGGCGGCCAGCGCCTGCCGCAGATCGGCCGGATGCCGGATCCAGATGTCGATCGCAGTTCCTTCGGGATGGGTGAGCGTCAGGCAACCCTGGTGACCCGGCCCCCAGAGCGGCACCACCTCCGCGGCCCATGACCGGTCGAACACCAGCGGGCCGACGCCCCGTCCGCGGTCGCCTGCCCTGGGGTCCCATCTCAGACCTTCGCTCGACAAGGACAACCGCCCGAGCAGTTCGCCGACCTTGTCGGCCCTTCGTGCATGCCGCCCGGGCGCCTTCGCTCCCAGGAGCCGAGCCGCCGCCACGGGCAGCTGGGCCGGCCACGACGGCTCGGCGCCCGCGTCGCGGCGTCGTCGTTCACTCCGCCGTTCTCGCACCACGACGGCCGTCAGCACGACGTACCCCAGCACGAGCAACCCGAGCGGCACACTCACCGCGGGCACCCAGCCCACCTTGAGCCCCAGCAGCGCCGACAACCCGGCCAGGTACCCGACGCCGAGCAGCGTGCGGGTACGACGCCGGCGTTCCCGGTCGCGGCCGTATCCGGTCATCCGTGGGGTCCGATCGTTTCGCGTCAGCAGACAATCGTCCGCCCGCCACAGGGAGAATACGTTCGCGGCGCCGGGTGCCGCGGCCCCGCCAGGACAGAACCGAAGGTTGCCCTGGTGATGTTTCGACACAAACGCGCACCGCCGTTGACTTTTGAGAGACAGTTTTGAAAGACTGTCCCGCGTGCGCTTGACACCGGACCAAGCCGCCTCGGCGGTCGAGCAACTCGGCTGCCCCACCTGCGGAGTTCCGGCCGGCAGCCCCTGCCGCACCCGCAGCGGCAACACCGCGATCAAGTACCACACCCCACGCTTCCTGCTCGTGCCTGCCGTGCGTGACGCGCACGAGATCGATGTCCCCGCCGACCGAGGGCCAGGGCGTCCCTGGCGCGCTGGGCCGCCCATCCCGACCACGGCGTCCCACGACATCGACGCCCCGATGCGGATCGGCTACGCCTGCGGCTCGACCTCGTCACCGGAGTTGGACAGCCAACTCGACGCTCTTGAGGCCGCGCGGTGCCAACACGTCTTCTCCGAACAGGTCAGTGCCGGCATCAAGACACGTCCCGAACTGGACCAAGCCCTGGCACTGGCAACCAGGACCGCACCACGCCATCCGGTGATCCTCACGGTGCACGAACTCAACCGGCTGGCACGCAACACCGCGGAGCTCATCACGCTGTCCGCCGCGCTCCAGTCCGCCGATATCCGGCTGGAACTGCTGACCGGCCCACTCGCGGGCGTCCACGACCCGAACGGGCCGGGCTCGATGCTGTTCGCCGTCCTCGCGGCGGCGGCGCAACTCGACCGTGACCACGTCCGGGAGAAAACCCGGGAAGGCCAACAGGCGGCCGCGGCCAAGGGACATCGCAGCGGCCGACCCAAAGTCTTCGACGAGGACATGCTTGTCCTGGCCCGCAGGCTGAGAGACCAGGGCGTGTCCGTTCCCGACATCGCCCAGCGGCTGACCATCACGAACGGCAAGAACGCCGGACAGCACCCCTCCCTCGCCTCCGTCTACAGAGCCCTCGCGGAGCCCGCGCCCTCCCACGCCGAGTGCTCCACTCCGGCGCGCTGACAGGCGAGCACGGCACGCCAAGCCCACCCGCGACATCCATGGCCCGAAGGGATCTGGCATGACTTGGACCCAGCAGGCGGCACACTCACTCACCGACGCACTCGCTCACGACGGCGTCGTGGTCGCGGCCGCCGCTGTGGACAGCGCCGAGAGCGCCACTGTTCGCACCCCGCCGACCACCCCGGCGGATGGGCGATTCGAGATCGGCTCGGTCACCAAAACCATGACCGCGACTCTGCTGGCCTTACTGCTCGGGGACGGCTCACTGCGCTTGGATGACGAGATCGGGCGGTGGCTCTCGGCCGGCCCGAACGACGCGATCACGATCCGCCAGTTGGCCACACACACCTCAGGCCTGCCCACAACCGCCCCGAACTTCCGGATAGACCAAGCCGATCGGCTCGATCCCTGGGCGGGATACACCTTCGAACGAGCCGAGGAAGGCCTGCGCCAAGCGACGGTGACGCCCGGCAATCCGTGGCGCTACTCCAATCTCGGCTACCACCTGCTCGGCCTGATCCTGCAACGCGCCGGCCGGCAGGACTTCCCGGCACTGATCGCCGAACGCCTGCTCGCCCCGCTGTCCATGACGCACTCCTGCGTCGGACAATGCGGCGAGGGCACACTCCTGCCCGGCCACGCCGATGGCCAGGAGGTGCCCCGCTGGACGCACCCATTCGGTGCCGGCGGAGTCGAAGCGACGATCGAGGACCTGGCCCGCTACGCCCACGCCTGCCTGTTCCCGCCACCCACCCCGTTGGGCGCGGCGATCACGCTCGCACAGGCACCCGTCGTTGCGGTCGACGAGGGAACCGAGCAGGCGCTCGGCTGGCTCGCGCGCCCCGGCGGCGTGCGCGAGCACAGCGGCGGCACCGGCGGGTTCAGCGCCTGTGTCACCATCGACCACGACCGCGGGCGCGCCGTCACGATCCTGGTCAGCAACCAAGGCAGCCCAGCGTTCTCCTCCCACCTCAAGAAAGCCGCCCGACTGGTGCTGGCCGACGAGGACCCCCGCAAGGCCGGCACACCGCAACCCTGGCCCTCCTGGCAGGACGACGCCCGCGCGGTCATCCGCGCGTTTGTGCACGGACACATCACGCAGGTGCACACACGGCTGGCCCCACCAGCACGTGCCAAGATCACTACACAGCAACTCGAACGCGCCTGGACAAACAAAATCCGGCACGCCGGGCCGGCAGAAGAGATCACGATCGTCCGCCACGAGATCGCCGCGTCCGGAGCCGTCGTCGCCGACCTCTCCATCCCGTTCGCCGCCGGCCCGCAACGCATGCGGACGGTCATCCTGCCCTCCGGCGAACTCGGCGGCCTGGCCTTCCTGCCGTAAGTCCGCGCAGAGCCAATGCTGGAGGGCCGGGACGTACGCGGAGATTGCGCGTGAACTCCGATTCGTGGCGACGCCGATCCTGTGGGCTACGGGCGGTCCGGCGTCGTCTGCTCGTCACTCCAACGTCCCCTGCCCTCGATGCCGCAGCACAACAGCACGGGCGCCGATCCGTGGCGGTGAGCCTGGACGACCGGGACGTCAACGCGTCCGGCCACGAGTCGACTGCTGAATCCTGACCGCATCGCCCGCCGGCTCAGATCCGCTCGCCCCGCGCCGTCGATGAGCTGAGGGCGCTGGGCCCTGGCCGGCGCACGATGCGTCCATGACCGTGCGCCGGCCAGGTTTCCACCACAGCGAGCCCGAGCCCCTCGACATCCCGGCCTCGCTCCCGGTAGCCGGAACCATCGGACCCGGCTGCGGCCCGTGTTGCGCGTCAGCTGACGGTCTGACACCGGCCGGTGTTCGTCTGGGCGAAACAAGATCTGCGGTGGGGCCGGCGTCGTGGGCCGGCCGACGTTCCTGCAGGCCGGACGCGGGGTCGGTAAACCCTCGGGAGCGCTCAGGTACGCAGAACTCCATCAGACGCCTCGAAAGTGAACGCGAGGTGAACGAGTGGGCCGTCGTCGTGCCCGCCCGGACAAGGGGTCCGCATTACCGAGGTATGACGGGAGTACGAGCTGTCAAGACTGGCGGATCGGCCTGACCCCGGTCCGCGCCGACGTCGTCGCCGCGATGCTGTGGACCGGCGATCGCCTGGTCCACCATGCGCGCGGCACCGAAGCAGCGATGTGCGCGATTGCGCGACGCTGGATCAGCATTGCGGCCGAAAACGGAAATCTCGCGTCGAACTGACCTCGTACGGCGTGGCAAAACGAGAGTCCGAATCTTCGACGGCGTTAGATTCGTGAGTTCTTGCTAATCGGCACACAGAACTTCGCGCGCGATCCAGTTACGCGTGGTCGGCCCGGGATCAGCGACTCGACTGCCGCCCGAGCAGCGGCCGGTCCGCGGGGACCGGCCGCCCGCCTCCGCCGCGGGGCGTCGGCACCCGGCTCACGCGCGGGGAATGATCCCGAGCTGCTGGAGAACCTTCACGCCGTCGTCGAGCCCGATTTCCTCGACGATGAGACCGTTCTGGACTTTGAGGACGGTCGTGCCGGTGAAGCGGAGCGTCTTGCCGGACGCCGCCGGCGCGGACCCGACCGGAAGGTCGTCGAAGACGACCGGTCCGGTGTGCGTGCCGCCGCCTTCCCACTGGCCGACGACGTAGTCGCCCTCGGCGATGAGGTCCGCGGTGCCCCAGAAGTTGAGGTCCGGGAACGCGGTGCGGAACTTGGTTGCGAATTCACGCACCTCGTCGCGCCCTCGCATGGGTTTGTGCAGTGAGTACTCGAACTGAACGTCCGGAGCGGCGAGTTCGTCGATGACGCCGGGGTTGAAGGGGTTGCCCCAGAATTCCGTGAACCACCGGCCGACGATGTCTTTGTTTTCCTGCAGTGCCATCGTTTTCCTTTCTGCGAACGGGTGACCGCCAACAGTTTCTGAAGCCTGGCGATATAAGGAAGACGTCGGCCGGGTCTCAAAGGTGAGATCGGGCGCCGAAATTCATGCGCGGAGGCCGGTTTTTTGTGGAACGCCCGGATTCCGCTGTCGGACGACCGGTCATCGCTCGAAGGTCCGAGCAGCGGCGAGTGAGACTTGCCTGGAACCAAGCGCAGCAGCGTCACGCGGGCCAGATTCCCGAACTGCCCCGCCGGTGCGAGCCGAGCAGATGGGTGTCGACGATGCCGATCGCCTCCATGAGCGCGTACATCGTGGTCGGTCCGACGAACGCGAACCCGCGCCGGCGCAACTCTTTCGACAAGGCGACCGATTCGGCGGACCTCGTGGGGATCTCCTCGAACCGTGCTGGGCGGGGAGTGTCCGCGGGCCGGAACGACCACACCAGGTCGGCGAGGCCCGTTTCCTCGCGCAGCGCGAGGGTGGCGCGGGCGTTGGCGATGGTCGCCTCGACCTTCCGCCGGTTGCGCACGATCCCGGCGTCGGCCATCAGCCGTTCGACGTCGGTCTCGGTGTAGCCGACGACCGTGTCCGGGACGAAGTCGTCGAACGCCGCGCGGAAGGCGGGGCGTTTGCGGAGGATCGTCGCCCAGGACAGGCCCGCCTGGAAGCCTTCGAGGCTGATGCGCTCGTAGACGCCGTGCTCGTCGGTGACGGGCATGCCCCACTCGGTGTCGTAGTAGTCGCGAAGCAGCGGGTCCGCGGCCGCCCACGCGGGCCGGGCGAGTCCGTCGTTCCCGACGACGACGCCGCGGTCTACGTCGGCGCGGCTCGTCTCCTGCGTCACGCGTTCACCTGTCGGAACCGGTCGTGCACCACGCGCCACGAAGCGCCGTCCGCAGCGACGCCGGCCAGGCCGTCCAGATGGGCGAGGCCGACGAGCCCGAGGGTGCGCGGATCGCCGATGCCGGCAGTCGCCAGCGTGCGGTCCGGGCTCCAGCGGGTCGACCACAAGAGGCGCCGGGTCATCTGTGCCCAGCCGGTCGCCGGACCGGTCATGATCCACAGATCGGGGTCCGCGGCGGCGAATCGTGAGGCAGGGCGCAGCCAGGACGCCGCGGTCTCGGGCCAGGTGACCGTGCCGAGAGTCCGGCCGCCGGCGCGGGCCCAGGCGGATTCGATCGAGCGTGCGGTCGCGAGGGCGCGGGCAGTGCGGCCGGAGCCGATCGCGATGTCCCGGGCGCCGCGGCCGCGGGCGAGCCGGACGATGGCCTCGATCTCGACGTCGGTGGCGATCAGGTCCGCGTCGTGAGTGGCGGGCCTCGTCAGCAAGGGGCTGCTCAGGGCTTCCATGTTTCGCCGTTCTCCCGGGCGGTCTTCCCTTTCCGGCGGCGGTCCTCGCAGCGCGTCCCGCAGGGGGCGGAAACGAGCCGCGGTGGCCTCGTCGGCGAAGAAGACACGATGCGTGACGTAGCCGTCGCGGGCGATCGCGCAGCGCACGGGCAGTCGAGCCGCCCGTCGATCTTCGCTTTGCGGTAGCCGCCCCACGCCGCCTTGACCGGCGACTGGCATGGGCAGCCGTCCGGTCCGAGCGGGTAGGTCTTCGCCTCGTCGATCATGCTGCGTCGTGGAAGACGAGCGCGAGGGTGTGCCGTTCCCCCGATCTGATGGCGGACACGCCGTGCCGGACCGGTGCGGCCGACCAGCCGCGGGCGGATTCGACCGGCCGGTCGCGGGTGGTGAACAGATAGCCGTGACCGTGCGGCAGCAGAGTGGCCGTGCCCCGGGACTGGGCGCGAGGACGCTGTTCCAGCAGCAGGAATTCCCCACCGGTGTGGTCCACGCCCGGCTCGTTGAGGTTGATCACGACCTGCAGCGGGAACACCAGGTCGCCGTACAGGTCGCGGTGGAGGGCGTTCCAGTCCTTCTCGGCGTAGCGGAGCAGGATCGCGGTGGACTTCGCCTGGCCGGCGTCGTGGCACATCCGGAGCCACTCGTCGAGCGTGTCCGGCCAGGGCGCTGGCCGGCCGAGCTTGGTCCACCAGTCGCGGGCGATGGGCAGAAGGCGCGGGTACAACGCCTGCTTGAGCCGCTCGACCGGCTCCGGGTACGGCGCGTGGAAGTACCGGTACTCGCCCCGGCCGAAGCGATGCCGGCTCATGTCGACGGTGCTGCGGAACAGATCGTCCTGCTCGTACAGCCCTCTGATCTCCTCGGTCTCCTCCGGGGCCAGCAGCCGCGGCAGCAGCGCCCCGCCGTACTCGTTGACCTCGGCGGTGATCGCGGTCCAGTCGCCCGACTCGACCCGGTCACGCCAGTGGTCCCCGTTCTTCCGCCGTGCAGCGCTCATGCCGCCTCCAGCTTCAACAGTGCCGTCTTGGCTTCGAGCCCGCCGATGTACCCGCCGAGCGTGCCGTCGGAACGCAGCACGCGGTGGCACGGGACGACGATCGGCAACGGGTTGGTCGCGCAGGCGGTGCCGACCGCGCGGACGGCCTTCGGGTTGCCGACGACCTCGGCCATGTCCCGGTAGCTGCGCGTCTGGCCGTAACCGATTTCGGGCAGATGCGTCTGCACGAGCCGCCGGAATCCGCGCGACAGGGACAGGTCGAGGGGTACGTCGAAGGCCCGGCGGACTTTGGCGAAATACTCGTCGATCTCGCGTGCGACCGGGTCCAGCCGTTTCGGAGCGCGCAGGATGCGCGAGCTCAGCTTCTGGCCGAGGACTTCCAGCACCCGGTCGTGGTCCTCGCTGGCGAATGCCACGCGGACCACACCCGCCGGCGTCGCGGCGAGCAGCAGCTTGCCCACCGGCGAGTCGACGGTGGAGTACGCGACATCGAGCAGGCCCGCCAGCTCGGCCTCATTCGCCAACCGACGGTGCAGCCGATCAAGAAGATCGGCGTCCACGGGCGTCGACAGCAGCGCGACCATGTCGTCTTCGTTGCGAATGTCGTTCATGACGATGCTCCTCTCGTGATCGCGCCCGGACGGTTCTTTCTGAGGTTCTTCAGCCCGTCGGCAGCGGCTCTGCGCGCCGCGTCGACGGAACCGCCGAGAATCTCCGCGATCTCGGCGTACGCCAAACCCCCGACGTAGCGGTACGCCACGGCTTGACGCTGTTTCACCGGCAGACCACCCACCGCGGCCCACAGGTCGCGATCCTCCAGATCAGGAATGCCCAGCGTTGTCGGCACCTCCGGAACCTCCCCGACCGGCATCGGATTCCGCTTCGCCGCACGCAGCAGATCGATGGCCTTGCGGTGCGCGATCGTCACGAGCCACGCCTCGACGTTCGCCGTCTCCGGCAGGTCGGGATAGGCACGCATGGCGGAAAGGAAGGTCTCCGACCACGCGTCCTCCGCATCGTGCGGACCGAGGACGACCCGGCAGACCCGCACCACGGTTGCGCCGTGCCGCGCGACTATTTGCTCGAAAGGCAGCTGCATGTCCATCCCACTGAAGACGAATTCGACGTAGCCGCTGTGAGATCGCCGGTCACGACGAGCGTCCCACACGGACCCGGGACTGCTCGTGTTCCAGCAACGCGCGCTTCCGCCGCAGTCCGCCGGCGTACCCGGTGAGTGAGCCGGTGGAGCCGACCACGCGGTGGCACGGCACGAACACACACAACGGGTTCGCGCCGACGGCCTTCCCGACGTCTCGCGCGAGGTCGCGGCCACCCAGCTGCTCGGCGATCCGGCCGTAGGTGGTCGTCTCGCCGCACTGAATGGCCTTCACGATGTCCCACACGGCGTGCTGGAACGCATCGCCCTCGGCAGTGAACGGAAGATCGAACTCCCACCGTTCGCCGGCCAGATACTCCCGCAGCTGCCGGGCCGCCTCGCCCAGCAGCGGATCCGCCGAAACAACCGCCTCCGGGCCGAACGCCTCCGGCGAAGGCCGGCCGACATGACGGCTGAAATACAGGCCGGTGACAGCCTCACCCCGGGCCACCAGCGTGACCGGTCCGAGCCCTGTCTCGACGACGACGTGTCGGATACTCATTCCTGTCTCCTCTCCTCCGCCCCGTAGACGACCGCCGCGTACCAAACGTGAGATGGCCTCTTACCGCGATCGACGCTGAAGCCCGCTCGCGTTCGTCCCGGGCGCGCACGACGAGGCTGCACCTGCAGCCGGCCCAGCGTGCGGGCGTGCTGTGCCTCCGCCAGCGGACGGCCGGTGCGCTGGACGATGTTGGCGCGCAGGCTGGTCAACGGCGTGCGCAGCGCTTTCCTTCGGCATACACACCCTCGTCCGGTCGGAACGGCCGATCGACGTCGACGGATTCGCCGTCCTCCGAGTAACCGACGGAAAAACCGCGACCGCCAAGATTGACCTTATCGACACTCCACCGTCTGGCGGCCGACCATTATCACCCAAATTACCGCCAATCTTGACTCGCTGGCGGTAGTGTGCGGCAGTGGACAGCCGCGAAACACCTCATCAGCGCTTCTTCAGGGAAGAGCAACTGGGTGGTTCTTACACGCCGCTGGGCTCCGGTACGGCGGACGCAGGCACATCACCTGACGGCCCTGCGTTGCGTGCTCGTACCGCTGGCTGCATAACGATCTTGCCGTCTATCGGACGTCGGCCGTGGACTGCGTACTGGTCCGAAGAGCGCAATGGCGAAGTTCTGGACATGTTCGAAGCCGACACCTTCGATGAAGCGTCAGCTTGGTCGTTCGAGCAAACGACCGAAGTGTTCATTCGACAGGAAACTGGCGAACTCGCTCGCGCCGAACGACCCAGACCCACCCGACAATGAAAGACAAGCCACGTTGAGCGCTTCTGAACGCACGGGGCCGTGAACATACTTCGTTGACAGCTCCGTTCGTCTGTTTGCCGGCCTCAACCGCGACCACAACTCTGCCCCTGCCCGCCACCCCGCGGTCGCGAGTAGCCGGTAGTCCTCACTCCATCGCTGATCGATCCGTTGGAGTGGAGGTGTTCGACGAGGCTGAGCGGGACGTCACCGCGATCCGGCGCTGGGCCGGCCCGACGCGTCCGCTGGTTCCAGGATGACGACGGGGATCCGGCGATCGGTGCGCTGTTGGTACCGTTCGTACCCGGGGTACACCGAGACGATCCTCTCCCAGAGCGTCGTCCTCTCGTCTCCCGCGGCGGTGCGCGCGACCATCGGCCGCGTCGTGCCGCGCAGTGTGACCTGGACGCCGGGGTTGGCGCGTAGGTTGTGGTACCAGGCCGGGTGCCGGTCGTCGCCGCCGAATGAGGCCACCAGGACGACGCGGTCGTCGTCGACGATCGGTGAAGCGAGTGTCGTGATCCGCCGCTGCCCTGACTTCCTGCCGATCGTCACCAATCCGACCACCGGCATGCCCATGGCGTGGCCGAACACCCGTCCTCTGGACCTCATGAACACGGCCGCATGCATCTTCGTCGCTGCTTTGTAGAACACATCCTTCAGCCGCGACGACGCGGACGTCGGGTGGGTAAACGCAGTGCTCATCGGAACTCCTCGAGGGTGGGCTGATTCTGGGGTGGTGCCTCGGCGCCGGCCCGGCGTGATGAGTGGGTGGCGACGTAGTCGGTGCAACTGATGAGGGGGGTGTGGGCGATCGCGTCGAAGGCGTCGAAGACGGGGACGTCCATGAAGTCGTCCTCCATTCGTGTCTGTTGGAAGGATTCAGCGTCGTTGATGTCGCGGCGGGCGGCGCTGAGGATGGCGATGGTGAGCGCGGTTTGGCTCTCGAACGCGTTCTCGATGGCGCGCTCGGTGAGCGACGGCAGCGGGACATCGGAGACCTCGAACCCGGGGAAGCGTTCGGGGGCGGGGCGGACGCGGGCGGTTCGGCCGTGACCGCCGGTGACGGCGATCGCCCGGTAGTCGTCGCCGAGAGCTTGGGCGAGGTGGTAGCCGGCGGGGAACAGCCCGGCGAGACCTGTCTGAGGCACCTTGCGGATGTGCACGTTGTGCAGGGCAAGCACGACTCGGGTCTCCGGCTCGTCCTCGAGGAGCTGCAGAACTTCCTCGGCCATGCATTCGTCGAGGGCGGCCGAGCCCACGGGGAGGCCACGTCCAGCGACGTCGCGGTGGAAGTGGTCCAGACGCCACGCGAAGCCGAGATGCCGCAGCGCCGCGGCGTGCTCCTGCTCGCGATGCGTGCCGCGCTGGCCGGCGGCCATCGTCTCAAGCCGGAACCGCAGGCGGCTCAGCGTGGCGGTCAGGGCGTCCTGGTCGGCCGGTTCCAGGGCCGCGTAGCGGCTCAGCGTCGTGAAGATCTCGCTGTCGTGATACTTTCGCGCGCGCTCGGCTGCCTGCTCCAGTAGCGGCAACGCATCGGGGTCGGCTGACCGCAGATGAACCGCGGCCGCCTCGAGCTCGGGCAGCGGTGATCCTCCGCCAGGCACGGTACCGATCCACCGCAGTGGACGGGACGCGGTGCGGTTGTGTGCGCGGATCCAGGCCAGCAGGTCGTGCACCTCGCGGGACTCCAGCAGACCCACCATGCCGGCGCGGGAGGCGATCTCGGCCACGGTTCCGGCTCCGCCGTGCAGCCATGCGTCGATTGCGTCTGCCCCGACGGTGGGGGCCTCGACCGCGAGCACGGTGAAACCACAGCGTTCCGCCAGAAAGCGCAGCAACCGGTGCCGCACCAGGGAGAACTCCCGGACATGGTGCGCGGCCTCACCGATGGCGACGACGCGGGCGTCGCCGATGAACTCGCGCACAGGTTCGAGGTCGTCCAGGCCGGCGTGGGGATCGAGGGTGTCCAGTGACAGGGCGTGCGAACGCACCCAGTCGGCGAACCCCATGCTGTCGGGCTTCATCTCGACATGTTACAGAGCTGTCAAAGTTACTGCCACCCTCGAATTCTCCATCCTTGCTCTTCGACGCGTTCCAGTCCGGATGATTACGTGGCATGTTAAATCTTCTGCCTGATTCTGTCGTGCGCCGCCGACCCCTCAGAAACACGCGGCGTGCTGCTAACATTGACAGTGATGTCCACAAACTCAGTTCATCATTCACCGCGGCAGCATCGCCGGGCAGACGCCGAGCGCAGCATCGCGACGATCCTCGACGCGGCGGTGATCATCCTGCGCGACCGCCCCCGCGCCAGCATGACCGAGATCGCGACCGCCGCCGGCGTCACCCGCCAGACCGTCTACACGCACTACCCGTCCCGAGCGGCCCTCATCCACGCTGTCGAGCAGCGCGCCCTGACCGATGTCGTCGCAGCCATCGACGCCGCCGACATCGACCAAGGTTCCCCCGCGGCGGCGCTCGACCGCCTGCTCACCGTCGCGTGGCAGACCGGGAATCGCCATCACCTGCCCGAGATCCCGTCCACGCAAGCCACCGGCGAGGCTACCCGCGAGCAGCACCAACCAATCCTCGACCGCCTGCAGCAGTTGATCACCCGGGGCCAAGACGAGGGCGCGTTCGACCCCCGGCTACCAGCCACCTGGCTGGTAGCGACCTTCCTCGCCCTCGCCCACGCTGCAGGCGACGAAGTCAGAGCCAACCGGATGAACGCCGACGACGCACTCCGCGCACTCCGCCGCTCCCTAAGCCGCGTCCTCGGCGTCGACTACCTCGCCGCCGCGCCAGATCCGGACTGATCCCTCCGAGATCTCAACCAAACGCGACGCTCGAGTCTCGACCGGCACGCGGATACGTACGTCGCGACACCCCGTAGTCCGGCAAAGCACGTCGCCGCGCCGAACACGCCAAATTCACGAGAATCGTCGACGCCGGCGAGCCACCAGGCCCGCCGCAAGCTCGGCCCCGAGTACCAGATTTGAATCGGCAACCACACCCGAAACCTCGGCCGCTAACCGGTACATCTCGTTGCCCTGCAACGCCTCGGCACGTGAAGGATCAATGCCCGAGGCACGCATCTCCGTCACCAGCGCGCCAGGATTGCTTCCTGTCCTCGTCACGGGATTGATCGGATCGAAGTGGCACTGTAGCTCTCCGTCGCGCCAGTAGACGAAGCCCTCCAACCCAGAACCCGTCCGAGAGACCTGGACGACGCGCCTTCCGCTCGCGGACAATCGGTTCAGCACAGCCGGCTTCGTCGCAACCAGCGAATCCAACTCCACAACCACAGCCCAGCCGCCGGCCTGCCCGATACGAATGCCGCTTCGGTCACCACCAGCAAGCACGCTCAGCGGCCCAGGCTTCATCGGCACATCAAGCTCTTCAGCGGAGAAGATGCCAAAGATCTCTGCCGACGTCAGACCCTCGACGAACGTCAAGCAAACCATCACCACGGCGGGGTCATCGGCCCATCCGAACGGATCATCCCCCGTATCCAGCACCCCCAGATCCTAACCAGGGCCGGCGAAGCAAGACCGGACGATCGAGGTGCAGGTCTCCGGGACCGCCGCACGGCCGGAGAGTCGGCATCGCATGCCCGAGGTGCCGTAGGCCCACGACGGCGTCTCGATCCGCTGACCGCACAACAGTTCCTTGACTTCATCGATCGTGCTCACGTTCGCGCCGCCGCCGCCGCCGTGAACGTGTAAGTGCCGCTTCCGATCGACAGGCGCACCCCCGACGGTGTTTCCGCTACGTCGCTCACTCGCATGAAACCTTTCAAGCGGGACCTAACCAGGGTCGCCTGGGAATGTCAACGCCGGGCAATTCCGAGGGCGCGGGGACGTTCACGGTGGCCTGTGAATCCGTTGGCCGTGACGCGACGAGCGCGCCATCGGAAGCGACGGGCACTCAGTCCGGGGCAGCCGGAAAACGCGAATCGGAGTCGGATTCCGGAGGCAGATTCGCTGCGTTCCGGGTCATCAATGCACTCGATCGAAGCGGCCGGCTTCGGCGACTTAGCCCAGCGTAGCTACGGGTCTCGCGGTCGGGTAACAGAATAAATCGGACAATTAACCCATCTTTGCAGCGCCCTCGAGGCTCCTGGCAGGGCCGCGAGTGCCACTTCCCGGAATCCCTCTCAGCGAGGCGGTCTCGCGGCGAAGAATCCCGCCGCTTCCCTCCGCATCCTGAACCGATTCCGCCACATGAAGGCGATGTTTGGCGCTTGACAACAGTCGCGAGGAAGTTCGAAACTAGAGCCACTTGATTTGAAACGTTTAAATTCATCGAGACCTCAACGGAGAGGCCAGTGACCGCGTACGGCAGCATCGCGGGTGGTGCACTGCACTTGCCGAAGGCACGCCGACTTGCTGTCGCGGTCACCTGGTCGCGGGCGCCGCCGGGTGATGGCATCAAGTCCGCTGAACCAGGCCTTCCCTCCCCACTCATGTGTCCTCAACGGACGATCAATCTCCGCAACCCGGTGCGCGGGCGCTGCGCGGCGCAGCCGGCAACTGGTTGCAGCCGTACCGCATCGCAACGCTCGGAGATCCATTCACTGAAGCAAGATCCGTTCCCCGCCCGTCCCAGGAGGACCGATGGAAGACAGCAAGCCCGGCTTCGACCGGAGAGATTTCCTCAAGATCAGCGGTGGTGTCGGCATGGCGCTGGCGCTCTCCGGTGTGGTCGGTGCCGGCTCCGCCGCGGCTTCCTCGACGAGTGTCACCGACAAGTTCATCAAGGCCCAGCACGCACTCCTGGACGACCCGGAGGGCAAGTACCGGCCGGGCACACGGTGGTGGCTGGCCGAAGGGCTGCACACCGACGCGACCATCAAGGCCGACATGAAGACCCTCCACGACATGGGCATCGGCTCGGTCGAGATCGTCTGCATGCCCGAGCCCAATGTGGACAGCGACCTGAGCGACACGGTCTTCGTCAGCAACACCACGGGAAAGACCCCGCAGCAGATCTACAGCTGGGGATCCGATGAGTGGAAGAACGACACGAAGCTCATCATCCAAGAGGCCAACAAGTACGGCATGGGCTTCTCCATGACCAGCGGCACCCACTGGGCCAACGCGAACCTGCCGATCGAAAACCTGAAGTTCGACGACGACGGCGCCGGCAAAGCGCTGGGCTACGCCATCCAGACCACCACCGCCGGCAACGCATTCGCCGGCACGCTGAAACGCTCGGTGATGACCGTGGCCGGAACCGTGCGGCAGGACCTGATCTCCGTAGTCGCGATCCAGCGGGCAGCCGGCAACACCGGTTCGATCACCGCCGACGGCAGCATCTCCGGCACCATGAGCTACACCGACACGTCGGTCGTGCTCACCGGCAAGGTCACCCTCAACGGCGCCCCGGTGACGTCGAGCACGATGAAAGACCCCACCGGCAAAGCGACCTACTCCCTGACCTGGACGCCGGCGGCGGGCACGGGAACCTGGGACATCTACGCGTTCTGGATGCAAGCGACCGGCCAGGCGCCGACACCTTCGTCCACGACGAACGTCACCATCAACTACATCGACCCCGCCGGCATGCAGGACTTCATCAACTACTACCGCAACCACGTCTTCAACGACCACGAGCTGAAAACCGCCATCATCGACAACGGCCGCGGCGAAATGTACATGGACTCGCTGGAAATCTCGACCAGCAACTCCAACGGCGGCGAATTCTGGGGCTCCACCCTCATGAGCGAATTCCAGAAGCGCCGCGGCTACAGCCTCGAACCATACCTGCCGTACGTCATCAAGCTCGGCTCGCGGGCACGGGACACTTCATTCCCGATCAAGGGTTCCGACCAGGTGACGGTGAACAAGGTCCGCAACGACTTCTTCGAGACGATCACCGACATGTACACCGACAACGTTCTCAAGCCGCTGCGGACCTACCTGCACGACGAGATGAACATGAAGCTGCGGGCCGAGATCTCCTACGGCGTGAACTACGAGATCACCACGCCGGCCCAAGCTGTGGACTACGTGGAAACCGAATCGCTCGAGTACGGGAACCAACTGGATGCGCACCGGTCGCTGGCGGGCGCAGCTCACACCAACGGCTTACGGTACTCCAGCGAGACCGGGGCGATCAGCGGGAACAACTACACCTGGCCGCAGGATCGGTTCATGCAGATCATGAACACCCAGTTCGCCTCTGGCATCAGCCACACGGTGTTCCATGGCTACGCGAGTATTTCCGGTGCCGACTCCAGCGACCCGTCGAACCCCTGGAACGGTACGTACTGGCCGGGCCACGAAGGCATGTACTCCCGGTTCTCGGAGCGGTGGGGTCCGCGTCAGCCGGAGTTCACGCAGTACGGCGACTACATGCCGATGATCGCCCGCACCCAAGCCGTGCTGCAGCAGGGCAAGCCGCAAATGGACCTGGCCGTGCTGCGCACCGACTACTCCTACAACAACGGTGCGCCCGCCATCGATAACATGCGGCACGGCAAAGCTGCGTACTTCAAGGATCTGGAACTCCAGGACAACGGGTACACCTACGACTACTTCGCGCCTGAAATCCTTGAGGGCCGGAACGTCCAGTACAGCAAGACAGACGGTCTGATTCCCGAAAACGTGGGATACCAGGCGGTCGTCATCTACCAGGATTCCCTGCGGTTGAAGAGTGCAGGAGCGATCTACAAGCTCGCTCAACAGGGCCTTCCCATTGTTGTCGTCAACGGTCTGACCGAGACGTTGAGCTCGACGAGGACCTACCTGAATGCCAAGGCTGCGGTCCACACGCTCGGCAACGAGGGTACCGACGCCGACTTGGCGAAGGTGATGGCGCGCCTGGGAAAGCTTCCGAACGTCAAAGTGGTCGACGCGAACGTTCCGCAGAGTGCCACCGTCCCCGACCCTGGAGCCGCGGACTACGAGAAGACGTACTACTACGGCAAAACCAGGGTGTACGACGCTCTGCGGCGACTCGGCGTGCGGCCCCGGGTTGAATATGAACAGCCGAACCAGACCGTCCTGACGGCCATGCGCAGGACCAAGGACACGGTGTATCTGTGGGCGTACAACTTCATGGAGAAGCGCGGCGACTACTTCAACAATCCGATCGACGCCGAGACCGTGACGACGACCATCAGTGTCGACGCGATCGGCAAGCCCTACCGCATCAACACCTGGTCGAGCCGCATCGAGGCACTCGCCCTGTACAAAACCTCCGGCGGACGCACCTCGTTCGACGTGACTCTCGCGCCCGGACAGACCACGGTGATCGCCATCGACCTGAAAACCAAGACCGCCGCACCCCTGCGCAGCACCAACGCCCCACAGGGCCTGGTGACCGCCGACGGCACGGCCATCCTCGCCACCGACTCGGGCACCTACACCGCCAAGCTGGCCGACGGCTCCACCGTGACCAAGAAGATCTCCGTACCGGCCAACATCAACCTGACCAACGCGCAGTGGAACCTGGTCCTCAACAGCTGGACACCGGGCGAGAAGAAGACCTTGACCGAGGCACGCCAGGGCTACACCACCAAAGAGGTGTACTTCACCACGAAGAAGTCCGACATCAACGTAGGCACGACCCAGCTCATCCCCTGGAAGGACATGACGTTCACCGCGCAGAATCCGGCGTCGGTATCCGGTGTCGGCACCTACAGCACCACCTTCCGCCTGCCCAATTCGTGGAATGCCTCGAACGGTGCCTACCTGAACATCGGCTCCACGGGTGGCGCCCTGGCCCAAGTCTGGGTCAACGGGCAGAAGATCACCGGCTATGACTTCGTCGCCGGACGCCTCGACGTCAGCTCCGCCTTGAAAGCCGGCACCAACACGGTCCGGATCGAGGTGTCGAGTTCGCTGCGCAACCAGATGAGGGCCCTGGGCTACCCCGATCTGCCCGCTGCCAGCACCGTTGCCGGTGCTGTGGCGTCGTACGGCCTGCAAGGCAACGTCTCACTGGAGACCTTCACCATCGCAGTCGTCGAACACCCGGGTCACCCCCGCCAGGCCGGGCAGTGATCTTCCCACCGCGCTGATCGCCACAACCGCGGAGATGGTCCCGCCGCTCGTGAACGGCGGGACCATCCCTTGCGCCGGCAACGTCGCGGTCGATCAGCAGGTGCTTGATGCCACCGAACTGTCCGGCACGGCGGGGAACGCCGTAACGCCCGGGAGAGATCCCCTGAGCGCAGTCTCTCCCGGGCGTCGCGGTGTGCCGGTTAGGGTCGGCGTGCGAGGGAAATGCCGTTCGGTGTCAGGACGAGGCGCCGGGGTTCGGGCGGATGCCGGCGTTTTCCATCACCGCTTGCGCCGCCGGGGGCCAGGTCCCGTCGGTGAGGTGGACGTTGCCGTCCAGCACGTTGTTGTGCGGGGAGCCGGTCGCGACCTGGGTGGCGCCGGTGTTGTACCAGTTGCCGGTGAAGGTGTTGTCGTTGGTGTTGTTGGTGGAGCTCGCGTTGGTGAACGCCCAGACGCCGGCGTCCTGGATCACGTTGTGCGACAGGCTCACGTAACGCGAGCCTTCGTCGAGGTACAGCCCGACCGTGCTGTGGTTGTCGTAGATGTAGTTGTCGTCGATCATGGCGCCCGGGTCGGCGGAGAGGTTGTAGATGCTCCCGCCGTCGTGGAAGACCTTCTTGGTGCCGTGGACGAGGTTGCCGCGCACCACGGTGTCCTTCAGCGTGGTGGGTGTGGTGTACACCGGCTGGTAGTCGTACAGACCGCGGTTGCGGTAGTCCTGGCTGCCACCGGGATCGTTGGCACCCCAGCCCCAGCCGACGTCGATGCCGTCGTAGGCGAGGTCGGACACCTCGTTGTGCTCGATCACGGCGTGGGTGACGTAGGTGCTCAGGATGCCGGCCATGTCCTTATAGTCCCGCGCGACGTCGGTCACGAGGTTGTCGGTGATGGTGATGTCCTTGTTCGTCATCGCCGGGTTACGCGGATGGTGCGCGTCGGGTTGCACCCCGCCGACGACGATGCCGGAGCCGGAGTCGTCGGTGAAGGTGTTGTGCTGCACGGTGATCCCCGACGCGCCGAGGCCGATGCCGGAGGCGTGGGCGTTCGCGTCGTTGCCGATGCCGAGCGCCACCTGGCCGAGGTGGGCGAACGTGTTGCCCACGAAGGAGATGTTGCGAGCGGCCGAGACCTGGACGGCGGCGGGAACCTGGTTCCAGCCGTTGCGCGTGGCTTCGAACTGGGGACACCCGAGCTGACAGGACGTGAGGACGTCCGCCGGCTGCGGGTAGGTGCCGGTGATGAACGTGCCGCTCTGCTGGTCGGCGTAACCCACCGCGGTGCCGGGCTGCAGCCAAGTGGTGTGCTCGAAGCTCAGGCCGCGGAAGGTGAGGTCGTGGATGGGCTGGGCCTGCGTTCCGCTCAGCCGGACCAACGAGCTGAGGCGCGGCAGTTCCACGTCGCTGTGCGCCGGGGTCTGGCCGGGGGCGGCCTTGTAGTAGAGCTTCCCGGCCTGGGGATCGAGGTACCACTGCCCGGCGGTCTTCAGGAACGAGTACGAGTTCTCCAGCTGCAGCGTGCCTCCCGCGAAGGGGTGCGCGAGCGTGTCGTAACCCCAGTTGTTGTTGCTCCAAGCGGGTTGCTGCATGGTGATCGTGGTGCCGCTGATGTGCTGCACCGGCGCGTACCGGTCGGTGAAGGAGTTCTGGCTCTCCACCTCGATCCGGTTCTGGTCGGGCAAGGTGGCCAGGTAGTCGAGCGCCGGGTTCACGATGGAAAGCCCGGTCGTGGTGACCGCGACGTCGCTGCGGGCGATGGTGATCGCGGCCCGCGGCGCCAGCTCACCGTCGACGGCGAGCTGGCGCGTGTCCACGCCCTTCGGGGTGTCGGCGACGTAGATGTTCGCCGCCGGGTCGTGCAGCTTCCAGCCGGTCACGGCCTGTCCGCCGGACAGCACCGGGGCCTGGCCGGGGCGGGCCTGCCACGTGATGGTGTGGCCGTTTCGGCCGGAGTCCGCGGCGGTGAACGTGAGGGGGGCCGTCAGCCGGTACGTGCCGCCGGCGAGCTCGACGGTCACGTTCGCCCGGCCGACGAGGTCCCGGGCCAGTTTCTGGGCCTTCTGCAACGAGGCGAGGGGGCGGCCGGCGCTGCCCGGGTTGTGGTCGTTGCCGTTCGGCGCGACGACGATCGTGAAACCGGGTGGTCCGGCCGCCTGCGCGCCGGGCGCGACCGCGACGGCCGCGGCCGAGACGGCGAGCGCCGTCAGCACTGCTCTTGCGGTGTGACGCATGTGCACCATCCTTTGTGGAGGGGAACGGAGAAGTTCGCGAGGACGGCCGGCGAGCGAACCGGAGTAGCGCTCGGCCGGCGCGAATCGGTGGTCCTCGAAGACGCGGAACGCGGTGTTCGAAGAAGCCGGACGGCATCGTCGGCCTTTCGTCGCGGTGGCTCGCGGGAGGATCAGGCCCGCGCCGCCGCGCGGGCGGGGTTCATCGGCCCAGCCATCCGCCGTCGACCGGGATGAGGGCGCCGTGCACATAGTCCGACGCCGAGGAGGCGAGAAAGACGGCCACACCGGCGAAATCGTCGGGCCGTGCCCACCGGCCGGCGGGAATGCGGTCGAGGATGGCGGCGAAGCGTTCGGGATCGGCGCGCAGCGCCTGGGTGTTGTCGGTCTCGACGTAGCCGGGGACGATGGCGTTGACGTTCACACCCCGGCCCGCCCACTCGTTGGCCAGCGCACGGGTGAGCCCCGCGATGCCCGACTTGGCCGCGGCGTAGCCGGGCACGTTGATGCCGCCTTGGAAACTCAGCAGCGAGGCGGTGAACACGATCTTGCCCCGGCCGCGCTCGATCATGCCGGCGCCCACCGCACGGGTGAGCGCGAACTGGCTCGTGAGATCGACGGTGAGCACCCGGTCCCAGTCGGCGTCGGAGTGTTCGGCCGCCGGGGCGCGCGCGATGGTGCCGGCGTTGTTGACCAGGATGTCCACGGGCCGGTCGAGACCGGCGAGCGCTGCCGCCAGATCCGCGACGGCCGCCCGGTCGGAGAAGTCGGCGCTCAGCGCGGTGCAGCGGCGGCCGAGCGCGGTCACGCGTGCCTCGACCTCGCTGCCGGACGGCTCCTGGTGCGCGCTGACGGCCACGATGTCCGCACCGGCAGCGGCCAGCGCCTCGGCCATGCCGAGGCCGATCCCGCGGCGGGCCCCGGTGACCACCGCGAGCTTGCCGGTGAGGTCGAAGGCGGACAAGCCGGTCACCGTGCCTCCTGCCCCTCGCCGGTCCGGCAGTCGACGAGCACCTTCATCACGCCGGCACCGCTTTCCAGTGCGGTGAAGGCCTCTGTGACGCGCTCGAGCGGTTCGATCCGAGAGATCAACCTCTCGGCCGGGATCACTCCTTCGGTGAGCAGGTCGACCGCGGCGGTGAAGTCCTCGCGTTCGTACAGCCGCGCGCCGAGCAAGGTGAGCTCCCGCCAGAAGAACCGGTGCAGGTCCACCTCACGGGCCACCGGATGGATCGCCACCTGGACGAGCCGGCCCCTCGTGGCCAGCGCGTCGACCGCCGTGGCCACGCCCGCCGCCGCGCCGGACACCTCGAACGCCACCGCGGCGCCGGCGCCGCCCGTCCACTGCCCGAGGGTGCCCGCGAAGTCGTCGGCCACGGGGTCGAGCGCGGTGAACCCCAGGTCCTCGGCGACGGACCGCCGGTACGCGGCGGGCTCGGCCAGCACGACCGACGCACCCGCCCGGCGCGCGACGAGCGCGATGAGCACACCGATCGGTCCCCCGCCGACGACGAGCGCGTGCTCGCCCTGGCGCAGCTGGGCGCGCCGCACGTCGTGCACGGCGACCGCGGTCGGCTCGACGAGCGCGGCGTGGTCGAGCCGCAGGTCGCGTGGCAGTGGCACGAGTGTGTCCGCGGGCACCGTCCAGCTGTTCTGCAGGGCACCGGACGCGTCGATGCCGAGGAAGACCAGGCGGTGGCACACGTGGGTGTGGCCCGCCCGGCAGGCGGGGCAGTCACCGCACCACCGCAGCGGCAGCACCGTGACGGGGTCGCCGGGCCGCCAGCCCGCCACACCGGCGCCGACCTCGGCGACCCGGCCGGACATCTCGTGCCCGATCACGGCGCCCGGCGGGACCCGGCCGTCCATGTCGCCGTGGAAGATGTGCAGGTCGGTTCCGCAGATCCCGGTGTAGGCCACGTCGACTCGGACGTGGCCGGGCGCGGGTGGCTCGGTTTCGGTCCGCTCGACGACCAGGGCGCGGGCGCCGCCGTAGGCGACCCGGCGTGCGGCCGTAGCGCGTGTCGGGGAGGTCATTCGGGGTCCTTTCGTGGTCCCTGCGCGGCGCTGCGCACCCGGTAGGTCCGGGCGGCGTTGTCGTGGAAGACGGCTTCGGCCGCGGCGGCCGGATGAGCGGCGAGTGCCGTGTGGACGAGGTCGAGCCATTCGGCGTACTCGGTGGCCAGCGTCAGCACCGGCCAGTCGCTGCCGTAGAGGCAGCGGCCGGGGCCGAACACGTCGAGCGCTTCGCGCAGCGCGTCGACCACGGCGCCGCGGTCGGTACCCGGCGTGGTTTCGGTGGCCAGGCCGGACAGCTTGCAGAGCACGTTGTCGCGCCGGGCCAGCCGCCTCAGGTCCCGGCGCCACCGGTCGTAGGCGGGTCCTCCCGGTGCGGGTTTCCCGAGGTGGTCCAGGACGATCGTGGTCCGCGGGCAGGCGGTGGCGAGTTCGGTCAGTTCCGGCAGCTGGTGCGCGCGGACGCAGGCGTCGAACGGCAGGCCGGCCTCACCCAGCAGGCGGACTCCCGCGCGGAAGTCGCCGTCGTCGAGGAAGCCGGGCGGTTCGTCCTGCGCGTTGCGCCGCACCCCGACGACAAACGGATCGTGCTCTTCGACGAACTCGCGCGCCCGCGCGGGATCCCCGATTTCGACGTGGGCGACGATTCCGCGGATCCACGGGTGCCGGCGCGACTCCTGCCGGATCCACGCGATCTCGGCGGCGGCATCGGCAGGCACCCGGCCGGCCTCGACGACGATGACTTCCGCCCGGCCCGGGAAGTGCTCGGGGGTACGGGCACGGTCGAGCTCGGCGACGTCGTCGAGCCACGGGTAACGCATCCGGCGCGGATCCCAGAAGTGCACGTGGGAGTCGAGGATCGAGAGAGCTGCCGTCACGACCGCTCCCCCGGATGCTGGTTCTCCGGGCGCCCGTTGACCCACCCGCGGTCGCGGACGGGTTCGAGGCACGCTTCGATTTCACGCACCAGGCTCTCGTCGAGGGGCTCGGTCAGCCAGCGGACGTCCCGCCGCACCTCGTCCGGGTCCGCGGCGCCGACGATCGTGACCGGGAAGTCCCCGGTGCTCACCGCGAACTGCAGAGCCACGCGCGCCAGATCCGCCCCACGCTCCCGGCACACCGCCGCGGCTTCGGCGCACCGCTGCAGCACCTCCTTCGGTGCGGGGTGCCAAGGCGGTGCGCCCTGTTGCGTCAGTGCGCCCATCGTCAGCGGAGCCGCATTGAGCACGGCGGTGCCGAGGCGTTCGAAGCGCTCGCGCCACGCGGCGAGCCGCCGGTTCTGCAGCGTGTACTGGCAGTAGGAGATGATCGTGTCGACCTGGGCTCGTTCGGCGACGTACGCGAGTGCCGGCAAGGGAAAGCCGGTGATCCCGACCGCGCGCACCAGCCCCGTCTCCTGCAAGGCCCGCAGGGCGGGCAGCGTTTCGCCGATCACCTGGTCGAGGTCGCCGAACTCGATGTCGTGGCACTGCACGAGATCGAGGTGGCCGGCACCGAGGCGCGCCAGGCTTTCGTGCACGCTGCGCGTGACCCGATCACCGCTGAAGTCGAAGTCGGCCTGTCCGTAGCGGCCGACCTTGGTGGCCAGGACGTAGGCGGACCGCTCGACGCCGCGCAACGCTTGTCCCAGAACGGTTTCCGCGACTGTCTCCCCGTAGAAGGGCGACACGTCGAAGAAGGTGATGCCCAGCTCGAGCGCCGTGTGCACGGCGTCGATGCCGCGTTGGCGAGCCGGGGCGGCCAGCCGGCCCAGCGGCGCGGCGCCGAAACCCAGCCGGGAGACCGTGAGCCCGGTGTGGCCGAGGGTGGTGCGGTTCATGCGGACCCGCTCGCCGGCCCGGCCTCGAAGGGCGAAACGTAAGACGGGGTGCAGGCCCGCAACTCCAGCTCCAACGTCAGGCTGATGCGAGTGGACGGGGGCAGCTCGACTTGCAACCAGGGACCGTCAGGAGCGATCGACGAGGACGTCACGACCGGTTCGCGGTGGCCGTAGTCGTACAGGTCGCCGATCCACGACGGGTCGTCGCAGACGTTGTGGCGCGCCGTCCGGATGTGGTGCTCGGCGAACGCGCCGGCCTGCACGATCACCGACCGGGTCGCCAGCGGGTCGAGGTTGACGAGCTCGACCACCGTTTCCTCCGGCTCGATGCGCGAGACGAGCGCCGCGACCGACGGGGGCAGACCCGGGCGGCGGGCGTTCGCGTCGTAGTAGCGCACGCGGGCCTGCTGCAGTCCGCCGTTGTAGACGACCTGCGGACCTCCCCAGGTGAGCTGGACCAGCGCTTCGGTGACGACCGGGTTCGATTGCTGCCAGAGGTGGATGTCGGCCTCGGGGACGTCGAGGCCTCGGTAGTGCTCCATCCGCGCCAGCCGGTGCCGCACCTGGGCCTGGGCCGCCGCGAGGATCCGCTCGGGGTAGTCGGGATTGTCGCCGGACAGGTACGCGAACCACGGCTCCTCGTGCCCGGCCTCTTCCTTGCTGCGGAAGGAGCGCACCGTTCGCCAGTCGTGGCCGGCGGCGGCGCGCAGCCGTTCGAGGCGCTCGCGGTCGTCCCGGGACCCGGAGTGGTGCCACAGCGCGGCCGGCACGCCCATCAGCATCGGGTTGTGGTCGAACCACCCGTGGTCACCGTAGCGGTAGGGCACGTGCAGCGTGGGCGTGTCGACGTCCGGGCCCAGCTGCACCGTCCACTTCGACTCCAGGCTGGAGTCGGCGTCGGTGAAGGCCATGACCTTGCCCTGGCCGATGATCGTGTCCAAGGCGGGCCGCACGAGGTCGGTGTAGCCGTCATCGCCGGTAGCCGTCGCCGCGGACAGCGCGGCGACGATCGCGGCGTGCCCCACGCTGTACCACCCGTGCGGCCACGACCAGCCGTAGTGCCCGCCGTACCAGCGACCCTCCAGCAGGCCGCCGACTGTGCCGTCGGGAGCGACGTTGTCGGGCAGGACACCGCCGTTGGCGGCCGCCCGTTCGCGCCAGGCACCCACGTAGTCGGCGAGCCAGTCGCGGTAGCGGCGGTCGCCGGACAGCAGCAGGGCGTTGAAGACCAGCCCGGACACGGCGAGGTTGACCGCGGTGTCCCCCACCCCCATCCGCCGGCGCATCTGCTCGCCGAGCCGGGGATCGGGATCCGTCGTCGGCTGCTCGGCACCCGTTGGCACGAGCCATTCCAGGGGGAAGCCGTACATCCGCGCTTCCTGGGGCAGCCAGGGGTACGAGTCGCCGTCGAAGAGCCCTTCGCGCCCCGGATCGCTGCCGTTGTGGGGACGCCGGATGATGCGGTGCTCGGGGTCGTAGTTGCCGTGGGCCGGATCGACGTACAGCTCGGCGAACCGCACCGCACGCTCGCGCCACCGCTCGGGCGCAGCCATGCACAGGAAGTACAGCAGCAGTAGGCTTTCGCCTTGGTGGAACCAGTCGTAGCCGCGTTCGTACTCCTCGCTCAGCATGCCCAGCTCGGTCAGCTGGCGGGTGACACCCGCCCAGTGCCGCTCCGCCTCGCCGAGCAGGTCGTCGGCCCCGCCGAGCAGGTAGAGCTGGGGCCAGTTGAAGAAGGTTTCGTAGAAGTCGTCCACCCCGTCGCGCGTGGTGAGACCGCCCCGGTAGACGAGCCGCCCGTCCGGGCCGGTGTAGTCACGCGCGAACTGGCGCCAAGCCGTGTCGAGCAGGTCGAACAGCTCGCGCTGCGCGATCGCCCAGCCCGGGGGTTCGAGCAGCGGTACCGAGGCCGTGATGACGGGAAACATCGAAGATCTCCATTCGGGGGCGGCCGCCACCCGCGGACGGCACCCGAAGTGCCGCCGCGCGCGTGGACGGTGGTTCCGCGTCGAGCCGGGTGGGTTATTCCTTCGTCGCGCCGGCGAGCATTCCCGCGACCAGGAAGCGTTGCGAGAACAGGAAGACGAGCAGGACCGGCGTGATCGCCAGCAACGTCGCCAGCGCCAGCTCCGGGCGCTGCACCGCGGCGCTGCCGACGGTGGGGTTGAACTGCGGGACCGCGTTGAGCAGGGTGCCCAGGCCCACCTGGACGGGGAACTGGCCGCTCTCCGGCAGCAGGACGTAGGGCAGGAAGTAGTTGGTCCAGTTGGCGACGAAACTGAAGAAGCCGACGAGCGCCACCACCGGCATCGCCAGTGGCAGCGCGATGTGCCGGAACACGCCGAACTGCGAACAGCCGTCGAGCTCCGCCGCCGCGACCAGATCACGCGGCAGCGAGGTGCTGAAGTAGATGTAGGTCAGGTACACCCCGAACGGGTAGAACGAGTACGGCAGGATGATCGACCACATCGACCCGATGAGGTGGACGGCGTTCACCTCTAGGAACAGCGGCACCACCAGGGTCGCGTTCGGCATCAGCATGACCACCAGGGTCGCGACCAGCAAGGTGCGGCGGCCGCGGAAGTGGTTCATCGCGAGGGCGTACCCGGCCGGGATCGCAACGCACAACGTGATGGCCAGCGCGATGAACGAGTACACCGCGGAATTGCGCAGCCACAGGAAGATCGCGTTGTCCTGGAAGGAAGTCAGCGCGGTCCAGTTCTCGGCGAGCGCGTGCCACGAACCGAACGACAACGGGTTACCGTGCACGAGCTGGTCGTCGGTCTTCGTAGCCGCCAGCAACAGCCACACGACCGGGAGCACGAAGAACACCAGAAACAGCACGAGCACCAGAGCCGACAGCGGGTTCGGCCACCGCCGGCCACCACGGCCGCGCCGCGGCCGCCCGGAGGACGAGCGGGCGCTTCCCACCGAAGTCGTGGCCACAGCCGGGATACGGGTGTCAGTCGGCATCGAAGAACCCCGATCGGGCCACGAACACACCGGCGACCACGAGGCCGATCAGCAGCAGCTCGACCGAGATGGCCGCGGCCGTGTTCACGTTGTTGTTCTGGAAGGCGAAGTCGTAGGACAGCTGGTTGAGCGAGTAGTCCCGGCCGGCGACGCCGACACTGGCTTGCGAAAGCAGCTGCGGTTCCACGAACAGCTGCGTCCCGCCGGCGAACGCCAGGATCGCCATGTAGACGATCCACTTGCGCAGCAACGGGATCTGGATGTGCCACGCCGTGCGCCACGCCCCCGCACCGTCGATCCGGGCGGCTTCCAGCAGATCGGGAGAGATGTTGTTCAACGCTCCGTACATCACCACGATCCAGCCGCCCGCGCCGGTCCAGAACGCGATCAAGGTGAACAGCACCGGCAGGTGGCCCGGCGCCACGACCTGACCGAAGGTGCTGAAACCCAAGGCACGCATCAGGAAGCTCACCGGGCTCACCGTCGGGTCCAGCACGAACAACCAGACCATCACGCTCGCCGCACCGGCGAGCGCTCCCGGAATGTAGTACAGGAACCGCAGGACGCGGCTCACCCCGGCCGAGCGCACCCGGTGCAGGACCAAGGAAAGCCCGACCACCAGCACCACCAGCGACACCAGCCAGCACACCAGGTACAGCGCCACGTGGCCGATCGCCGACAGGTACCGGAAGTCGCCGGCGGCCGCGACGAAATTCGCGAAACCCGCGAAGTTGTCGCCGGCGTCGGTGAACGCGAAGTACACCGCGTACACCGTCGGCACGACCCCGAACGCGATCAGCAGCACCACATACGCGGCGACGAACAGGTGCCCGCCCCGGCCCGGCCAGGTCCCCCGCCGTCGTCGCGACGGGCTCCTGACCGGGCGGGCGGTGGTGGACGCAGTGCTCACTGACTGACCTCGTAGCCGTTGGACCGCGCATAGTCGGTGACGGCCTTCTGCCAGTCCGGCAGCATCGAGACGATCGTCTTGCCCGCGGTCAGCCCGGGGGTGACCGTCGCGGCCCAGATCGCCTCCTGGCTGAACTGGCCGTAGCCCCAGCCCGGCCACACCTGCGCGGCCGCGCTCTGCAAGGGCCCGGTGATGTCACCCGAGTAGTAGCCACTGGACGCCTGCTTCGCGAGCCAGGTCTTCGCTGCCGGCGCGTACGCCGGGTAGCCAGGCGAGACCTTGCCCTGGTACTCGTCGGAGGTGGCCGCCCACGTCAGGAAATCGGCGGCGTCCTTGAGGTTGGCGCTGTGGGCCGACAGCAGCCAGGTGCCACCGCCGACGTTGCCGACCGAAGGCGCGTTGTCCCCGGCCCACTGCGGCAGCGGAGCGGCCGCGATCTGGCCCGCGGGCGTCTTGAACGCCTCGTTGAAGATCGAGCTGCCGAACCACGAGGGTCCCGGCATCATGAGGACCTTGTCCGCGGAGTTCTTGTCGAAGTCCGAGCTGAAGACGCTGCTGGTCGCCATGGTGTGGTTCTGGACGAGGCTGTCGAGGAGCGCGGCCATCCGGGTGCACTCGGCGCTCGTCGTGTCCACCTTGACCGCTTTGGGGCCCGTGATCCGGTTGGCGCCGCACTTGCTCGCCCACAGGTAGATCTCCGGGGTGAAGTTGTCCCCTGCCGTCCCCACGAGGTAGCCCGGGTGCTCGGTGGCCAGGCGTTTGCCCAGAGCCTGGTACTCCTCCCAGGTCTTCGGCACCTGATAGCCCCACTGCCGCATCAGCGGTGCGTTGTACCAGAGCACGGTCTGCGCGAGATCGTTGCGCACGCAGTAAAGCGTGCCGTCGACCGTGCACGGGTCGTTGGCGCCCGGAGTCCACCCGCGCAGGGTGGCGTCGGGGACCAGGCCCTTGTTCAGCGGCGCGGTGAACCCCGCCTGCACCGCCCAGGAGGCCTCGTTGTTCTGGGAGCTGAAGACCACGTCCGGCCAGCCGCTGCGGGTGCGGTTGAACAAGCTCACCTTGGTCTGCAGGTAGTTCGAACCGTTGGCGTCGCCGTCGTAGGTGACGATGTCCATCTTCACCGCCGGGTGCGCCTTCTGGTACAGCTGCGCGGCCGGCAGCCGCGTCGAGTCGACCCAGACCGTGAGCTTCCCGCCCGTCTGCTGCACCGGCTGGAACCCGTTCTGCGCACCGGATCCGGTCCCGGCGTTGCCGCACGCGGCGACCGCGGCCAGCACGGCGGCGACGCCCAGCGCGAGACCCGCGAACCGGGCGCGGCGGTGGGTTGCTCTCCTGGCGCCGGCGGCATCGGCTTTGGCTGTCATGGCTACTCCACTCCATCGTGGGGACCGCAGGTTTACCCGAACCATGTGGCGGATATATGTCCGACACATTTGGCACGATCTACGCACCCAAGTCTTGTGACCCGTGAGCGAGACCACGCGGTGCGGGCGGTCGCTTCGGAGCTATATAAGAGCCCGTACCAAGCCTTCCGTCAAGAGGTGCGGGCCAGTTTCCCTCAAGGAGACCTCGAGCCTGAGCCACCAAAATGAGTAGTACTTATTTCTCAATCCGCTGCCGACGTGTAGGATCCTTGAGGCGGCGAGGATCAAGTCGTACCCTCGCGGTGACCGAAAACGAAGGAGGCGAGTGGGTGGACGGCGTGCCCGCACCGGTCGAACCCGATCCGAGTGGTGGCGACCAGGTGGCGACCCCGCCGCAGGCCGCGTACCGGCCCGGGTACGAGGTCGTCGCCGAGCAGATTCTCCAGCTCATCGCGGAGCTCCGACTCCAGGCCGGTGATCGCATGCCCACCGAGAACGAGCTGGCCACACGACTGGGGACGTCCCGCACGGTCGTTCGCGAAGCGGTCAAGATCCTCTCCGCGATCGGTCGCGTGCGCGCGCAGAAAGGCCGCGGGCTCTACGTCGCCGACGACGAGGGCATGCTGGGTTCGGCGCGCTGGGGCAGCTTTTTCCTGCCGACCGACCTCGATCACGTCTACATGCTCTTCGAGTTCCGCCGCGTGCAGGAGATGACCGCGAGCCGGCTGGCGGCGACCCGGGCCACCCCCGGGGAGCTCCGGTCGATCGAAGCGGCCGCGGAAACCTGCCGCGAAGGGCACCTGACCGGAGAGGCGGCGCTGTTCGATCGCGGGGACGACGAGTTCCACCTCGGCATCGCGGCCGCGTCCCACAACCAGTTCCTCCTGGCCGCCGTGCGCGAAGTCCGGCGGCTGCAGCACCAGTCCAGCACGATCGGCCTGCGCGGCACGGTCGGCGGGCACGCCGCCGAGGCGATCGACGAACACGCCGCGATCTACCAGGCGATCCGCGACGGCGACTCGGAGGCCGCGGCGCAGGCCGCCGCGGTCCACCTGGACAACACCCTCGAGGACTACCGCAAGGAGATCCAGCGGCGCGTGTTCGGCTGAGCACCTCGAGCCCGCACCGACGCGCTCAGCTCTGAGAAACCCTTGCCGCCAGGGGATTTCAATTCTCCCCCCACCCGGGAAACCGTCGGGCGCACGAGGCGCCACCAGCGACGAGAACGGCCTGCACCCAGGCGGTGGCACGGTCGATCTCGTCCTGATGCCGACAAGAACACCGTGCCCGCCCCGACCTCGGCTCCCTCGACCGCGTCTCTTGAAGCGCGTGCACAGAATGATGCGCAGAACGCAACAGATTTCCCGGATCAGTGCGTTGCGTATTTCAATCCCGGGCGCCAGTGTCGATGCGTGCGGACTTTCAGCGACTCGGCGGCCTCTCTCGGCGCCGCACGGCCGGCGGTCGAACCCGCCGGCGAGTCCGGCTGACTGATCGCCGGCCCCGGCGGACCCCAGCCGGTGGCGAGTGTGCTCTGCGGATCGTGGAACGCGGGTGTCTCGGATACCCGCGAGGTTCCGTCGTGCCCAGAGCCGTGGATTCCGGCGGTTCGCGAGCGCCGCCGGCGAAGGACACCCAGGAGGATCAGTGACGATCGATCATCACCCAGGCCCCGGTGGCGCGCCGGGAAAACGAGCTCGACGGGAGCCTGTCGTGAGGCTGGCCGGACGAGCCGCGGTCGTGACGGGGGCGGCGCAGGGTATCGGGCTCGCGATCGCGACGCGGCTGATCGCCGACGGCGCCGCGGTTCTGCTCACCGACGTGAACGGCGACGCGGCGCAGCAGGCCGCCAAGACACTTCGCGAGCAAGGCGGTACCGCGGAAGCGTTGCAGGTCGACGTGACCGACGAGACTCAGGTGCGCGCCCTTCTCCCCCGAGCCGAGGACCTGCTCGCGCGACCGGTGGACATCGCGGTGGTCAACGCCGGGCGGCAGACATTCAACGAATTGCTCGACGTCACCAAGCAGGAGTGGGACGCGGTGTTCGACGTCAACGCCTGGGGTGCGTTCCTCACGGCCCGCGAAGCCGGACGGCACCTGCGAGCGGCGGGCCGGGGCGGCAGCATCGTGGTCATCGCGTCGCGCTCGGCGCGGCTCGGCACCCCGCATTCGCCGCACTACGCCGCGTCGAAGGCGGCCGCGCTGAACATCATGAAGTCCTGTGCGCTCGAGTTCGCGCCGAACGTGCGGGTCAACGCGATCGCCCCGGGGATGATCGACACGCAGCTGTGGGCGCGGGCCGATGCCTTCGAGTCCGAATTGGACGGTAGTGCGGCGGGAACCGCGAGGGCCGCGAGGACCCGGCAGATCCCGGCCGGCCGGCCGGGCAGCCCCGCCGACATCGCCTCGGTCGTGTCGTTCCTCGCCTCCGACGACGCCGGTTACCTCACCGGCGAGTGCGTCCACGTCTCCGGCGGCGACTACATGCTCTGACCGCACACCCCCGCCCACCGAAGAACGGAGCTGACGGAAAGTTGACGAACACCCCACGCACCGCATTCCCGCGCCACACCGCCGGCGAGCAGCGAGGAGCGGCCTGATGTCCCACGATTCACTGGTGCTCAGCCAGGGGTCCTTTTTGGACCTTTACACCCCCGAATTCCTGAAGGTCTGCGCGGACTCCGGCATGGCCGCGAGCGTGTGGGACATTCCGGTCCACCGCGACGGCGTCGACGTGGTCGCCAAGGCAGCCGAAGACCTCGGGGTCGAGGTCTTCAGCCTCTGCCGGCTGGGCTACTTCACCGAGGACGATCACGACGACGCGCGGTGGCGGTCGAACCTGGCGGTGCTCGACACGGCGGCACGGCTGGGCGTCGAGGCGGTCGTGGTGGTGGTCGGCGGCGTGACGACCACCTTCGCCGAGGCGGACAGCCGGATCCGGGCGGGGCTCGCGCGGATCCTGCCGGAGGCCCAGGCCCGCGGGGTGCGGCTGGCGATCGAGCCGTTCCACCCGATGATGGTCGCGGAGCGGTCGTCCGTCTCCCGGCTCGCCCAAGCGACGGCGCTGGCGGAGGAGTTCGCCTCCGAATGGCTGGGCATCACCCTCGACGTCTACCACGTGTGGTGGGACCCGGATCTGACCGAGTCCGTTCGCGCAGCGGCTTCCCACCTCATGGCGGTCGACCTGTCGGACTGGCTGGTCCCGACGACGAACCTCCTGCGCGGCCGGGGCTGCCCCGGTGACGGGGTGATCGACCTGCCGGGCTTCGTCCGGCTGGTCGACAGCGTCGGCTACACCGGCCGCTGGCAGGTCGAGGTCCTCAGCGACGAACCCCGGCAGGGCTCCGATCTCGACTACGCCCTGGACCTGCGGGAGCGCACGTCGCGCCTGCTCACGACCCCACGTTGACCCGCGGCTCCGGCCACGACCACCGCGCATCCCTCATCAACCATCTCCCCCGGAAGGCAATTCGCATGGCCGACTCGATCACCCTCAAGCTTCCGCGTCCGGACGGCACGGCGGAGCAGCACACGATGGGCCCCGCCCGCGAGTTCCCCGCGCCCGCCGCCCCGTTCGCCCAGCGTGACGTCTACGCCGCGCCGCACGTCGTCGCCGCCCCGCTCGGCGAGTACACGCCGGGAGTTGAACCCCCCGTCGACTGGGAGGCCACGATCGCGTTCCGCCGCCACCTCTGGCGCTACGGCATCGGCGTGGCCGAGGCGATGGACACCTCCGAACGCGGCCCGGGGGGCTTGACCTGGGCGCAGACCAAGGATCTGATCCGCCGCTCCAGCGAGGCCGCCACCGAGGTCGGCGGCGAGATCGTCTGCGGCGCGGGCACCGACCAGCTCGACGTCACCTCGCCGACGCTGGACGACATCGCCGACGCCTACCTCGAACAGCTCGACTTCATCCAGAGCCTCGGCCGCGGCGCCGTCCTGCGGGCGAGCCACGTGCTCGCCCGGGTCGCGACGGGCCCCCAGGACTACGCCTACGTCTACGACCGAGTGTTGGAACGCGTCGAAACCCCGGCGCTGATCCACTGGATCGGCGAAGTGTTCGACCCGGCCCTGCGGGGCTACTGGGGCCACACCGACGTCGACGAGGCGCTCAAGGCGGTCGTCACACTGGCCGAGCGCCATGCGGAGCGCCTGCGCGGGTTCAAGTTCTCGTTGCTGGACGTGGAACGCGAGGAACATCTGCGCCGCGAGCTGCCCGACGGTGTCGTGGTCTTCACCGGCGACGACCACGACTACCCGAAGCTGATCCGCGGCGACGGTGAGCACCACAGCCACGGTCTGCTCGGGGTCCTCGACCCGTTGGCGCCGATCGCGTCCGTCGCCTTCCAGAAGCTGGACGCGGGAGATCCCGACGGCTTCACCGCCGACATGGAGTCCACGCTCGCCCTCGCGCGCCGGCTGTTCGAACACCCGGCCGGGGAGTACAAGACCGGGGTCGTGTTCCTGGCCTACCTCTCCGGCCACCAGGACCGCTTCCGGATGGTCACCGGCCGCGAAGGCATGCGGTCGGTGAACCACATCACCGACGTCTTCCGGCAAGCCGACGCCCTCGGCCTGCTGCCGGATCCGGCGCTGGCCGCCGAGCGCATGCGAGCGGTGCTGACCGTCGCCGGGTGGGACGCGGCGCGCTGAACACGGCGCACCGCCATCAATTGCGAGCCCGAACCGGATAGCCGCGAAGGAGCGACTTTGTCCACAGAATCAGCGATCACATACGACCTCGTCGTCGTGGGCGGCGGCGGCGCGGGCCTGGCCGCCGCCACCCAGGCGGCCGAAATGGGCGCGAGCGTCGCGCTCCTGGAGAAGAACCCCGAGCTCGGCGGGACCACGAGCCGGTCGATCGGCTCCTTCTCCGCCAACGGCACCCGGTTGCAGCGCAAAGCCGGCGTGGCCGACGCGCCGAGTGAGCACTTCGAGGACATGGCCAAGTTCGCCGGTCCGCTCGTGGAACGCGACAACCTCGCGTTGCGGCGGGTGTACGTCGACAACTCCGCGGACACGCTGCACTGGGTTCAGGACCACGGAGTCGCGCTGTTCGGCCCCATGCCCGAACCCCCGCACCGCAGCCCGCGCATGCACAACGTCCTGCCGAACTCCTCGGCCTACATCTACTGGTTCGAACGGGCGGCCCGCAAAGCGGGCGTGCGCATCCTCACGAACACGACGGCGCGCCACCTCGTCGTGGAGGAGGGCCGGGTCGTCGGGGTCGACACCGAGACCACGAGCGGTGCGCGGCGCGTCATCCGGGCCCGCCGCGGAGTCGTGCTGGCCGCGGGCGACTTCAGCTCCAGCGTGGAGATCAAGACCAGTCAGTTCGCTTCGGCCCGGGCGGCGCAGGTCGAGGGCATCAACCCGACCAGCACCGGTGACGGTCTGCGGCTCGGGATGGAGGTCGGCGGCCGCATCCTCAACGGTGACCTCGCGGTCGGCCCCGAGATGCGGTTCGTGACTCCGGCGCGCAAGCTGCTGCTGCAGAAGCTGCCACCGTGGCGGATTCTGACCACGGTCATGCTGCTGGCGTTGCGGTGGCTGCCGGACGCGATCCAGCGGCCGTTCATCATGTCCTTCGCGACCTCCTACCTCGCGCCGTCGCCGAACGTCTTCAAGCAGGGCGCGATCCTGGTCAACGCCGAGGGCGAGCGGTTCACCGACGAAAGCGCGAGCCCGGAACTGGAGCTGCCCGACCAGCCGGGCGGCGAGGGCTACCTGGTGATGGACGAGGCCACGGCCACCCAGTTCAAGAAGTGGCCCAACTTCATCTCGACCGCGCCCGGTGTCGCCTACGCCTACATCGACGACTACCGCCGCAACCGGCGCGACATCTTCCACAACGCGCGCACCGTGGCGGACCTGGCGGCCAAGATCGGCGCCGATCCGCGCAAGCTGGCCCTCTCGCTCGGGCAGTCCGCCGGCGGCGAACAGAACTTCGTCGCGCTCGGCCCGCTCAAGAGCTGGATCGTGCTGACCGAGGGCGGGCTGGCGATCGACACGGACATGCGCGTCCTCGACCAGCAGGACGACCCGGTCCCGGGGTTGTTCGCGGCCGGGTCCAACGGACAGGGCGGCCTCCTGTTGGAAGGTCACGGCAACCACGTCGGGTGGGCGTTCATCTCCGGCCGCATCGCCGCCAAACGCGCCCTGTGGTCGGCGACGAAAGACGAGGAGTAACCCGTGAGTACCTCCACCGGGCCCCGGCGCGGCACCCCTAAGCTCACCGACCAGCTCGAAGGCCACCGGATCCTGGTCACCGGCGCCGCCGGGGACATCGGGTCTGTCGTCGCGCGCACAGCCGCGGCCCGCGGGGCCGAAGTGCTGCTGATGGATCTCGACTCCCCGGCGCTGTCCGGGCTGTCCGCCGAGCTCGGCGCGGCCGGCGCTGCCACGAACCTGCTGGACACCACGGCGACCCTGGCAACGATCGAGACCCTGGCGGACGGCAAGCCCATCACCGGGCTGGTCAATGTCGCCGGGGCCCACAACCGCGAAGCCGCACTGGAGTTGTCCGCCGACGACTGGGACCGGGTCCTGGCCGTCAACGCGCGGAGCACCTTCGTGGTCACGCAAGCCGTGGCGCGGACGATGGCCGCCGACGGTGGTGGCGCTGTCGTGAACTTCGCTTCCATCGCGGCGTGGCAGCCGCGGGTCAACCTCGCCCACTACTCCTCGGCCAAGGCGGCGATCGTCGGTCTCACGTACGCGCTGGCGCTTGAGCTGGCCGAGCACGGGATCAGGGTCAACGCCGTGGCCCCGGGCGTGATCTCGACGCGGTTGACGGCCCCGACGCTGGAGGAGCCGGTGTCCCGCGCGGAACGGCTCGGCAAGATCCCGCTGGGCCGGTTCGGCCGGCCCGACGACGTGGCCGAAGCCGTGTGTTACCTGCTGTCCGACAGCGCGTCCTTCGTCAGCGGCCACGTGCTGACGGTGGACGGCGCCCAGTCGGTGGTCTGACCCCGCGGGCGAGCCGCGCACCAGGCCGGCCGGACGGGAAACCCCGTCCGGCCGGCCTTGCCCATGTCCGGTCGCGCTGTTGCGCGGCGCGGCGACGATGACATGCTGACCGGGGGCAGGCCCGAAACCGGGCAGGCCCTCGGCTCGGTTCCCGGTGCCGGACACCCGGGGCGACCTGCGAGCGGAGTACGAGAACATGGCCGTCGACGACGTCACCCTGCACCAGATTCGGGTGTTTCGCGAGGTGGCCAGGACCCGCAGCTACACCAGCGCCGCCCGTCACATGAACCTGTCGCAGTCGACGCTGAGCCGTTCGGTGTCTCAGCTCGAGCGCACGCTGGGGGTGACGCTGCTGCAGCGGGACACGCGCAACGTCGTCGTCACCGCAGAGGGGGAAGAGTTCCTCAAGGTCGCCGACCAGCTCATCGACACGCTGTCGGTGGGGCTCGAGCGCTTCGACCGCTACGCCAAAGCGCAGCTGGGCACGCTGGCGCTCGCCACCCTCGCGTCCTTCGCGGCGGCGGTCCTGCCAAGGCTGCTGAGCGCGTTCTTCACCGGCAACGAGGCGCTCGACTTCCACCTCGTCGACGGCGGTAACGACGACGTGCTGCGCCACCTGCAACAAGGCACGGTCGAGGTCGCGATCACCGCGGACGTCGAGGTGCCGCAAGGGCTCTGGGTCACGCCGGTGCTGGAGGAGAAGTTCTACGGCGTCGCCCCGGACGACCACCCGTGGGCCGACCGGGACGAAGTCACCTGGAGCGATTTCGACGCCGAACGGTACGTGGCCGCGCGCCCGGGAACCAGCATCCGGGCCATCACCGATCAGGCGCTCGCCGACGCGGCAGCGGAAGTCCGCCTTCGGTTCGAGGTCGCCAACATCGCCACGCTCGGCGGACTGGTCCGCGCCGGGTTCGGCGTGTCCGCCCTGCCGGCGCTGGAGTTCATGGGTTACCGGCTCGACGATCTGGCGCGCGTGCCGATCGTCGGGCCGGGCCCACGTCGTGTACTGGCCGTTATCTCACGGCCTTACACCGAGCTGTCACCGACCGCCCGCCGCTTCCGGAAGGTCGCTGCCCAGGAACTGCGAAGAATGAGCCTGCCCACCGGGATCAGCGTGCTCGCCACCGAGCCGTGATCCTTGCGCGACGTCCAGCCGGCGCATCGTCAGCAGCGTGGCGATACCGATCAGACTGACCCCGAGCACGAAGAAGTAGGGGGACCGCAGGTTGCCCGTGGAGCTGACCAGCCAGGTGCAGATGTAGGGAGCCGTTCCACCTGCGATGACCACCGACACGTTGGTCACGAGAGCGGTGCCGGTGTAGCGGACCTCGGGTCCGAACAGCTGAGGCGTAAGGGTGTAGTTGCCCGCCTGCGCCGTCGCCATGTTGACCGCGACGACGAAGTAGCCCACGCCGGCGAGGAAGATGTTGTTGAAGTCCATGATCACCAGCGCGGGGTAGGTCACGATCGCGTAGGTGGCCAAACCGATGATCGTCACGTTCACCGAGCCGATCCGGTCGACCAGCCGACCCGCCAGTGGTGTCATCAGCACACCGAAGAGGGTCCCGCCCGCGGTGATCCAGTAAACCGGGGTTTTCGCGTAGTGCAGGCTGGTGATGAGGTAGATCGACAGGAAGGTAGCGCCGACGTAGGCGGTGCCCTGGACGCCGATGCCCAGCAGGATGCCCTTGATGAGCGGGCCGGGGTAGGAGCGGAAGGCGGAGATCAGGGGGAACCCGTGGCGGGGGCTGTCGTCGTTGTCGATGCGCGGCAGGAAACGCCGGGAGAGGAAGCAGACGATCGTCAGGGGAAGCCCGAACCAGAACGGGATGCGCCAGGCCCACTCGTTCATCTGGCTAGTCGTCACCAGCCCCGACACCAGACCCACGGCGGCGGAGGCGATGGCGAACCCGCCGTTGGTGCCGACGGGCACGAACGACGCGTACCAACCCTTCTTGCCCGGCGGTGCCGCTTCGGTGATGACGGTGGCCGCGCCGCCGACCTCACCGCCGGCGAAGAAGCCCTGGGCGACCCGGACGATCAGCAGGAGGATCGGCGCCAGCACACCGACGCTGGCGTAGGTCGGGAGAAATCCGATGGCCGTGTTCGCCAGGCCGATGCCGACCACCGTGACCAGCAGCGCCGGTCGCCGCCCGAACTTGTCGCCGAAGGCACCGAAGAAGATCCCGCCGATCGGGCGGATGACGTAGGACAGCGCGAACACGGCCAATGTGGACAGCAGAGCGGCAGTCGGGTCGCCGCCGGGGAAGAACAGCGGCGCGATGATGGCGGCGACGTACCCGTAGAGAGCCCAGTCGTAGTACTCGATCAACGTGCCGAGGCTGCCCGCCAGCACGATTTTCCGGATGCTTCTCGCGTCTCCCTGCGACGCTGCAGGACTGTGAACGCTCATCTTCCTACTTTCTCTGTTTCGACGGTGATGGCCAAGGACAACTCAGGACCACTGGGGCCCGTTTCCCCCGCGCTCTCGATCCGATTCGGATCCGATCACCCCCGCGTTCTTCAGCGCCGCGATGCGCTCCTCGGCCAGACCGGCCGCAATGAAGACTTCTTCGTTGTGCTCGCCGATCTTCGGCGGGACCGCACGCAACCGGGCCGGCGTATCGGAGAGCGCGATCGGCATGCCGATCCACTTGACCCGGCCCACCCCGTCGACATCACCCTCGATCACGAGCTCGTTGTGCACGACCTGGGGGTCGGTGAAAAGGTCGTCGTAGTCGTTCACCGGGGCGACGAGGACGTCCTCGGCCTCGAAGCGCGCCATGATCTCCTCGCGCGGGAACTTGGCGACGGCTTCGGCGAGCAGCTGCCAGGTCTCACGTGTGTGCTCGAGAAGCCCCTCGATGGTCTGGAAACGCGGTTCGTTGACGTCCTTTTCGGACAGTCCACACGCGCGAGCGGCGCGCTGCCAAGGGTGATCGACGAAGTACTCGCCGATCAAGGTGAACCACAGCCCGTCCGCGGCCTCGTAGTAACCGTAGAGCGCGGTGTTGCCCGGGTGCGCCACACCGGTGGTGGGCCGGGGGAAGCGCCGTCCGGTGTTCAGGTAGGTCGCGGCTTCCTGCAGGTGGCTGGTGATCGCGGCGTTGAGCAGGTTGGAGTCGACGACCTGGCCGCGGCCGGTGCGTTCCCGCGCGGCGAGGGCGATCATCATCCCCTGCGCGAACTGCATGGACGCGAGGTAGTCGATCATGAACGTGCCGGTCGGCACCGGGCCGCTCTCCTGGGTGCCGGTGAGCGCCATCAACCCGCTCACCGCCTGCGCGGCCAGGTCCTGGCCGCGGCGGTGCGCGTAGGGCCCCAACAGGCCGTAGCCCGTCGCGTAGGCGACGATGATCCGGGGGTTGACGGCGGACAGCTGATCCCAGCCCAGACCCAGGCGGTCCATGACGCCCGGGCGGAAGTTGCTGGCCACGATGTCGGCGTTCCGCGCGAGGTCGAGGATCAGCTCGCGGCCGGCGTCGCTCTTCACGTCGACGGTGATGCTTTTCTTGTTGCGGTTGGTGGCGGACCAGTGCGGACTGAACCCGGCAGCCAGCAGCGGTTGCTGGTTGCGGCCGATCTCGCCCACGTCGATGCGCTCGATCTTGATGACCTCGGCCCCGAAGTCCGCGAGGACCTGGGTGGCCGAGGGGCCCTGTTCGAGCTGGGTGAAGTCGAGGATCCGGATTCCCTCGAAGGCGTCTGTCACGGTTCCCCTTCGGTTGCGGTGCGGGTGGGCGTGCGGGCGGCGGACCGGGTCAGGTCATCAGGTCACCGCCGCACACCTTCAGGCACTCGCCGGTGATGTAGGAGGCGTCCGGCGAAGCCAGGAAGGTGATCGCGGCCGCGACTTCCTCGGGGCGACCGAGACGCCCCAGGGGGTTGTCGCTGATCCGACGTTCGAGCGCGGTACCGGCGTCCTGCCCGGTCAGCCGGCCGATCTCGGCGTCGGCGTGGTCCGACATGCCGGTGGCGATGCGTCCGGGGGCGACGGCGTTGACGCGGATGCCCCTCGGTGCGAGCTCGGCGGCGAACGACTTGGTCAAGCTGGCGACGGCGGCCTTGGACGCCGCGTAGTGCGCCGACAGTGCGTTGGGCAGAAATCCTTGGATCGACGCCAGGGCGACGATGGCGCCGCCGTCGTCCAGGCACCGTACGGCGAGCTGGAGAGTCAGCAGCGTCCCGCGCCCGTTGACCTCCAGGACGCGGTCCCAGTCCTGCGGGTCCAGCTGCGAAGCCGGGCCGAACAGCTGGATGCCGGCGTTGGCGACCACGACGTCGAGGTGTCCCGCGCGGTCACCCGCGGTGGCCATTGCCGCGGCGGACGTCACGTCCAGGGGGAACGCCTCCGCTCGGCCGCCGTCGGCGCGGATGCCCTGCGCCGCGGCCGAGGCCAGGTCCGCGTTGATGTCGGCGATGAGCACGTCGGCCCCGAAGCTCGCGAAGCGACGGGCGGTGGCGAGTCCGATGCCGCGGCCGGCGCCCGTGACGAGCACTCGTCGGTCGGCAAAAGAAGTCCCGTTCATTCGACCGGCCCCCAGTGCGCGACACCGGTTTCGCGGTGCCGCCGGTTCTCGATCCCGACGACTCCGGTTTCCTGGAGCCGGGCGATCTCGGCGGACGTGAAGCCGAGGCCGGCCAGGACGTGCTCGTTGTCCTGTCCGACGGTCGGCGGAGCGTTTCGCACTCGTGCGGGAGTGGCGCTGAGCTTCACGGGCGGGCCGACCAGCTTCACCGTGCCGGCGTGCGGGTGCTCGGCCGTGACGACCAGCTCGTTGTGCAGAACTTGCGGGTCTTCGAACAGGTGTGGGTAGTCGTTCACCGGCGCGGCGAGGATGTCCTGCTCCTCCAGCGCTTTCAGGGCCTGGTCGAGGGACAGGTGGTCGAAGGCGCGCTGGAGCAGCGCGTGGGTTTCCTCGACGTGCTCGGCCAGTCCGCGCGTCGTGGCGAAGCGGAGGTCGTCGCGGTGTTCGGCGAGTCCCAGCGCGTCGCAGACCCGTTGCCACGGCCGGTCCACGAAATACTCGCCCACGAGCACGAGCCACCGATCGTCGGCGGTGCGGTATCGCGCGTACAACGCTGTCGAATGGCTGTGCGCGACGCCCTGCGGCGGGCGTGGGTACTCGCGCCCGGTGTTCAGGTAGGTCGTCGCCTCCTGCAGGTGCAGCGCCACCGCGGAGTTGAGCAGGCACGAGTCCACGACCTGCCCCTGGTCCGTGCGCTCCCGCGCGGCCAGCGCGAGCATGATGCCCTGGGCGAAGTGCATCGCGGCGACATAGTCGATGGCGTACGTGCCGGCCGCGGTGGGCGAGTCGGCGGATCCGGTCAAGGCCAGGACACCGCCCATGGCCTGCGCGGCCAGGTCCTGCCCGCGACGCTCGGCGTAGGGGCCGGAGCGCCCGTAGCCCGAGGCGTACGCGCAGATGATCCGCGGGTTGATCGCGCGGAGGTCCTCGTACCCGAGACCGAGCCGCTCCATGACCCCGGGCCGGAAGTTGCTGGCGACCACGTCCGCCGTCTTGACCAGGCGTTCGAGGACGTCGCGCGCTCCCGGGGCCTTGAGGTCGAGGCTGAGACTGAGCTTGTTGCGGTTGTTGGCGGCCCAGTGCGGGCTCATGCCGTTGACCCGCGGGCTGTGGTCGCGGCCGATCTCGCCGATGTCGTGGCGCTCGATCTTGATGACCTCGGCCCCGAAGTCCGCGAGCACCTGGGTTCCCGACGGCCCCTGCTCGAGCTGGGTGAAATCGAGGACGCGCACGCCCTCGTAGACCTCACCCAGTCCCCCGCCGCCGCTCATCGCGCGGGTTCCACGGCCTCGTGCTCCGCCGGACGCGGCGCGTCCTCCGGTTCGGCGTGCAGGAGGATCGCCTTGCGCCCACTTTGGACGATCTGCCCGTGCTGGTTGACCAGCTCCACCGCGAAGGTGACCACACCCTGGTCGGGGCGCTTGGTCCGGCGGCGCAGCTCGTCCACCACGAAGCGAACGTGGATGGTGTCCCCGAACCGGATCGGGGCCTTGAACGACCACTCCGAGAGCCCCAGGAACGCGATCGCGGTCCCGAACAGCAGGCCACCGCCCAGCATCAGCCCGTGCGCCATGGACAGGCCCAGCAAACCGTGGGCGATCCGTTCGCCGAACTCGGTCTTCTCTGCATACGCCTGGCTGACGTGGACTTCGGAGTAGTCGCCGGTTGTGCCGGCGAAGGTGACGACGTCGCCCTCGGTGATGCTGCGGGTCGCCGATTCGAACTCTTGGCCGACGTAGAGCTGGCTCCAAGTGAGACCACGTGCTGCCACGGTGTTTCCTTTCCTCGCGCCCTGGGGGTCGCCGTGACGCTAAGGCGAGGTGACGCCGGCCATCAATTCATCCGGCGCCTTCATCTGTTGAGTCTTGTGCGGCCACTGTTGCCAACGTCGCAAGAATTCCCTCGAACCAGTGCGTTGCATGCCTGGATGTCACCGGTCAGAGTCGAGTCACCTGAAGCACTCGAGAAGGACGGCGATGGCGACTCTTCGTTCCCGGACCACCACCCACGGCCGCAACGCGGCGGGCGCGCGTGCGCTCTGGCGCGCGACCGGGATGACCGACAGCGACTTCGGCAAGCCGATCGTCGCCATCGCCAACTCCTACACGCAGTT